>DASYZC010000419.1:0-4802 GCA_035949735.1 Candidatus Acidiferrales bacterium | reverse complement strand
AACGCCCGCAATGGAAGCGGGAATCGCCGATCACGTCTGGTCTGTACAAGAGCTTCTCACATGCGAGAGCGCATAAGAAAATGGATTGCCAAACTGATACGGTCGCCACCGACGGCAACACTGATTTAGAGCACTACCCGGCGTTGGGACAGGCCGCAGCTAAGCTTCGCAACGAGGTGGGCGAATCCCTCAGCTCGGTGCAGAAATTCGATGCCCCGCTGGAGCAGGCCACGACGAGTTCCCTGGAAGCCCTCCAGGCTTACACCCTGGGTAACAAAACCGTGCGCGAAAACGGCGACGCCGAAGCCATTCCATTCTTCAAGCACGCCATCGAACTTGACGCCAACTTTGCTCTGGCGTACGACCGTCTCGGAGTCGATTACTTCAATCTGAACCAGCCACGTCTTGCCGCCGATTACCTGAAGAAAGCCTTAGATTTGCGCGACCGCGTCACCGGACGCGAAAAACTCCACATCTCCGCCCTCTACTACACATTCGCCACCGGCGAGCTGGAAAAAGCGAATCAGGCTTACGAACTGTGGATACAAGTTTACCCGCGCGATGTTGTCGCTTATGTCGATGTCGGCAGCAGCGACATGATTCTGGGGCAATATGAGAAGGCCGCCACCGAAACCCGTGAAGGGCTTAGCCTGGAACCGAATAATGTGGTCCTGTATGAGAATCTCGGCCAGATTTACCTGGCCCTGAACCGTTTCGACGAAGCAAGGACCACAACCGAAGCGGCGCTGCGGCGCAAGCTTAGCGGTACTCCCCTGCACCTAAACCTGTATGCACTAGCCTTCTTCCAGGGCAACGTGGCAGCCATGAAGCAGCAGGCGGATTGGGCTGTAGGAAAACCAGGCGCAGAAGACTGGATGCCTTCAGTTGAATCCGATACTGAAGCCTGGTCTGGGAGATTGGGGAAAGCCCGCGAGCTATCCCGGCAAGCTTTGGAGAGCGCCCGCCGCAGCGATGAGAAAGAGCCCGCCGCCTTGTGGCAAGCAAATGCGGCGATACGCGAAGCGCTGTTTGGCAACGTGGATGTGGCCCGCCAGAATGCTGCCGCGGCAGTGGCGCTCGCACCAGGCAGCCGCGATGCAGAAGCACAGGCGGCGCTGGCCAATGCCTTGGCGGGCGATGCGGCTCATGCCCAGTCGCTTGTGGATGACCTCGGGAAGCGCTTCCCGCAGGATACCGTTGTGCAATCGGTCTGGCTGCCTACTATCCGCGCGCAGATAGAGACGGGCCGCAAGAATCCTGCCCGGAGCATCGAGCTTCTTCAAGCGGCAGCACCCTATGAGCTAGGCATGCTAAGTACGAGCGCCGGGAACTCCTGCGTGTATCCCGTGTACGTCCGCGCCCAGGTTTACCTGAGTGAGCAACAGGGGCAGCTGGCGGCCGCCGAGTTCCAGAAAATACTGGACCATCGCGGGCTGTTGTGGAATTGTGCGACAGGCGCACTCGCCCACCTCGGCCTTGCACGCGCCTACGCCATGCAGGGCGATACCGCAAAAGCTCGCGTCGCGTATCAGGATTTCCTGACGCTATGGAAAGACGCCGACCCCGACATCCCGATCCTGAAGCAGGCTAAAGCCGAGTACGCGAAGCTGAAATAACCTTTAGAACTTGAGCCTCACATTCGCACACAGCCGAATGGATGGTGAGAATTCGCCCTAACTCCTGATAAGTCGGGTAACCGGAAACTGACCCACTGCCTTGCGCCGGCCGTTGTTCCAGAAAAGTGCCGGGTATTCTAGAATCAGAGCCATTCAGCCGTCACTCAGCGCAGGAGGAATCGCATGCAGGAAACCGTGGAGCAATATCGCAACCGGATGTTCAGCCATGTGGGAGGGAACGATCCGCTCAAGATGCTAGCCGCGGCCCCAACCAAGGTTGCAAAATTATTAAAAGGGTTGAGTCCCGCGAAGGCTCGCAAGCGGCCGGCACCGGGAAAATGGTCGATTGCCGAGATCGTGGCGCACATTGCGGATACGGAACTCGTGGGAGGCTATCGAATCCGCGCGATTCTTGGCCAGCCGGGAACTCCGATCATCGGCTTCGACCAGGATACTTGGGTGACCGCGCTGCATTACGATAAGCGCGACCTGCGGAAATCGTTCGAGCAATATCGCGGATTGCGCGAGGCGAATCTCGCGCTACTGAAATCGCTTACTCCGGAACAATGGAAGCACCACGGCATGCACTCCGAGCGCGGCGAAGAAAGCGTGGAGACAATTGTGCTGATGTTCGCCGGACACGACATCAACCACATCGGACAGATCGAACGCATTCTGACGCAGAAGGGCAAGTAGCTGCTCGCTGCTGCCACCCGCCATCTGACTCTACTACTTCGGCCCCCTTGCATTCTTGGAGTTCGCAACATCACGCTTCATCTTAGCCGCTATTTCCGCTGGAATGAATAGAGCTATAACCTGCAAGTTTTTCAGGTTGCGAGTCGAATTGTCAGGAGACTCGTATCTCAGAATGTACATAACAATGTCGTGAGAGCCGTTTTCCCAACCGGCACCCCATGCATACACACCTGTCCAAGGTCTTTGTGTGTGGTCCTCCGAAAAAGTCCAGCCGCGTTGATGGGACGAAGGTATGTCGGGATTGAGAAAATCCTGAGGAAGGGGTTTCCATCCACGCTTCTTGAGTTCTCCATTGATGAAGGACAAGACGTCCTCAGCAGGATATTCAGATTCAGTCGAGTAAATTACCTGCTGCCTTCCGTCCTGATATTTTAAATATTCTGGACTCTTGGCTGACGGGGCCACAACTAAGGAAGCTGAATATTTCTCTTCATCACCGGCTTTCTGTCCGAAGTCGCTAGATTGAACTGGAGCGGGCCCCCCAAGAATGAGCAGCAAAGACCCAGCCAGACAAGTGGCGACGACACAAATTCGAGACAGCCTTCGCATTTGATAAAAGTCTATCATCGTGTCCAATGCGCGCGGAGAGGACGCAAAAACCTCAGCCGTGTATAAGTAATTGCGATCCCAGCCAACTCAGCCGGATAAGGTCCTGACAAACGGAGTTACCGGACTGTAGCTCGCCTCGGGCTCGCTACGTGCTTGCCGTGACCGTCGGTATGCGGGCTAGCAGGCAGGGCGCATATCGCTGGAGGTGCCGCCGGCGGCGGGCACGTAACAGTCCAGCGTGTAGTCCATGACCATGCGGTCTGCATTGAAGCGCCAGCCGAGGGTGCGGATGGTCCGCTTCATGCGTTTGATCCAACCTCGAGGAAGGCCGTCACGATCGCGCTGGTAATAGAGCGGAATCACTTCGTTGCAAAGCGTGCGATAGAGTTCTTCGCCGTCGCGCATATCTTGAACGTCCATGTTCGAATGCGTCCTACCGGTGCCGATGGCAAAGCCGTTCAAGCCGTCGTAGGCTTCCGCCCACCAGCCGTCCAGCACGGAAAGATTCAGGCCGCCGTTGAGAACCACCTTTTGGCCGCTGGTGCCCGAGGCTTCCAGCGGGCGGCGGGGATTGTTGAGCCACACGTCCACGCCCCGGACGAAATGGCGTCCCACGTTGATGTCGTAATCTTCAATGAAAACGAATTTGCCCGCGAAGCGCGGATCGCGCATCAGTTCGGCAATCTGCTGCAGCACGCGCTTGCCGGGCTCATCGCGCGGATGCGCCTTGCCCGCAAACACGAACTGCACGGGACGCGCCGGATCGTTGACGATCGAAGTAAGCCTCTCGATATCGGCCAAAATCAAAGTCGCTCTTTTGTACGTGGCGAAACGCCGCGCGAATCCGATGGTGAGTGCATCCTGACTCAGCACGCTCCCCAAGGCTTTGAGCGTTTCCGGAGATTCACCGCGGCGTTCGGCTTGGTTTACCGCGCGGCGGCGAACAAACTCCAAGAGCTGCCCCTTCAAATTGAGGTGCGTTTCCCAAAGCTCGCCGTCGTCCACATTCTCGATGCCTTGCCAGAGACGGGCCTCGCTGCTGTGCTCGTGCCAGCCGGTTCCTAAATGACGGACGTAAAGGCGAAACATTTGCGGCGCGAGCCAGGTGGGAACGTGGACGCCATTGGTGATGTGTCCAATGGGAACGGCATCTTCAGACTTACCGGGGTAGAGGCCGGTCCACATCGCGCGCGACACTTCGCCGTGCAGAGCGGAAACGGCGTTGGCGCGGCGGGAAAGTTTCAGGCCCAGCACCGTCATGCAGAAATCTTCAGCATTGTCTTCAGGCTTTTCGCGGCCTAGCGCCAAGAGTTGGTCGTGAGAGAGGCCGAGGGCTTCGCGAAGAGGCCCCAGGTGCTCTTCGATCAGATTTGCGTCAAACCGATCATGGCCGGCGGGAACCGGCGTGTGCGTAGTGAAAACAACTCCTCGGGAAACACGCGAGACCGCTCGATCGAACGTCATGCCCTCTTCCTGCATGACATCGCGAACCGCTTCGAGGACTGCAAACCCGCTGTGTCCTTCATTGAGGTGCAAAACGCCGGGCGTGACCCCCATGGCCCTCAAGGCGCGGAATCCTCCGATGCCGAGCAGGAGTTCCTGACGAATCCGGATGCGTCCATCGCCGCCGTATAGACGCGAGGTAAGCTCTCGATCCTCGGGTGCATTTCCTTCTACGTTCGAATCCAGCAGCAGCAGATCGCAACGCCCCACAGTCATGCGCCAGACCTTCGCGCGAATTGATCCGCTGCGAATGTCGATCTGCACCGTTACCGGTTCGCCATTCGCGCCGATCGCGAGCTCCATCGGGAGATGATTGACGTCGGTGGGCAGGTAATCCTCTTGCTGCCAGCCGCTCGAATCCAGCCATTGCCTGAAATA
>DASYZC010000418.1:0-10284 GCA_035949735.1 Candidatus Acidiferrales bacterium | reverse complement strand
GCTCATGCTGATGGTTTTCCATTTGGCTCAGACCGTCGGTTACTACGGGTTCGCTTCGTGGGTGCCGACGCTGCTGATTGCGGCGGGCATCCGGACCACGGCCAGCCTGCAGTATTCGTTCATCATCGCCATCTTTGCTCCGGTCGGCCCGTTACTGGTTCAAGGAATTGCCGACAAGCTCGAACGAAAGTGGCAAATTGTGTGGAGCGCCATCTGCATCGGCGGGTTCGGCCTGTTGTTCGCACGCCAGAGCGAGCCAGGCTGGCTCATCGTGCTTGGCGTGATGCTGACGTGTTCGAATAACTGGATGTCGGTGGCATTTCACGCTTACCAAGCTGAGCTGTTCCCCACGCCGGTGCGGGCGCAAGCCGTCGGCTTTGTCTATTCGTGGAGCCGTTTCAGCGCGATCTTCACCAGTTTGATGATTGGTTTTTTCCTCGCACGTTTTGGTGTGGGCGGCGTTTTCGCCTTCATCGCGGCTTCCATGTTCGCAATCGTTTTGGCAATCGGCGCTTTCGGTCCGCGGACGCGCGGGTTGGCGCTAGAGTCAATCTCCCATTGATGCGTAAGGCATCCCAACGCGCGCGTGGTAAGCATCATCGCTATGTGGGCATTACATGCTCAGAGTCTTCCACCCGTCATATGCCAATCATCGTTCTGTAAAACGAGCCTGTTATTAACGTATGGGCTCTGCTTGGTTCGTTGGCTCACTTTGTGTGAACCTGAAACATGCTCCGCCGTCCGTGTCAAAATTGGCTCTTGGAGGTGTCAGTGTCGCGGGTCAGAGGTTTCTACGTCTTGGGTGCGCTTATTCTCTTGACCGCGTTGGGCAATTTCAGCGTCAGCGCCCAGGAGATCAAGACCGTTTTCGTGATCGCGATGGAGAATCACAATTGGACCCAGCCAGCGAACCAGTTCACTGGCAGGGCTCAGCAGATTTTTCAGAATTTGAACGCGCCATTCATTAATAGTCTTGTGAACGGAACCGCCGTCGTCAGTGTTAACGGCTCAAGGATTCAGATCAGCAAGCAGGTCGCTTACGCAACGGCCTACCATAATGTTTTGGTCACCGGAAATGGAAACAACCGCCATATCCATCCTTCCGAGCCGAACTATATTTGGTCCGAAGCCGGTACTAATTTTGACGTGTCGAGCGACAACGACCCCTATTCCGGAGAGGGACCCACGATCCAGGATACTCGGCTGCACCTGAGCAATCTCCTCACGATGGCTGGAAAAACGTGGAAGTCGTACCAGGAAGACATCGACCTTACTCTGAATGGCGGCGCACTCACCAACGTCCCCCTGCCGCCGGAAAAGTGGACCGTTCCGCTGGCCAGTTTTTCGGGGTTCGCCAGTAGCTACTTCAATGCGTACAACAGCTCCAGCCAATTCAATTATGCCGCCAAGCATAATCCCATGGTGCTCTTCACCGATACCAACGGCGGAGACGACCCGACTCCGATGAATCCGTTATCTTCACACTACGCGCCGTTGCAACAGTTGTTGAGCGACCTGGCAAACGATGCCGTGGCCGATTACAACTGGATTACCCCGGACGAATACAACGACATGCACAGTGCGATCGGAGGGGGCTACAAAGGACTAACCGGCGACGCTGCAAGGATCAGGCAGGGCGACGACTTCCTGAGCCAGATTGTTCCCGTCATCATGGCGTCAAACGCTTACAAGAACCGAGGCGTCATCATCATTTGGTGGGACGAATCCGAATCGGACAGGTTGTCTGGTGATAACGCGGACGACCTCAAACACACGATCGGTGAGATTATCATCTCTCCGCGTGCTCATGGGAACGTGAACGGCCTTCCGTATGCGAGCCCGTTGACCTACACGCATTCCTCCGATTTGCGCACTATGCAAGAGATCTTTCGCGTGGGACCGTTCCTGGGTGATGCGGCCAACGCCACCGATCTGTCTGACTTGTTCAAGTCGGGCGCCATCCCCAAAAAGCAGCCGGAAATTCGCTCTCGGGGCCCGCACGGAAGGCACGCGCACTAAATCTGCCCCCTACGCTGACTCAAGTCGAGCAACGTCTCCAGCCGATAATCGCGGCACGCGTCTGCACTAGCCTAAAATTTCAAACGCAACATAAACTGGATCTGCCTGGGCAATCCCGTTCCAGTGTTCGGCGAGGAGTCGTTGTCATTGTTGTTGTTGAAGTTCACTGTGCTGGTAATTACACCGAAGCCCGGCTGCCTATCCAGAAAGCCAGTCGATGACGCTGCGGGGTCGTAAATGAGGTTGAGCAAACCCGGGTCGCCAAGCTGCGTGTGGTTGAATAAGTTGAAGGCCTGCACGGCAAATTCCAGAGTGAACCGCTCGGTGAGACGCGTGTCCTTTTCAAGTCCGAGATCGATTTGCCAGGAGGGGAGCGCCCGAATCATCCCATTTCCCTCATTGCCGAATCGGGTGAAGTTGCCGTTTGCATCGACGGGCGGAGCCTGAAAAGCGGCTGGGTTTATTAGCGGCACGCCGTTATGGCCTCCTCCTGGGAGCGCCAGCGGCACTCCAGGAACAATGTCGGGCCGCTGACTGGTTTGATCGTTGCCATCCGGTAACAAATACGTATCGGCAAATCCAGCGAACGGTCCGCTCGGAATGCTATTGCTCAAATCCATACCCACCGTCAGCGGGTGGCCGGTGTGCCACGTATTGACGCCGCTTACCATCCATCCGCCCACGAGTTTGCCCAAGGCTCCGGAATGTTGTAGGTGGTTTGTGCCAGGCCCAAAGGGAAGCTGGTACACCTCTTCGGCGACGAAATTGTGGCGGATGTCGAAGACACTAGGTCCTTTATCGCAAGCCAGACAATTGATGTTTTCGGGCCCATTAGATTCGCCACCGCCGACTGAACCGTCGTTAATGGAGTGAGAATACGTGTAGCGCGCTAGAAAGGAAAAGCCGTTCGTGAGTCGCCGCTCGAGAGAAAGGTTCAGTCCATTGTAGGTGCTCGATCCGATATCGCTTTTGTAATCGACCGAGCCATAGGGATCGGGATTATTGGGGTCCGGGAAGTATTGATCCAGCGGCCGAACACAGTCCGTGCCGGCGCTGTTGAGAGTCACAGGAATCGAACAGAGATTCACGGCGCCGCGCGAAAACAGCCGCACGCCATGGCTTCCCAGATAGGAAGCTGAAAGCACGAAGTTAGCCGGAATTGCCTGTTCGACCGTCAGCCCCCATTCCTCCACGTAGAGATTGCGGCGCCCTTCGCGCTGCAAAGCGCGAGGGTGAGCCCCTGCCTTCGAGATTGAAAGGCCAGAAAGATCTGGGATTGCCTGCGCGAAGGCAGGGTCCATCGGGACTGCTTGGTTCACGACCACACGGAAGGTGTCGCTCTCCAGGCCGGCATTCAGATCGTCGTTCTGTGCTGCGCCATGATAAATTCCAAATCCCGTGCGGACAACCGTCTTGTCGTGCATTGCCGCGGGAGCCCAGGCAAGGCTGATTCGGGGGTCAAAGTCACGATAATCTGGATTCGTGAGATATGGATTTTTCGGGCAAGGCGGCGTGTTAATCGGCGCGGGGAAGGCCGCGTTAAATGACCCTGTTCCGAGGCAGGCTCCATGAAACGCGTTGAAGTCGAATACGGTCGTTCGATTGGTGGCCTCGTCCGGAACGCCATAGTATTCCCAGCGTAGCCCAGCGGTGACGGTGAATGTGGGGGTTATCCGCCATTCGTCCTGGAAGTACGGCATGAAGAAATTGCGGCGCAACCGGTGGCAGCACCACGGGGCGTTGAACAATATGCCCGAGACAGTGCCTGAAATGAGGCTCTGGTCGTCGCCGAAGGTGAGGTTGTTGTCGGCTGTCTGGCCCTGATTCAGCCGAACCCTCCGATATTCCATGCCCATTTTGAGAGCATTTCGGCCATGAGTCAAAGCGAGGTTGTCGATAACTCCGAACGTCGTCCCCACTTCGATGTCGGCCGACTCGTTCGGAATACTCGAGAAAAAATTGGTGTTAACCGCAAACGGCAGCGTGCTTCCGTGAGGATTGTGAAAAGGCGAGCGGTTGACATAGAACTTCGTCTCGTTAAATAGATTAGGTGAAAATACGTGTTGTAGCGCGAGGAGGTAGTTCGCCGGATGATTGAATACCCGATCGCTGTCGAGACCGGTCGTGCTGACGTTGATCTGGGAAGATGAAAGGCTGATGTCCCGCTGAGCTCGGCCATAAAGGGTTGTCTTGTCGCTGAGTTTGTGGTCGATGCGAACCAGCCAGGTGTCCTCATGAATGGTGGTTCGAATCGGATGGACGAACTCCTCTACGTCAATCGGCGGATCGTTGGCATCGAATGTGAGTCCACAACCACCCGCTGCTGGGAGCGAGCAGTTGATGAAAGAGCTATCGGGATAGACGAACTTTGGAGCGCAACCTCCGACCGTGCCGGTCGAGGCACGCCAAGGAAATCCTTGCAAAACCGCGCACATCGCCGGCGAAGGGCCCACACCGTTTCGGCCGCTCACTAGGATGTCCTGTACCAGGCTCGCACTCGGCACGAAAGTGTTGCCATTCGTCGAACTCTGTTGCAGCTGGCGCAATCCTTCATAGCTAATGAAAAAGAATGTCTTGTCCTTCTGGATCGGCCCCCCAACGGTCAATCCATACTGTCCCATCCTGAAAGGAAGCTTCACAGGGTTTCCCACGGCATCGAAATCATTAAAGGCGCGCGCGTCAAAGACCGAATTTCTCAGGTAGCCGAAGACGGTACCATGAAAGTCGTTCGTGCCCGACTTGGTGACCACGTTGACCTGGCCGCCCGACTGAGTGCCATACTCGGCGTCGTAGAGGGCGCTATTCACACGATATTCGTCAACGGCATCTTCTGAGATCTGCAGCCGCACAGAGGATTTCTGAGCCTGTTCCTGAATGCCACCCGCATCCACGCCGTCGATGCTGAAGTTATTGTCATCTCGGGCGTGCCCGGCGAAGCGTATGGTGCGCTGATCGCCTCCGCCGTCGTCTTGTGCGAACGGGGCTAGGATAGTCAACTCAGACCAGTCCCGCCCGTTCACCGGCAGATTCGCGATCTCCTGGTTGGTGATAACGGATGCGTTCGCCGCCGACGTGTGCTCGGCGGGATTCACCTGCGCCTGGACCTCAACTCGTTCGCTAACCGCGCCGAGTTCGAGCCCGACGTCGAGAGCGTGGTCCTCTCCAACGCGTAGGATCACGTCGTTGATAACCTTCGTGGTAAATCCGGCCTTCGAGACGGAAACGGAATAAGTCCCGACAGCGAGACCGGGAACCAAGTAATAGCCGTGCCCGTTGGATTTAGCCTCCTGGCTGATTTGGGTATCGGTTTCGGTAATTTTAATGCTTGCGCCGGGGACGGTCGCTCCGCTTTGGTCCGTGATCGTTCCCTCCAAAATAGCGCGGTCGGTTTGCGCCTTCGCCGGAATCACCGCTACAAACACTAATGCGATTGCTAGGGGTGCGAGATATCTCATGTAAACCTCCTCTGTTCTTCTTCGCTCCGGAAGGAATGAGGGCACACCAACACGCCCTTAGCTGCGCGGGTCGTCGTGCAAATATCGACTTTGGCTGATTACCACGGAGTCAGATTTGATCGAGGAAGTGTGACAAACGCATGAACGACAGTTGATGTGCTGATGAATTGCTCTCGTCCTCACCCAAGGCGATCGGTCACTCGGCCGTTAATCGTGACTTTGCCGCTGGGGGCGAAAATGCCCTCGAGAGTTACTCGCGCGCGAAAAAGGAATTAACAACGTATGAGAATTAGGGGATACAGAGGCATCGCCCGCGTTTAATGGCAGGCGATCAGCGATTTTTCTTGCGTTCATTCTGCGCGACTCGCGCCTTTACCAGCCTCTTAATAAGCGCAATTGGCAGCGGTTTGTCCGTGGGGAAGTGGATGGTGCCTTTCGATGTGGAGAAGCCCTTGAGTTCGTTCTTAAACTCTTCGATAACCGAGGCAGTGGGAAACAAACTGCAGTGGTCTGAGAATGCGGCAAACCATACGAGCGCTCCTTTGCACCTAAATGCAGGCATCCGATAGCTGATGGTCTCGGTAGCCTCTGGCGGCAAAGCCGAGCGAATTGCGGCGCGCATCTTATTCAAGGTGGTACGCGCAGGTTCCGGGACGCCCGCAAGGTATTCGTCGATGTTTCGCGGAGTGCCGCTGCGTTTCGGCGCGGAACGGCGACTAGCGGATCTTGTTTTTTTCACGCGGGCCATTTTGCAAGAACCTCCATTTTACCCGAATACCCAGGGTGGGAGCCGCTGAGTCGCTCCGAGTCCCGAATGCTCTGGCCGCGACGAGGCGAGACCTAACTAGCCCTTGACGGCTTCCCTGACAGCCATTCCGATGAGACCGGAACAGGCTGGCAACCTTCAGTTTTTTCGAAAAGGAAAGCTTCTTCGAATTGTCGCTCATAGTCCCTGGCGGACCTCGGCAACCGTATCCAGTAGACTCTTAGCCACCAATTCTGGGGGGATTCCAGGGGCGTTGCGCGGCCACCATCGCTAAACTGGTGATCGCTTCCTCACTTAGGATCGTAGGGAACCGAACAAGAGCGCAATACATAAAACCCCTTAAATTGAGTGAGCTACGTATCTCCGCCCGTCCTGTTGGCGCTCGCCACAATTTGTTCTTGACACGCCGGGGCCTCAAGCGTTACACAATGTAACGCTACAATGATTAGCACACGGCGCATCCGGCTCCGCAACCTTGGCGATGTCGAGCAGGCGGTGATGGATTACGTCTGGTCGCACGGCCCTTGCTCCGCCGAGGCCTGCCGGGAAGCGCTGGCCAGCAGCCGCCCCATGAAGGACTCGACCATCCGCACCGTCCTGCGCCGTCTGGAAGCAAAGGGTTACGTCGTCCACGAACTCGAAGGCCGTACCTTCATCTATCGTGCCGCGGAAGCGCGCGAAAACGTAGCTGCGCGCGCCGTAAAACACATCATTGACCGTTTCTGCGACGGTTCCGCCGAACAGCTTGTGATGGGCATGGTCGATAGCAATGTTTTGGGGCGCAAAGACCTGGAGCGGATGGCGCGCAAGATCGCTCAGAGCCGCGAGAGCCAGCGCAAGTTGTCAGCCAAGGCTGGTGCGCGGCCGTCTGAAAAGGATGACAAGCGATGATTTCTGCTCCGGTAGTCCACCCCTGCTCGGCATTTCTCGCGCATCTGTTCGCTTCCGCCGCGCGGTCATTGTGTTTGGGATGTTTCGCGGCGCTGGCCGTGGGCGCGTTGCGCGTAAAAAGCGTTTCCGGGCGTCTCGCGGTTTGGAAAATGGTGCTCTACGCCGCGCTGGCCATGCCGCTGCTCGGGCTGATTTTGCCTCCGCTATCCTTGGAGCTTCCCTCAGCCGTGGCACGGCTCATCCCAGAGCGCGCTACAGTCGCGAACGCGCTCCGTCCGAGCGAAGACGCTCCCGCGACTGGAGCTTTGGCGTCCGAGGCGTTTCCCACCGTTCCATTTCGCGCGCGCCCTGAAATTCCGTTGCCCAAAAGCGATGCGGACGTCCATCCGATGAGCACCACGAGAACTTCGCGCTCGGATGCTCTACCCGCCGATCGCTTCATTTCCGGAAAGGCAGCGCCGGTCGTTCGCGAATCTGATGCTTCCCCGGCGATAGCGGCCAAAAATCCGGAGGCGTCGTTCCCGTGGATTGTGCTTTTCGCCGCAACCTATATCTCAATCACTCTCCTTTTCCTCGCTCGGCTGTTGCTCGGAATCATTTTCAGCCGGGGACTCGTTCGCGGCGCGCGACCCATTGCCGAATCCGACGTTACGAGCCTCCTGACCATTGATGAGCGGGAAGATCATCCCGCTATTCCTTTGCGCCTCGTGGAATCCGAACTGATTTCCGTGCCGATCACGCTGGGAATTCTGCGTCCGATTATTTTGCTTCCGGTCGGATGGCGCGAGTGGGGTCCCGCCGCGCTTCGCGCCGTGCTCGCGCATGAACGCTCGCACGTTGTTCGCCGCGACGCGCTCACCCAGCGCCTCTCTCTTTTGCACCGCGCCATTTTTTGGTTCAGCCCGTTGAGCTGGTGGCTCCACGGTCGCTTGGCAGATGCCGCGGAAGAAGCAAGTGATGAAGCCGCGCTGCTTTCTGGAGCGGACCGCGCGCAATACGCCGAAACACTCCTCGGCTTTTTTGTCGCGCTTCAACAAACTCCGCGACGTGTTCACTGGCAGGGTGTCTCAATGGCCAAAGCAGGACAGGCGGAAAAGCGAGTGGATCGGATTCTTGCATGGGAAGGAGACGGTTCAATGCACCTCAATAGATCTCTGTCAATCAGTCTGCTGTTGCTCGGAGTCGCCGTTGTGATTTTCGCGGCTGCTGCGCGTCCATCGATTGCTCACACGCAAGATCAGCTGGTCAATCCCATTTCCGCTCCGGCTGCCGCAAAGCCGGCTCCAATCGCGAATCCAACTGCTGACGCACCGCCCGATCCCGGGGTTGCGCCCATTGAAAAGCCGCCTGCGCTAACAGTGCCCGAACCAACGCCACCTTCGGCGCCCCTGGCCGTTCCCATGCCAGAACTTCTCGGACCGAACGCCGCTGCATTACCGGCGATTGCGGCACAGTGGAAAAATGCAATGAGCGACGACCAAATCCGCAAAATTTACCGAGACGCTTATGGCGCGATTTCGCGTGCCGAGCTTTCGAAAAACGAAGTTCAAGAAGCCGTGGAGCTTCAGCTCCAACAGTTTCAACGCGACGGTGTATTCCGGGCCGGATGGCCTGGGTTCGACGGAGGCTTTGGCGGTCGCTACGTGATCGTGTCGGGAGACTCGCCGATTCTTATGTCGGGAGATTCGGAAGATGTCGAGCACGCTACTTCGCTCCGCAACAAAATCAAGGGCGATTACATCTGGTTCCAGCATGACGAGAAAAACTATGTGATCCGCGACCAAGCCACCGTCCAGCGTGCCAAGGATTTGTTCAAGGCTGAAGAGGAACTTGGTAAGAAACAAGAGGCTCTGGGCAAACAGCAGGAAGCGTTGGGAGATCAGCAAAGGGAACTCGGCAAGAAAATGGAAGCGGTCCACGTGCAAATCCCGGACATGAGCGCCGACATGCAGAAGCTTGAAGCCCAGATGAAGCAGCTCAGCGCCGGCGGCACGCAGCAACAGCTGGGCGATCTACAGCGTCAAATTGCCGAACTCCAACACAAGATCGGAGAATCTCAATATCAGGCAGGGGATCAGCAAAGGCAGATCGGTGAGCAGATGCGTGAGCTTGGGCGACAGCAAGGAGAACTTGGACAGCAGCAGGGTCAACTAGGTCGCCAGCAGGCGGAGGCCTCCCGCCAGGCCAATGAGCAGATGAGGCAGCTTCTGGATGACGCCATCACTCGCAGCACGGCCCAGCCGGAATAGTCCTCTTCATCGTTTCTTATTGCTGCGCTCGCGGTGCAAGCGCCAGGCGGGCGCTAGCGGGTTTGCGCGAATTCCTCGGTGATGTACAGCGTCCCTTCGGAGTCTCGAGCTACGCCGATGCCGACGATGGTGTAGTTCGGATTGAGGATATTCGAGCGGTGGTTTTGCTGGAATCTCGGTTCGTCCATGAATAGTGCCTCGGCTTCCGCCGCATCACGAGCCCTGGCAACATTCTCTCCGGTAGAAAGCCACTGAATGCCCATATAGGAAACACGTTGCGCCGGGACGCTTCCGTCCGATCCTTCGTGAGATAGATATCCAGCTCGGGCCATGTCTTCCGAGTGCGCTCTGGCTGCTGCGGCCAACCTGTCGTCCCACTGGAGCGGGTGTGCACGGCCTTGCGTCTCTTCCCAGTTTTGCTGAGCCGTTCGGTCCTGGTTGGTCAGGTAGAGCATTTGGGATTCGGGTGAATCCAACCAGCCGGGCGAATCATTGCCCGGCAGAGGTCGCGAAGACACCGAAGGTGCCAGCGTGCTGGCCACCAAGAATGCTGCCATAAGCAACACCCCGAATGCGGATAATCGCTTGCAAACAGGACGGATAGAGTCTCTCGGAGTCTTCATGAGTTCCTCGCCGACTCCGTAAGGCTATGCCCTCAAAAGGCTGAAGAACACTGGTCGAAGGTACCGTTTTGGTTCTAGTACGTACGGGTGGAAGAATCGCCCGCGCTTCGCCTCCCCTATTTCGATGAATTTCGCGGCTTGGAGTCACGTGGATTGCCGTAAGCAGAGTGGTGACGCGAGGGTCTTACGCTACACGGCCAAGAGGATCGATTTGGTCAGGCGATGGCGAGGGGAATCGCCTTTTTCCACTTTCCTTGCGATTTCAGAATCAGCTCGACAAC
>DASYZC010000417.1:0-3791 GCA_035949735.1 Candidatus Acidiferrales bacterium | reverse complement strand
GACCTGCGGATTCAGGAAGTTGGTTTCCCGCCGTCACGTCGATCGGGCAACCATCTCTTTCTTTGTGGAAGGGCGTGTATAATGCGGTCGCCAAGGAGGGCCCACAAAATGCGCATGCTACTTAAAATCTCGATACCAGTGGAAGCCGGGAATGCGGCTGCTCGAGCTGGCCGCTTAGAGAGCACGATTAAGAGCATTCTCGACGAGCTGAAACCCGAAGCAGCGTACTTCGCCGAAGACGGTGGCGAACGCACCGGATACATTTTCTTCGACATGAAGGAATCGTCAGAGCTCCCGGCCATCGCCGAGCCGTGGTTCCTTGCCTTCAATGCGAAGATAACGGTCCGGCCGGCCATGACTGCGCAAGACCTCGCCGCCGGAGTTTCCGGCATGGAGCGAGCCGCAAAGCGCTACGGCAAGGCCGCAACCG
Organism: Candidatus Acidiferrales bacterium; assembly: GCA_035949735.1. GTDB lineage: Bacteria > Acidobacteriota > Terriglobia > Acidiferrales > UBA7541 > Palsa-295. The sequence goes on along the minus strand of DASYZC010000417.1, from coordinate 3,361 downwards.
CATAGGGTGAACGGCAAAACCCTGTAGCTTTTTAGGGCCACGCGGGATGTGTCGTTTGACTCCTCGACTTCATTCCCACGTGTACCTCTGCGTTCCGCCCGCAAAAAAGGCCCCCCGGGGGAATCGCCCGATTGACATGTACGCGCGGCCTAGGCATAGTCTTTTCGGGGTCACCTCTACCGATGGTTTTTGGAAGCCGTCGGGTTTCGGACGGGCTTTGGGCGAAGCCTTTCTGGCTCATGGTCGTCTGTGCACTTTGTTTGCCGGCGGCTTACGGCCAGAAGAAGGACGAAACCCCTCAACAAGCGAACCAAAAGATCCAGCAGCTCGCCGCGGAGGCTCAGGCTCACCCGATTGATACGCCGATCGGGAGTGGGGATCTGCTGCACATCGATGTGTTCGATGTGCCCGAGCTCTCCCGCGACGTTCGAGTGAGCGACACCGGCGAGATCAGCTATCCGCTTGTCCCCGGGAGAATCACAGCCGCGGGAAAGACCCCGTTTCAACTTGAGACGGAACTGGAACGATTGCTGATCGAGAATGGCCTCGTCTCGCACCCCCAGGTTTCGGTGTTCGTAAGAGAGCAGAATAGCCAACCGGTATCGGTGGTTGGCGCTGTAAACCACACCATGGTGTATCAGGTCGTGCGTCCCACAACGTTGCTGGAGGTTTTAGCGGCGGCCGGTGGCATCTCGGATACGGCGGGCGACGTGGTGATCGTGACCCGCCCCAAGAAGCCGGATGTGGCGAAAGTCGAGCCCGCCAGCGCTACAGTCGATTCAGACCCAGACGAGCAAAAAATAACCGTGCGGATACGGGATTTGCTCGAGTCCGGAGACTCCGCCTACGACATTCCAATTCTTGGCGGGGATACGGTGACCGTGCCCTCAGCCGGCATCGTGTACGTTATGGGATTCGGGGTAGCCCAGCCCGGCGGTTACGTGTTGCAGAGCCACGGCGACCAGGTGACCGTCCTGAAGGCCCTGGCCCTGGCGCATGGCCTCACGCCATTTGCCAAATCCGACGACGCCGTGATCATGCGCGACAATCCGGCCACCGGACGTCGCGATCTGATTCCCGTGCGCATCAAGGAAATGGAGAAGCACAAGGCCAGTGATGTGCCGTTGAAGTCTAACGATATTTTGTATGTTCCCGATAGCGCCGGAAAGAAGGCTCTTGCAAAAGGAGGGGAGGCGGCGTTGGGAATTGGAGCCGGAGTGGCTCTTTATCGCGCGGCATATCGCTAGCTGGAGAACCTCACAACGCAGAGAGTCGCCCGCGAAGGATGACGATGGAAGACGCTTCCAGATATGCGATTCGTAAGTCCGCCGAGCCGCTGGCGGTAATCACTCCGCCCAGGAATCTGGCCGCATGGGAGCAGATGCCGCGAGAGGCTCATCTGCTCGATTACGTCATCATCCTGCGGAAGCACCAGTGGCTGATTCTCACTTTCTTGCTCACCGTACTGACCGTTGTCACCATCGCTACCTTCAAAATGAAGCCGGTTTATGAGGCGGCTGCCCGCGTGGAGGTGGATCGCGAAGCCCAGAACGAAATTCCGTTCCAACAGGTCACTTCCGACGAAGAATACACAGACATGGATATGTACCTGGAAACGCAGACCAAGATTTTGCAGAGCGAGACGTTGGCTTTGCAAACCATCAAGAGCATGGACTTGGCGCAGTACCCTGAATTCGGAGGGAGTCCAGCCTCGGGAACTTTTGGCCAAGGCGCGTCGCTAAAGCGGCCGGCTATTTTGGGAGCGTTTCTGGGAAGTCTGACTGTTGTCCGCGTGCCCAACAGCCGTCTGATTGAGGTCCGGTTCGCAGCCCAAAACCCTCAGCTCGCAGCTCAGGTTGTCAACGCACATCTGCAAAATTATCTCGAGCAGAACTTTCGAAGCAAATACGATGCGACCACGCAGGCCTCCAATTGGCTTTCATCGGAGCTCGAAGAGCTGCGAATAAAGGTCGAGAAATCCGAGGACGCCCGCCTCGCCTACGAACGCGAAAATCAGATATGGCAGATTGACGAAAAGCAAGACATCACCACTCAGAAGTTGGGCGACCTCAGCAGGGCGGCGACGGAAGCACAGACCGATGTCGCCCAGAAGGAAGCTTTGTACCGAATGGCCATGTCGGGGAACGTCGATGCCCTGCCGGCCGCTCTGAGCAACGGCGTGGTGCAGGATCTGCTGAGGAGAAAGTCCCAACTCGATGAGGACTACGCGGAGGCCATCAATCAATACGGCCCGAACTTTCCCAAGGTCTTGCGTCTGGCCGCGCAAAAGAAGGAAGTCGACGCCGATCTTGCCAATGCTCGCAAGACCATGGTGGAGAGCGTCGAGGAAGACTACAACACGGCCCGAGGTCACTTGGCGCTCTTACAAGAGGCGCTGGATAAACAAAAAGCGGATGCTAATGACCTGGCCGAAAAGCTGGTGCAGTACAATATCTTGCAGCACGACGCCGACGCCAATAAGCAGCTCTACGATGGACTTCTGCAGAAACTGAAAGAGGCGGGAATCACCGCCGGATTGCGATCCAGCAACATCCGCGTGGTCGATCCGGCTCTCGTACCAACTACTCCTTCGCGCCCTCAAAAGGCCAAAGACATTTTGCTGGCATTGCTCGTGGGATTGGTTGGAGGCATTGGCCTGGCCATCTTCCGCGAGTACCTGGACAATACCGTAAAGTCTCCGACCGACATTGAAGGCCTGACCGGCTTGCCCTCTCTTGCGGTTGTGCCTTTCTTGCCGGGATTGAATGGCCATCACGGCAAGTTATCGCGGATTGCGCGGGAGGCGACCGGGCAAGGCGTTTCAGGCCCTCGTGTAGAACTGCTTGCCTACGTTCAACCGAAGTCCCAAATCTCAGAGGCGTTTCGAGCGCTTCGAACGTCGCTGTTACTTTCGCAGGCCGAGCACCCGCCCCAGGTGATCCTGGTAACCAGCGCGCTGCCTCGCGAAGGAAAAACTACTGCCGCCGTCAATCTCGCCGTAACTCTCGCGCAGTTGGGCGACCGCACTTTGGTGATGGACGCTGACCTTCGCAAGCCCGGCATTCGACGAGCGTTGAATCTTACTTCTGGTAAGGACGCCGGCCTTAGTTCCTATCTTGCGGGCGTTTCGTCTCTGGATGAAGTGACCACCACCCACCCGGCAATTAGCAATTTGGCGGCTCTGACCACCGGTCCCGTGCCGCCCAGCCCGGCGGATCTCCTTTCTTCCCATCGCATGCGCGAGACTATCGCGGACTTGCGCAGGCGCTTCAAATTCATCGTCATCGACTCGCCGCCAATTTTGGCCGCAACCGATGCGGTGATTCTGTCCTCGCTGACGGATGGCGTCCTGCTGGTCGTG
>DASYZC010000416.1:0-5709 GCA_035949735.1 Candidatus Acidiferrales bacterium | reverse complement strand
AACGGCGCAACCGTGCGCCCGGAAATGGTCCGCGAACACATGCGGAAGCTGGACCGCCGCCAGTGGTGGCTATGGTCATCCACCATGCTGGTACTGATTCTTCTCAGCATCGCCATTGCCTCGTTTACCTTTCCGAGTATTTTGAATCGTGAGCAGGGCACGTATTCTTTTTATCTCAATCAGGCGGTGCGTTCTCTCATCGGACTTGTGCTGGTCTTCGCCGTGTATCTCGTGTATCAACAGACGGCGCTCATTCGCATGCGCAACCAATTGGCGAACCAAATCGAATCCCTGGCGAAGGTTCAGACCCTCACCGACGAGGTTTATAAGCTAGCCGCGCTCGATCAGCTCACAGGTCTTTACAATCGCCGCTCGGGCGAACAGCGCCTGGCCGAGGAAATCAGCCGAGCCGTGCGCCATCAGCGCCCTCTCACTGTTCTTTTGATCGATCTTGATGGGCTAAAACAGATCAACGATAAGCTTGGCCATGCCGCTGGCGATTTGGTCTTGAAGACTTTTTCCGAGCGTCTCCAAAAGGCAATTCGCGGCTCCGATCTGGCAGTGCGATTGGGTGGAGATGAGTTCATGACGCTTTTGCCCGAGTGCCGCGGGGAAGAGGTTGGCCACGTCATGGGGCGCATCCAGGGCATTGAGGTCGAATACGAGGGTACTCGAATTCCGATCCGATTCTCGCGCGGCTGGACAGACTACAAGCCAGGGGAAACTTCCGAAGAGCTGCTGAAGCGCGCGGACGAGGCCCTTTATGCCGATAAGCGTGCCGGCAAGCTCAACGTTTCGCGGACGACGGAGACGACACCGCAAGCTGTACTCTAGTGTTCGGCCATGGGGCCAAACCCCCTAACGTTTTCCGCCACATGTCAGGAATCGGAGCAAGCGGTCGAACCCGATTTCTGGCTGTTTCCTCCCAAGCAACCGGCAGCGAGGTTGGCCTTGCATGGCCTGTGGCCTCGCCCGTAAGATGCCCTAGTTGCATGTAAGATACTCCCCCGTATAGGAAGTGATACGATGCCCAAGGAAAAACCCAAGGTGAATATCGGCGAGGTCATTCGATCCTACCGCAATGACCGCGGCCTCTCGCAGGGAGATATCGAGCGCCGCACCGGCCTGCTCCGCTGCTATCTTTCGCGCGTCGAGAACGGCCACACGGTGCCATCGCTGGAGACGCTCGCGAAAATTGCCGAGGCCATGGAAATCAGCTTGGCCGACTTTTTCCCCGGCACGGATACGCCGCAAGACCGCGAGACCCGCAAAGTTCTTGGCGAACTCTCGGATGAGGAAATTCGTTTCCTGGCGGAAATCAAGAAATATTCCACCAGCTTATCGAATGACGACAAGCGCCTCGTGCTCGCCATGATTCGCAAGATGTCCATCGTCGTTCCGCCGCCACCACGCAACGGCAAGTCCACGGGCGCCAGCCACCGCACAAACGCCTAACATTGCTGGAGTTTTTTGAATAGCCCCGAAAGGGGGGAATCTTCGCTGGCGTATGACCACCCCGCGGATCCACTAGCATCACTATCGGCCAATTCGCTAGAATAGAGACAATGTCCGGGAAACGGCGCCAAACAATCGGAGTTAAGGTCGGCAACGTCCAGGTTGGCGGTGGTGCGCCTGTGGTGGTTCAGTCGATGACCAACACCGATACCGCTGACGCTGCTGCCACCGCGCAACAGTGCCTGGAACTTGCTCAAGCGGGTTCGGAGCTTGTTCGCGTTACCGTGAACGTGCCGGAAGCGGCGGCAGCCGTTCCGGAAATCAAGAAACGGCTACTCGATGCCGGTTGCGACGTTCCAGTAATTGGTGATTTCCATTATAACGGGCACGTCCTGCTCACGAAATTTCCCGATTGCGCGCGCGATCTCGATAAATACCGGATCAATCCCGGCAACGTCGGCCACGGGCAGCGTCGCGACGAACAGTTCGCGACTATCTGCAAAGTGGCGCGCGACAATGGCAAGCCGGTGCGCATCGGCGTGAACGGCGGCTCGCTCAATCAAGAGCTGGTTATGCGCAAAATGCAGGAGAATACGGACCGCGATCTCGGCAAGACGTCCGAGGACATCATCAACGAGTGCATGGTGCTTTCCGCGATTGAATCCACGGAACTCGCGATCGAGTCCGGCCTGCGGAAAGACCAGATCATAATCTCATGTAAAGTTTCGCGGCCCGGGGATTTGATTGCGATTTACCGGGATCTTTCCGCGAAAACCGACCAGCCGCTTCATCTTGGCCTCACCGAAGCGGGAATGGGAGCGAAGGGGCTCGTGTGGTCTGCTGCGTCCATGGGCATTCTGCTCGAAGAGGGAATTGGCGATACGATTCGCGTTTCGCTCACGCCGCGTCCGGGCGGCGACCGCCGCGACGAAGTTTACGCGGCGTGCGAGCTGCTGCAATCCCTGGGCCTGCGTTCTTTTGCGCCCAGCGTCACTGCATGTCCGGGTTGCGGGCGAACCACAAGCTCCACCTTTCAGGAGCTTGCCGAAAGTATCCAGGGTTATATCCGCGACAAAATGCCCGAATGGAAGCGTGAGTACGAAGGCGTCGAAGAACTGAAGCTCGCCGTGATGGGCTGCATCGTCAACGGCCCTGGCGAATCGAAGGCCTCGAACATCGGCATCAGCTTGCCGGGAACAGGAGAGGCGCCGCGCTGTCCCGTATACATCGACGGCCAGAAATTCACCACGCTCGAAGGCACCTACGACGAGTTGTCCGCAGCGTTTCAAGCGCTCGTAAACGATTACGTCGCCACGAAATATCATAAGCGCGAAACGCCAGTTCCGGCCTCTGTATTAAAGGTTTGAATGTATGGGCGCGGAGCGGCGTGCGCCGCGACGCAGTCGAAGAACCCTTTTGGAATCCGCCGGGAAACGGCAGGTCGCCGCGTCAGTTCAGCCCCGTAATCTTCAACGGAGTGAGTCCGCGACTTCGAAGGTTGAGTAGGTAAAGTTCCGAGCTAGTGAGTTCACCCAACCAGTTCTTGCGCCACTTTAGGAAAACGGCAGTCCCGCCTTCCGCAGACACTTTTAGGTCTGTGGCATAACCATTCCTGTCTGTGAGCTTTTCGATCGCCCCGGTGTCGGGGTTCAACCGGTACACATCGTAGTCAAAACGTTGGTTGGCAGCCATGAACAGAATGCTTCCGTCCGGCAGGTAGTTTGGACAGTTATAGATCGGATTTTTGCGGTCGACTTCATGCGGTACGTGAGGCTGAAGCGACAGAATCGGTTTCCCTGGATAATCGAGCGAATAGATGGCAATGTGCGCGGAAGTCTCGAGCCCCTCCGCGACAACCACCATATTCTTGCCGTCCGGCGAAACCGAAGGGGCCGACGTCATATAGAAATTCTCGTCGGTAATTTGACGCACATTTCTGCCGTCCAAATCGGCCGCGTAAAAATTCCATTCGTGAGCGTGTGGCTGCGCGATCGGTGAGTATCTGCCGAAAAAACCAAACCGAGAAAAAACGATCGTTTTGTTGTCCGACGAAAAGACTGGCGAGAGATCGTTACTTCCCGTAGGTGACCACTGACGCAGATTAGAACCGTCCACGTTCACAATGACGATCCTAGAGCGCGCTCCCGCGCCGGGCCAATACGTGTACGCGATTTGCTTACCGTCTGCCGAAAATGCCGGGCTTGATTCTTCTCCGTCCTTGACAGCCGTCAGCCGAGTGGCGGCGCCCGTGTCCACCCGGATCACGTAGATAAAAGAAGTTTTGTCCTTCTTGAAGTCAACTGCGATGAGATTGCCGCCCGGAGAAATGGCGACCGACTGAATCTGACCCGCAGGCGTTCCGCCGCCCGACAGGGCCGGAAAAACGAGTAAGAGAAACAATCCGCCTAAGAGGCCTTTCCTCGTGCTTCTCGTCATAGTATTCGACCTTTCCCAGCATTGAGCATCTATATAGTGCCGTCAACAGTACCGTTGAAGATACATCGTGCTGAGGCTGCCCAGCTCGTTGCGGAATTGGCCCAATGTTTGAAGAGTTAGAGCCTTCTCGCGATTAAGCCAGCCAGTCGACCCCGTTTGAAAGTCCACAGGAATGTGTCCTTGCGCGCCGCTCCGCGCGGGCTAAGATACCGTCGCGGTCTTCTTGGTTGAAGCGCGCGAGCAGCAGGCCGGTTTCGGCAGTTGGCGAAACAAGGACGATACTTCTGCTCGACACGGCAGCCGAGTAGAACATGAGATAACTTATTGAAAAGAAAGGATGGGTGCACGGGCTACTCGACACTTTCCCAAGGGTGTCTAGTTTCGCAAAAAGGCAAAACTGATCATGACGGAAAGCTCGGCAAACTCGGCTAGCTCCCGCTTGCAGCCGCCTCCTCATTGGCAGCGCGGCTTCTGGAGCCTTATCGTCACGCAGTTCCAGACGGGCTTCAATGACAACGGGCTGAAGTTCCTCGTCACCTACATCGTCGTTGCGATGAATCTTCCGCATGCGCAGCGCGACCGTTTGGTGCCGATCGTCGGAGTGCTCTTCGCGGCTCCTTTCATCCTTTTCTCGATGGTTGGCGGCTACTTCGCGGACCGTTACGGCAAGCGCAGCGTGACGATCGGAACGAAACTCTTCGAACTTCTCATCATGGCGTTTTTTATCGCCAGTCTGGCCGCGCACAATCTGCCGATGGAATTCGTGGGCGTGTTTTTGATCAGCACGGAGGGCGCGCTATTCGGACCTTCGAAATACGGCTTGCTGCCAGAATTACTCCCCGAGCAGCGGCTTTCCTGGGGCAACGGCATCATCGAATTCGGGACGTTTCTCGCCGGAATCGGCGGCACCATCGCCGCAGGCGAGCTCGCCGAACGCTATCAGGGTCGCGAGGCGATAGCCGGTTTTCTCCTGTTAGGTTGTACGTTCTTCGGATTAATCGCGAGTCTGGGAATCTCAAAACTTCCAGCGGCCGATCCCGCTAAGAAATTTCGCTGGAACCAGATTGGCGAATTTGCGACCCAGATGAAAACCATCGTGGCGGACCGCGTGCTCGGCTGGGCCGTCCTGGGCAACACGTATCTCTTCTTTCTTGCGACGCTGCTGCAACTCACCATCATCATTTACGGGAACGATGTGCTTCGCATTGATGACAGGCACATAACCTATCTGCAAGCGGCCGTGGCGATCGGAATTGGGGTTGGCAGCATCGCGGCTGGGTATCTCTCCGGGGGCAAAATTGAATATGGATTGATCCCGCTCGGCGCCGTGGGCATGACGATATTTGGCGCGCTGCTTTACTTTCGCGCTCCCGCGGATTTCCTGGCGAACTTGTTGCAGGGTTTGATCCCTCGAATTCCGGTGGAGTTTGTTGGGAAGATTCTATCGATAGGTGTGGCGTGGGCTCGCCTTCGAATTTTTGATCTGGGATTCCTTGGTTTCTTCGGAGGATTGTTCGCGGTGCCGCTGGGCGCGCTGATCCAGCATCGTCCGAAGCCCGAGCAGAAGGGCGGCGTGATTGCCGCAGCCAATCTGGTTTCGTTCATTGGCATCGCGATGGCATCTGGCGCCTACTATGTGTTCACGGATATTTTTCATCAAACGCCGGCAGGAATTTTTCTCGATGGCGCCATCCTCACTCTGGTCACAACAGCCTATTCGATCGATTTGCTGCCCGATTCGCTGCTACGATTTGTGCTCTGGGCGGCGACACATTCTATTTATCGAATCCGCGTGGAAGGGCGGGAAAATATTCCGGA
>DASYZC010000415.1:0-4697 GCA_035949735.1 Candidatus Acidiferrales bacterium | reverse complement strand
CAACTTGAAGAACGGCGACAAGGTAATCACCAATGGCGGCATCTACGGCACGGTGGTTGGACTGGAAAGCGACGCAGTTCAACTGCGCATCGCCGAACAGGTAAAAATAAAGGTCTCGCGCAACGCTATCGCGGGACTCCAAGCCGAAAATAAGGAGAGCTAGCCAGCTCGCATGAGTTCCCAGCTCAAGTGGAAGTTTGTTCTAATTGCCGGGGCCATCGTTCTTTGCATTTATGGCGTGATCGGGCTGCCGGCATTCCCCACTTCTGGCGCGCAGGTGAGGCAGAACCTTGCGGACCGCATCAAGCTGGGGCTTGACTTGAAGGGCGGCAGCCACCTGGTGCTGCAGGTGCAGGTTGAAGAAGCCATTGGGCAGCGTTGCGACCAGACCATCGATCTGCTGACCAGACAGCTTCACGACAAGCACATCGGCTTTGGCGAAATTCGGCGTGTGGACGATACGCATATACTGGTCCGCGACGTCGATCCCGCAACTTCCGCGGATTTTCGCGACCTAGTCAACACGCAGCTGACGGACTGGACTCTTTCTCCGGCGGCAGGAGAAAACAACGGCTATCTGCTGACGTTGAAGCCCTCGGTGATCGCAGATCTCCGCACGCAGACGATGGACCAGTCGCTTGAAACGATCACGCGCCGCATCAACGGACTCGGTCTTACTGAGCCGACCATCGCCTTTACTGGCCGCGGCGACGACGAAATCTTGGTGCAGCTTCCTGGTGAAGGCGATCCGACGCGGGCGAAATCCGTGATTCAAGCGGGCGGGCAGCTCGAACTGACCCTGGTGGCCGACGAGCAGACGTATCCCTCCGAGAGCGCCGCCCTAGCTGCCCACGGCGGAGTGCTTCCGCAAGGCACTGAGATTGTGCCGGGCAGATCCGATAGTGGGTCCGCGTCCGACCAGTCGCAGGTGTATTACATCCTGGATCGAGCGCCAATCGTCACCGGCCAGGACCTTGTGGGAGCGACACCCCAGCCGAGCACCGACTATCCGGGACAATTCGAAATCAACTTCCACCTATCGACGGCGGCTGCCGCCCGCTTCGGCCCCTTCACCGAAACGAATATCGGGAAGCGCATGGCCATTGTGCTGGATCACAAGGTGTACACGGCGCCCACGATACGCGGCCGTATCGAGGACAACGGGCAGATTACTGGTAACTTTTCTGAGGACCAGGCGAAGGACTTGGCACTCGTGCTGAGGGCCGGGGCGCTGCCGGCTTCGATCAAATACTTGGAAGAGCGCACGGTGGGTCCATCGCTTGGCGCGGATTCGATTCGCGAAGGCGTTCGGGCGTCGGTTGGGAGCTTGATTGTCGTAATGATTTTTTTGGTGATCTATTACCGCCTAAGCGGTGCCAATGCGGTTGTGGCCCTGCTGCTGAACCTGCTGATCCTGGTGGCCTTCATGGCGTTCGCTGGAGCGGTCCTTACCCTTCCAGGCATAGCGGGGGTAGTGCTGACGATCGGCATGGGCGTGGACTCGAACGTGCTTGTGTTTGAACGCATTCGAGAGGAATTGCGAAACGGCAAGCTGCCCGCGCCAGCCGTCGATGTGGGGTTCGAGCGCGCTTTTCGGACCATCATCGACACGCACATCACAACTCTGGTGTCTGCGGCGTTTCTATTTCTCTTCGGTACTGGGCCTGTGAAGGGATTCGCAGTGACGTTGACGATCGGCTTGATAGCCAACCTGTTTACTTCTATTTACGTGTCGCGAGTGATTTTCGATTACCACCTGTCACGGATGGACCGTCAAGCTCAGTTGAGTATTTAGAGGGTTTTGGTACTACCTCCTCGATTCGCGATGGTGACGGGCACAAATGAGTGGTTGATGGTGTCAAAGAGAGACGGATAGGACTCGGCATGGAATTTTTTCACGGCGTGAACATGAACTGGATGGGTAAGGCGAAGTATTTTGTCACTCTGTCCCTCATTCTTCTCGCCGTCGGATGGGCCTCGGTCTATAAGCGGGTTGTCGCTGATCACGGAACTCTTTACGGGATTGATTTCCGCGGCGGCACGCTGGTGTACGTTCGTTTCGGCGGAAAGCCGCCGATCAATCAAATTCGCAAGGGACTTCAGCAAGCGGGGTTGGCGAACAGCACCATCCAGGGGATCAGCGATTCGCGCGCAGTTGGTTCGCAGAATGACGTGGTGATCGGCCTCGAGCAGAAGCAGCAGAACCAGAGCGACGAATCCCTGGACGCTGGAAAGCAAAAGATTCTCGATGTTTTGCACAAGACTTTTGGCACTGACAAATCCGGGAAGCCAGATTTCAATTCCGTGACGCCCTCCGGGCTAGCCGCATTCCTTACGCAGAGAGACCCGCTCACGCTGGGACCTACCGCCGCTGATCGCTATACGCAACTTGCAAACCGCCTGACTGCGGCGCGAGACACGGAGCACGGCGGGATCGTCACCAATTTTGACGAGCTAAAAAAAGTGGAAGGCGCCACAGCTTCGGTGATCGGCGCCTTGGAGAATAGTTTTTCCCTGAGCGATTTCGCCATTCGCGACGCCGAGATCGTGGGGCCGAAGGTCGGATCGCAATTGCGCAGGCAGGCATTTCTCGCCACGCTCTACGCGTTGGGCGGCATGCTCATATATATTGCGTTCCGATTTGAGTGGGTATATGGTGCTGCGGCCGTGATCGCAGTGTTTCACGACGTGCTGATCACGCTGGGCTTCTTTTCGCTCTTTCACTATGAGATTTCTCTTACAGTGATCGCGGCTTTGCTCACGCTGGTCGGCTATTCGATGAACGATACGATCGTGATCTTCGATCGTGTCCGCGAAAATTTGAGGATCATGAGGCGAGAATCGTTTGTCGAGATCGTGAATAAATCGATCAATCAGACGCTTTCGCGCACGATACTCACTTCGGGTTTGACGTTTCTTACCGTATTGGTCCTGTATTTGTTGGGCGGCGAGGTTCTGCGCGCATTCTCTTTTGCCATGGTAGTGGGAGTTGTGGTAGGAACGTATTCCAGTTTTGGCATCGCGGCGCCGATTGTTGTAGTTTGGAATAAGTATCATGGTGGGAAGGGAGTGACCGTGCGCGTCGGATCCGCGGCCGAAAAGCGCGTGCCGGCGGTCGCAAGGAGGTAAAACATGTTCGATCAACTTGTTGTTTCCAGTGCGCACGGCAGCAAAACGAACAAGCCGTGGACCGTGGCGATGTCCGCGATAATTCAGGGCGTGATCGTAGGCGTAATGATATTGATTCCGCTGATTTACACGGAGGCGCTGCCCAAGGGAATGCTGAACACGTTTCTGGTGGCTCCCGCCCCGCCCCCGCCTCCGCCTCCGCCAGCAGCGCCCGTGAAGACGATCGTAAGGCCAAAGATCATCACACCTCAGAAAATGGTCGCGCCCACAGTGATCCCCAAAAAAGTAGAGATGATCAAGGATGAGGCGCCCGACGTGAACGCCGGAGTGGCAGGCGGAGTGGGAGTTCCCGGAGGCACGGGGGGCGTTTTGGGAGGAATTATCGGCGGGGGTCCGCCACCTCCACCGAAGCCCACGCCTCAGCGCATCCGCGTTGGCGGCAACGTAGCGGCGGCCAAGCTGATCCATCAAGTGCTGCCGGTCTATCCGGCAATCGCGAAGACCGCGCACGTCTCCGGCACGGTGATGTTGCACGCGATTATTGCCAAAGACGGCACGATTCAAGAGCTTCAGTACATTTCCGGTCCGGCATTGCTAATGCGGGCCGCGATGGACGCGGTACACGAGTGGCGCTACCAACCGACGCAACTGAATGGCCAGCCGGTGGAGGTGGATACGACCATTCAAGTGGTCTTCTCCCTTGGCGGTTAGGGTAGGGCCGCGCCCGTGCGGAGTTAGTTTGAGTGACGCGGGATGAGTCGAGTGGTTGAGTCGTGTAGAAGAGGCAGGGATTGGCGACCGGCAGAATAACTGCCGCGATCGATGGCATGGGACGGAGGAGGAATCGAACGTGATGCTCGCGAACGTACTACTATTATTGGTGGCGATGTTTCAAGACCAGGCTCCCGAGGTCGGCTGGGACCTGATTACGATGTGGCACAACATGGGCTACCCGGCGAAGACGGTTGTCTTCATTCTATTCATCATGTCCGCGTGGTCGGTGGGCATCATGATCGACCGGGCGCTGATGTACAGCGCAGCGCGGAAGCAATCCCGGATTTTCGTTCAGCAGGTTGCCGGCGCGCTGAAAGACAATAAGCTCGACGAAGCAATCTCCATCGCCGAGCGCAATAAGAAGAGCCACATCGCCAAGGTTGTGGCGACGGGCCTTTCCGAATTCCAGGCGGCTTCGGCTCAAGTGAGTGACGAGGAAGTGATCGAAGCGGCCAAGCGCGGCTTGGAACGCTCCGTCGCCATCGTCCACGCCGAAATGAAGCGCGGGCTTTCCGGTCTCGCCACAATCGGGTCCACGGCGCCTTTCGTGGGTCTCTTCGGCACAGTGATGGGCATCATCAACGCGTTCAAGGGGATTTCCAGCTCGAAGGTTACCGGTCTTTCCGCGGTGGCCGGCGGTATCGCGGAAGCCCTGGTCACCACGGCTCTCGGTTTGCTGGTTGCCGTGCCTGCCGTTTGGACGTTTAACTACTTCACGAATCGTGTGGAAGCCTTCGACGTCGAGATGGATAATTCGTCCATGGAATTGATCAACTACTTCATCACGCGGCGAG
>DASYZC010000414.1:0-4018 GCA_035949735.1 Candidatus Acidiferrales bacterium | reverse complement strand
GTGGGCTCGAATGAAACTCCTAGGGGATTTCCCGGCACGGCGCACGCGCAAGAGCACATGATGTTCCGTGGCGCCCCGGGCCTTTCGGCCGGACAATTGGCAAATATTGCTGCCGCGATGGGCGGTAATTTCAACGCCGACACGCAACAAACGGTGACGCAATATTTCTTCACGGTTCCCGCCGAAGATGTGGACGTGGCGCTGCATATCGAGGCCTTGCGGATGCGGGGGTCTCTCGACACGGACGAATTGTGGGAAAAGGAACGCGGCGCTATCGAGCAAGAGGTGGCGCAGGACCTCTCGAATCCCGAGTACGTGTTCTACACCAAACTTTTGACGGCTATGTTTCACGGCACGCCTTACGAGCACGATGCGCTCGGGTCTCGCCCATCGTTCGACAAGACGACTGGGACGATGCTGCACAAGTTTTACGACACATGGTATGCGCCTAACAACGCGATCATGGTGATCGTGGGCGACGTGAATTCGCAGGAGACTCTTGCGAAGATCAAGGAGCTTTTCGGCGACATTCCCCGGAAGAAGATTCCGAAGCGGGCCACGGTAAAACTTGCAAGTGTGTCCACGCAAACGCTGAATCTGGATACTGATCTGCCCTATGGCCTGGCCGTCGTCTCGTTCAGAATGCCCGGGTACGACAGTCCGGATTTCGCTGCCGCCGATATTTTGGCGGATGTGTTGAGCAGCCACCGTGCAAATTTGTACGCTTTGGTGCCGGAAGGGAAGGCGCTGGGGACCGAGTTCGCTCTGAGCAGCATGCCCCACGCGAGTCTGGCGTACGGCTTGGCGGCGTATCCGCAGGGCGGCGACGGTCAAGCACTCGTCGCGGAAATTCAAAAGATCATGGCCGACGCAGTGAAGAATGGCGTGCCCAGCGATCTCGTCGATGCCTCCAAACGCCACGAACTGGCCGAGGAAGAGTTCCAAAAGAATTCTATCTCCGGCCTGGCGATGGAATGGTCCAATGCGTTGGCGGTGGAAGGCCGGCAATCGCCGGAAGACGATATTCGCGCCATAGAAAAAGTGACGGTAGAAGACGTGAACCGCGTAGCCCGGAAATATTTGGTGCCGAGCAACGCTATCGAGGCGGTGTTGACGCCGCAGCCGTCTGGGAAACCCGTCTCGTCAAAATCCTTTGGAGGGCAGGAATCCCTGGCGGCCACGCCGAAAGGGCCTGTCGAGTTGCCGTCATGGGCACAGAACGCGGTAACGCGGCTAACGATTCCCGATCTGACCATTCATCCAACCGTCGATACGCTGCCGAATGGAATCAAGCTAATCGTCCAGCCGGAGTCGATCAGTAACTCCGTCACGGTGCTGGGCCACATCAAGAACAACGCCGACTTGCAGACGCCGCCGGGGCAAGAAGGCGCAAGCAGCGTTCTCGAGGAGCTTTTTCCTTATGGAACACGCACGCTCGACCGCCTTGCGTTTCAGAAAGCACTCGACGATATCGGAGCGGACGAATCGGCGGGCTCGGATTTTTCCCTGAATGTTTTGAGCGACCATTTTGAACGAGGAATGGAGTTGTTGGCCGACAACGAGCTCCATCCCGCGCTGCCAGAGAGCGCCTTCAAAGTGGTGCAGCGGCAGACGGAAGGCGCGGTCGCCGGACAGTTGCAGAGTCCGGACTATTTGACCTCGCGGGCCTTGGACTCCGCCCTGTATCCGAAAAACGACCCGGAGTTGCGCGAGGCGACGCCGGCCACCGTCAAATCGCTCGTATTGCAAAACGTGACGGATTACTACCAGCACGTATTCCGGCCGGATCTGACGACGATCGTGGTGATCGGCAATGTGACGCGCGAGCAGGCCAAGCAGGCGGTGGAGAGATATTTCGGGGAGTGGAAAGCCTCCGGGCCACCGCCGGAAACCGATCTGCCGCCGGTGCCGGCGAATACCCAGCAGGTTACGGCTGTGCCGGACAAGAGCCGCGTGCAGGTGAATGCGACTCTGGCGGAAACGCTGGGGCTGAATCGATTCAATCCGGACTACTACGCGCTTGAATTGGGAAACCACGTTCTCGGAGGCGGCTTTTACGCCACCCGGCTGTATCAGGATTTGCGTGAGAACTCCGGGCTGGTCTACTTCGTATCCTCATCGTTCGGCGTCGGCAAGACGCGGTCCGTCTACCGGGTGGATTATGCTTGCGATCCGCAAAATGTGTCGAAAGCGCGCGCCGTGGTTGTGCGGGATCTGAAAGCGATGCAGACGGCGCCCGTAAGCGCGGACGACCTGCGGCAGGCCAAGGCGATGCTGTTGCGGCAAATTCCCCTGGGAGAAGAAAGCGTCCGGCGGATTGCGGGCGGGCTGATATCCCGTGCCACAATTGGGTTGCCGTTGGACGAACCGAGCGTCGCCGCGCACCATTACGTCGAGCTGAACGCGGAGCAAGTCCAGAGCGCGTTTGGCAAGTGGGTCCGCCCCGATGACCTGGTTCAAGTGACCGAAGGACCCAACCCGCAATAGCTCTCAGGCGCCCAGCGGGCTTTGATCGCCGGCCGGCGCTCGAACGAAGCGCGCCGGCCTGCGTGAAGCTGTGCGCCAGAAGACCACTGCTTATTCAGTTGTCAAAGAGCGATGTTGGCTCTCGTTGAGAGAGCAGCCCCCTCAAAAGTGTGTCGAGTAGACTCTGTCGCCGTCCTTTGTTTTGAATGAGTTGCGTCGTGTTCTACTCGGCTGTTGTATCGAATAGAGGCAAATTGCTGAGCGAGCAGCAGGGGCAAACGGGTGCCTGCCCTTGCGAGGGCTGCTGACTGCGCCCGAACTGCGGTCCGCTGAACCATGAGTCCATCTTGGCCAATGAAAGGGATCGCGGCAAGAACGAGTTTCTGTGGACTTTTCCCGCACGCCCCAATTCGAAGGAAGTGTCACTGTCTCATCATTAGCCCCCTGCCTGCTTTGGTTACCGGCGGGGCACAGGCGTCGAAGCGGCCCGGCCGCGCACTGGCGAAATCGGCTAGCATGAATTTATCGCCAGGAGGCTTCGATGAGAGCTTTCGCTGCCATGGTCCTCTTCTTAATGGGCACGTCTGTGCAAGCCGGCCAGAACCAGTACCAGGTTGGCCCGGTACCGCCTCCAGCTGTCGCTCCGGCTGCTCAGGCGAAAATCGATCCCGCCAAGGAGGCAGACATTCGCCGCCTGCTGGAAGCCACGGGCACAACGACACTGATGCAACAGGTTATGGACAACATGCAGAAGAGCCTCAAGCCCGTCTTGACCAACTCCTTCCCGCCTGGCGAGTATCGTGAAAAGTTGGTTGATCTTTTCTTTGAGAAGTTTCGTTCTAAACTCGACACCAAACGTCTTGTGGACCTGGCCGTCATTCGGTACGACGAACAATTCTCCGACGATGACATCAAAGGTCTCATTTCGTTTTATGAGACGCCTCTTGGCCAGAAGGCTGTGAGCGCTCTTCCGAAGTTGACAGTTGAACTGCAGCAGGATGGCCAGGCGCTGGGACAGCAAATGGGGCGCGAATCCATGATCGAGGTTCTGGCAGAGCATCCGGAACTCGCAAAAGCGCTCCAGGACGCTGGGCAGGGGACACCTCCGCCTTCGAAGTAATCGTCCAGGCCGAGAAAAACCACTCCGTTCATTTCCTACAGCCCGAAGAACGCCCGGCCTTTCAAAAACCTCCTTGACGATCTTCTAATTGTGCGTGGTCGTCACGCTCGGAATAAGGGTTAAGTTATCGGCGCCACTCGCCGTCAGAAAGCGCGCTTCGTGGGTTATAATCCGGCAGTTTATTTTGGCAAGGAGGAGCGCCGTGCCGGAGTGGGGATACGCACAAGCAGATGCTTCCGACGAACTGGCTCAACTTTCGTTTTATTCCATGAAAAAGAAGCAGGGCGGGCGTGAAATCGAATTCCGAATCACGGTGCGGGAATATGCCGAGCGACCGGCGTCGCAGCACTCGCGTTTTTTCGCGGAAGCGGATAAGCAAGTGAACCAAAAAACGGCTGCGATCCTGCCGACCGGCTGGGGCCATTCGGTTCT
>DASYZC010000413.1:0-7495 GCA_035949735.1 Candidatus Acidiferrales bacterium | reverse complement strand
CAGGGAGCGCTTCAGGCCAAGAGAGAGTTGCCCGGCGCTGTCGCGGTTTTCGTATTGCCGCCATCTGCCGCGGATCTTGAACGGCGAATACGGGAGCGGGGGCAGGATTCAGAGGACGAAATTCGGCGCCGCCTCGAACGCGCGCGCCAGGAAATGCTCAACTATCGGAGCTATGATTTCGCCATCATCAATGACGATCTCGATCGGGCTGGACGCGAAGTTCAGGCCATCGCGCTCGGCTCGCGCTGCCGCATTGCTCGAAAAGAACAACGGATTCGTGGAATTCTGAAGTCCTTCGGAGGCTGATTTGCCCATGGCTGCTCTCAGACAAGTGCCGGATAGTCAGTTTGCTTATGTCGTGGTCGTCTCGCGCCGCGCCCGGCAGTTGATGATCGGCGGGCGCCCGATGGTGGATAATCCCAAGTCGCGCAAGACTTCGCGCATCGCCGAAGAGGAACTGCAACAGGGCCTCCTGGAGTACGAATTGCCTGAGCTGCCCGCGGGATCGGAAGAAGGCGACGCAAAGCGTCGCAGATAGCAGGTCGGTTTTTGTAGCGCCCGCTTTCTCACCTAAGTTTGCGTTGGCGAAGGGCGGGCGGTGGGTTCAGCTGCCATGAAAATCGTACTGGGTGTAACCGGCGGAGTAGCAGCCTACAAGGCCGCGGAGCTCGTCCGCCGCCTCCAGCAAGAAAAACTCGATATCCAGGTCGTGATGACACGCTCCGCGCGCGAGTTCATCACGCCCCTTACCTTCGCCGCGCTAACGGGGAAAAAAGTAATCACTGAAATGTTCGGTGCGGATGACTCCTCTCCCGCCAACTTGGAAAGCGCCATCGAGCACATCGCCGTGGCCCAGCGCATCGACTTGCTTCTCGTCGCGCCCGCTACTGCCGACATTCTCGGCCAGTTCGCGCAGGGCATCGCGGGCGATTTTCTTTCGACGCTCTATCTCGCCACCAAAGCGCCGGTTGTCGTCGCCCCCGCGATGAACGTCAACATGTGGGAGCATCCCGCCACGCAAGAGAATTTGAAGACCCTTCGCGCGCGTGGGGTTCACGTCGTCGATCCTGACGAGGGTTATCTCGCCTGCGGTATGACCGGTGCCGGTCGCCTGGCCGCTACGGAAGCTATCGCTCGTAGAGTTTGCGCCGTGCTGGGATTGCGCCGCGATTTTGAGCGCCAAACTGTTCTCGTAACTGCGGGCCCCACTTGCGAGGACGTGGATCCCGTCCGCTTTATCACCAATCGCTCGTCCGGGAAAATGGGCTACGCACTCGCTGAGGCCGCGGCCCGCCGTGGCGCGCACGTGATCCTGATCAGCGGTCCCACTGGTCTGCCTGTGCCCGAAGGTGCTGATTGGGTCCCGGTGCGCTCGACGGACGAAATGCGAAATGCGGTGCGTGAACAATCCATCGAAGCAGATGTCGTAATTATGGCTGCCGCCGTCTCGGATTATCGTCCGGTTGCAGCACAATCGCAAAAACTCAAGCGAGGCGATGATCGACTCACGCTCGAACTTGAACCAACTCCTGACATCCTCGCGGAGTTGGGCGCCCAGCCTCCGCGGCGCGGGAGCAAACGCATCCTCGTCGGCTTTGCCGCGGAAACCTCCGGGCTAGCCGAAAACGCGCGGGCCAAACTCGCGCGCAAAGGTGCGGACATGATCGTCGCAAACGATGTCACGCAGGAAGGCGCCGGCTTCGACACCGACACAAATATCGTGACACTTTTCTTCCGCAACGGCACGGAAATCCTTCTGCCCAAGCTATCGAAATTCGATGTAGCCAACCGCGTGCTGGATCACATTCTCCTGCTTCAGGAAAAGTGACCATGCGTTTGGGATTGAGCGTTGTGGTTCTTCCCGCGAATTCGCCGTATTGCATTGAAGGAACGCTGAATCCGACTGGCAATTCAAACGCCCCCTGCGGCGCCTTCCCCAATCCATTCGCTCCGCCTGGATCAAGACCATGAAACTGTGGGAAGGCGGCTCGTTGGAGTTTTACGTGGATGCGTTTAATGTCTTCAACCATGCACAATTCAATCCGCCCGGAAACGACGTTAACGCGGCGGCTACGTTCGGCATCATCACCTCCGACTTCGGTGACGCCGCGCGTGATGCAGTTCGGCTTGAAGTTCCTGTTCTAGGAGCGACGGAGAGCGTCGGCTCCTATTCGATGTTGTAGCTGTACCCACCCCGGGGACCGGTTGGCCCCCCCTAGATGGTCCCCTTTTTTTTTCGGCGGACAAACCGTCGGGATTGGTATTTGAATTCCGCTCCAACATTCATCCCGAGTGCCGGAACAAAATAACATCGCCATCCTGCACGATGTATTCCTTGCCTTCGAGCCGCACTTGGGCCTTTTCGCGCGCCGCGGCAAAACTCCCCGCTTTCAGCAAGTCTTCCCAATTCACCACGTCCGCCTTGATGAAATTCTTCTGAATGTCGCTGTGAATGGCTCCCGCAGCTTCTGGAGCCGTCATGCCGCGTTTGATTGTCCAAGCGCGGCACTCCGGTTCGCCGCAGGTCAGAAACGAAATCAAACCAAGCAGCCGGTAGCTTGCCTGAATCAATCGGTCCCGCCCCGATTCCGTCAAGCCATAAGCGCGCATCATCTCGGCGGATTCTGCGTCGTCCAGTTCCGCTAACTCCGCCTCGATCTTCCCGCAAAACGGCACCACGGCGGTTTGGCGTTTCGACGCCAGCTTTTCCAGATGGTGTTTCTCAATCACTCGATCGACTTCCGTGGCTTCATCGTCTCCGAGGTTCAAAACGTAAAGCATCGGCTTGCGCGTGAGAAACATAAAGCCGGTGAGCATCTTCTCTTCTTCCTGTTTGAGTTCGAGCTCGCGGAGCGGCGTCTCAGTCTCGAGCGCCTCGCGACAGCGCATTAGCAGCTGCAATTCGGATTCGAGCAGCGAATCCTTCTTCTTTTTCAAATCCTTTTCGACGCGTTCGATGCGCTTCGCCGCCTGCTCCAGGTCGTTCAAAATCAACTCGATATCTACGTTCACAATGTCGCGAACCGCATCAAGGGACCCTGCCTCGTGTGGCACTGCGGGATTTTCGAACAGCCGCACCACGTGCGCCAGCGCATCCGCTTCGCGCAGCGGCACAAGCGAAGCTGAATTCTTCTCGCGGTCCTTTTGCAAGCCGCCAATATCCACGTACTCGATCGTTGCGTACGTCACCTTCTTCGGCTTGAATACTTCGGCGAGCTTCGCCACGCGAGCGTCCGGCACGCGCGCGATTCCCACGTGCGCCTGATTCGGCGCGCTTCGCGCATCCACGCGTGCTTTGGTGAGAATGCGAAACAGACTCGTCTTCCCAACCTGCGGTAGCCCGATAATTCCAGTTTGCATAAGCCATCGATACTAGCATAGCCGTTCGCCGCGGCTGTTTGGCACGCGTCACTGCGCGCAAAGAAAAAGCGCCCCAGCCTTCCGGAGCGCTTTTCGACAGCAATCGAATTATTTCGACTCTTACTTCTTCGCCTTAAGTGCGTTCAGCGCCAGTGTGAACCGCGATTTGTAGCGGTTCGCCGTATTCTCCGAAAGCGTCCGCTTCCGAATCGCCTTGTCCAATTCCGAAAACGTGGCCGACGCCAGCTTTTCCGCCTCGCCACCGTCCGCGGCCAAAAGCGCGGCGCGCATGCGGCGCATCGCCGTGCGCACGCGCGTCCGGTTCATGCGATTAATCGCCGCCCGCCGCTCAGTCTGCCGGATATTCTTCAATACAGACTTGGTCTTCTTCTTGTGCTTTACAGGATTACCCTGCGCCATTCATCGCTCCTTAGCTTGTAATGTCTGGCTAGCAGATTAGCGGACACGCGCCACACTGTCAATTTTCGGAAACGCAAAGCCGAGCACCGTGCTAGGGAATATCGCGCAGAACGGCCATCGCCGCGTTCCGACCATTGATGCCGATCACGCTGCCTCCCGGATGCGTGCACGCTCCGCACAAGTAAACTCCCCGCATAGGCGTGCGCGCCGAAAGCCGTTTCGACCACATATATGGAGGCAAGCACTCGCCCTGAAATATGTGGCCGCCGGTGAGCCCCACCTTCCGCTCGATATCGGGCGGGCCAAGCACCTGTGCATCGATTACCGCATCGTCAATATTCGAACAAAAGCGCGCCAGCGAATTGAGCGCTAGCCGGCGCACTTCCTCCCGCCGCTCATCCCACGTGCCGTGCGCAAACTTGTAGGGGACATACTGCGCAAACACGCTCATCGTATGCTGCCCGGGATTCGCGATCGACGGATCATGAGCACTCTGAAAGTACAGTTCGCACCAGAGATGCTCAGGCAACTCCCCGCGGCGCGCGGCGTCAAACCCTGCCTTCCACTCGTCTTTGGTGAGCAGCGTGTTGATTTGTCCGTAGTGGTGCGGCTCATCGGTTCCTGGCCGCGCTGTGAAGTTAGGCAGCTCGCGAAGCAACACATTCAGCTTCACGGTGCAGCCCTCCATCGGAATCTCCTCGACGCGCTTGCGCCACGCGGGATCGGCCGCGGTGCCCAGCAACCGCAGCGTCTGTTGTGGGTCGGCATTCGACACCACCACTGCAGCGGCGATGAATTCGCCGCCTTCGAGCCGCACGCCTTCGCCAGGCACGATCCCTACGGCAGAGACGCCCGCGGCCACCACCGCTCCGGCCTCCCGCGCGGCGTCGCAAAAATAGAACGAGACCATGCCCATGCCGCCCCTTACGTAGCCCCACATGCCGGGCATTCCGCCCAGCCGGCCCGATGCATGATGGAAGCGGATGCTGGCGGTTCCTGCGTCGAACGGGCTGGCGTTGGTCCCAATCACTCCTTGTCCGAGGTACGCGGTCTGCAACCGTTCGTCCTGCAAGTAGTGTTCAACGAACTCGGCCATCGACCAGTCGAAAAGCACTCGCTTCGCTTCGTCATCTTTCCCGAGCCGCCCTTCAATCTGTTCCCGCGTGGGTGCTTCGCCGATCCACAGATCGCCATCCCCCGCCGGACGCAACGCATCGCGCAATCTGCGCAGCACGTCGCTCATCGCGCGCCAACCTTCCACGTCGCCCGGGGCGAAGCTGCGAATTTCCGCCTCGCACTTCTCGTCGCTATCCCAGAACTGAACGCTCGAGCCGTCAAGGAATGGAACGAATAGCCCATTTACCGCAGGCGTCCACTGAAAGCCGCGTTCTGCTAGGTTCAACTCGGAAACAACCAGCGGATGCAGCAATCCCGCCAAATACGCGCATGGTGACATCCGGACGCCGGGGAAGGGCTCTTCGATGGTACAGGCGCCGCCCACTCGCGTGCGGCTCTCCAGCACGACCACGCGCTTGCCAGCCCGCGCCAGGTAGGCAGCGCAGGCCAACCCGTTGTGGCCGCCTCCGACCACAACCACATCCCAGCGGCGCGAGGCTAGTTCACGGACGGGAGCAGGCAATCCAACTTCGCCAAGGACAGCGGCCGTTGGTGAGTTCACGGCACGTAGTATCTACCGGGGAGCGTCTGCTGAACAGTCCTTGGCACATCTTTTGATTCTGTGGCTAGCTCGCCGGAAAGCTCAGGTGTCGTATGATCCAGTGCGCGGAGCTAGGGGACAGATCAATGGGCCCGACTGTGGCGAAGGCTCGCGCGGGTGAAGCGGCGCGAGCGGGAGACGGACGATCTGTCGATTCATCGCAGGTGCGGAGAAGGGCCCCACTCACAAAAGCGAGCATGGGCCACCCTCAAAAGCAAGTGCGAATGCCTGGGGCACCCGGCCGTTGGACTTTTAATGTAAGCGCTTCTCTGTCCGATCCTTGGTTTCATGCGTTTGCCGCTGGTCGCGCAAACTTAGAGTGGCATCACTCGGCAAATACACCTCGACTTTCGGCGGAATAAGGCATTTCACGAAGTTGACACCTAGGTAAGCGGCGGGGTACGCGGCCAGCGCCGCGACACCGAGGAGAGAAAGGCCCCGGAAGCCGACTGCGGCGAGAAGACCCGAGACGAGCAGGATGCTTCCCCAGAACGCCAGCGGTGCATAGAATTCTTGAGCTTGAAGCCGAGCATGGCAGACCGAGCAGGAAAAAGGACCCACTACTCGGATATCCTGACATTTCAGTAGTGCACCGCATGTAGGGCAGTGGCGCGTCATTCTCTTATTGATTCAATGTCTGATGTTTCTTCTCCTGTGTTTGATTCGGTTTCCGAGGTTCGCGCAAATTCAGAGTTGCGTCCTTCGGCAGGTAGATCTGGATCTTTGGCGTGATTATATACTTCAGAAAGTTAGCGCTCACGAACAGGATTGGATAAACAGCTAAGAGCATGGCGTACGCAAGGTGAAGACCCCGCAGACCCGATGCAATGAATACTAGGCCGACGAGCAAGACGCTTCCCCAGACAGTCCACTGTGCGTAGGATTCCCCTTCTTGCAGTCGAGCGGAACAAGTCGGGCAAGTAAACCCACCCGGCACAATGTCCTTTGGGCTAAGGGATGCGCCGCATACTGGGCAATTGCGTTTCATTCTCTTAGTGAGAGCTGTTGACTATCCCGCTTACAACCTTACCGACTGCCCAACCAGCCATGCCGGCATCGCTAGGCGGCGGGACGCTGCTCTTGGCGCTGAGGAAGCCCCTCATAAAGTCGACCACCTGGCCAGGATGAGACACCACGTATTCTCGACCCCGCTCCGCAGCCGCCCCTGCCACCGGCACCGCCACGATATAGGCCCCAACAATTGTCGCGGGCGCCGTAGCGGCGATGGCTGCATTGGCACCCGCACTCGCCATATTACCCCCATTGCAGAGAACCTGATATTGACCGCAGCGATTGGCCTGCTGTTGCAGTGCTTGGATGGCGTTCAATCGTGTCAGATTACTCTGATAGAGGATGGCGCACATCGGATCCGAAAGTTGGCAGCCCCCGTTGGCCCCCCCAGGTCCGGCCCCGTTTCCGGGGTCGCCGGGTCCGCTGGTGTCTGTACCGAAGGGACCCCACTCCTGCGATCCAGCGTTCCAGACTAGGCAGCCGCCGGTCGCACCACAGAACACCTCGCCGTCATAGCCGCCCACGAAATTGCCATTGTTGTCCCAATGCGCGCCGTCAATCCACACTCCTCCGAAAACCACGCATACGTCGGCGTCATTAATTCCGCTGAGATCGAACTCGTCGGAAGTCTCACAATACATACCAGTTGGATCGATGAAGGTGAGGGGATTGTTGTTGACGTAGGTGTAGAGATTCCAGGTTTGGGGGTTGGCGGCGTCGGCGACGAAGTTGCCGACGGGGTCGGGGGACATGAAGCGGCCCAGGGAGGAGGAATTGTAGCGCGCCTGGGCGTTGTCCAGGCCGGATTCGGTGTCGCGCTCGTAGCCGGTGAATTTGTGCGTGGTCGTGCTCGTCCCGCCGCAGGAAATCTGCTCCCCAAACGGGTAGTAGTCGTCGCATTCCACAACGCTCGGCGTCGGATAGCCCGTGAGCAGCCGCGTCGAGCCGAGATGATCGGTCACGTAAAAGTAGGTGGGGCCAAAATAC
>DASYZC010000412.1:0-13093 GCA_035949735.1 Candidatus Acidiferrales bacterium | reverse complement strand
AGCTTTCGCGGATATCACCCGCGCGCCCGGGTGGGTTGGTGCTCTGAACGATGGCCGCTTGCGCATTCCCGTGCAGGGATTGACCCAGGTCACTCCTGACCTCGCTCGAGTTTTGAAACACGAGCTCACGCACAGTTTTGTGGGGCAAAAGTCCCACGGTCGCGCGCCCACCTGGCTCCAGGAAGGCATCGCGCAATGGATGGAAGGACGCCGCAGCAGTTCAACCGCCGGAGGCCTGGTCGAAGCGGCGGCCCAGGGCCAAGCCCCGCCACTGGCAACGATGGAAGGGTCCTGGATGAGCCTCTCCGGGAATTCAGCCGACTTTGCTTATGCCTGGTCTCTCG
This sequence comes from Candidatus Acidiferrales bacterium, assembly GCA_035949735.1. Lineage (GTDB taxonomy): Bacteria > Acidobacteriota > Terriglobia > Acidiferrales > UBA7541 > Palsa-295. The sequence continues at coordinate 12,749 of DASYZC010000412.1, read as the reverse complement.
CTGTTGTCGAATCTATTATCAACACGGGCGGCCTGAGTGATGTCAGCCGCTTGCTCGATCGGATCGCCACGTCGTCCTCGCCCGAGGTGGCGGTGCAGGAAACATTGCACTCGAATTACGCAGGCCTAAACGAGCAGACAGTCGCCTATCTCAAACGCGCCTACCTTCGTTGATTTCGCCGGAAACGCACAACCTCGGCTCACGTTAGGTCACAGCGTCAAGAGTAATCCGGCCAGCAGCGCCGCCCGTTGCGGAAGCGAGCGGATCACGACATTCTCTCCCGGGCTATGCGCCCCGCTACCGATCGCTCCTAGCCCATCGAGCGTGGGTACTCCCAGCGCCGCCGTAAAGTTTCCGTCTGATCCCCCGCCGGTAGTGGTTTCGTCGAGTTTCACGCCGATCTCCCGCATCAGCGATTGCGCCTGGCTGAAAAGTTTGAGCACGCTAGCCGTTCGCTCAAGCGGTGGCCGGTTGATTCCGCCGCGCATTTCGATTTGCGCTCCCTTCAAGATCGGCCGCAGCCCCCGCAGCTTCTTGTCCAGTCTTGGCGCGTCGGCCAAATGTGAATAGCGAATATCCACCTCCGCCCGCGCGTGGGCCGGCACAACGTTGGATACGGTGCCTCCCTCGACGACCGTCGCCTGGACGGTAATCCCGCGCCGCGCATTGTTCATTTTCGTCAGCCGCGCGATTTGCAACGCCAACTCGTGCACGGCATTCACTCCTGCTCCAGGATCGGCGCCCGCATGCGACGACCGACCAGTAACGATGATCTCTGCCGTCCCCACCCCTTTCCGCGCCGTCTTCAGCCGTCCCTCGCGGCCAAGCGCAGGTTCGAGAACGAGTACCGCATCGCTTCGGCGCGCTTCTCGCTCGATCTCCCGCCGCGAAGTCTCGCTGCCAATTTCCTCATCGGAGTTCCAGAAGAAGACAAGCCTCTTGCGCGGCCGCAGCTTGGTTGCGCGCAAAGCATCTATGGCACCCAGCGCAATGGCCAGCCCTGCTTTCATGTCAAACGTTCCCGGTCCCCACGCGCGTCCGCCAGACACGCGAAACGGCATCACGGCCAACGTACCCAGCGGATAAACCGTGTCGAGGTGCCCGATAATCAAAATCTGCCCGCGTGCCCGCCCACCGCCCATCCAGATTTCCGCACGCACATGATTTCCACGCGTCTTCTGATGCATCACCTGAACCTTCGCGCCCCGGCGCCGCCATTCGCTCGCAACCATCCCTCCCAGACGGTCCACCGCCGCCTTGTGATGGCTCGGCGATTCGCACCGTACGAACCGCCCAAGCAGTTCAACGATATCTCGCTCCCGTCTTCGCAATTCTCGCTGAAGCCCACGCATCATCTCTTCGGTATCCTTCATCGCGCCGTATCCTAGCAGCCGTGCCAAGCAACGGCAACACAGCTTGCGCCGCTGATTCCCACCTGCTGAGGTTTCGTATAGAATTACTCGAAACGGTATGTGAAGTTGCATCTGCAACATATACGGACTCCAACTTAATCGAAGGGCAGAGGCAATTCATGCTTCTCGACATTAACGACATCCAGAAAATTCTTCCGCACCGTTATCCTTTCCTTCTCATCGATGGCATCGAGGAAATGGAACGCTGGAAGCGCATCGTCGGAATCAAGAACGTCACCATCAATGAACACTTTTTCCAAGGTCATTTCCCCGGAAAGCCGATCATGCCCGGGGTGCTGATTATCGAGTCGATGGCGCAGACCGGCGGACTCCTCTTGCTTCAAGAGGTTCCGGATCGCGAGAAAAAGCTGCTCTATTTCGTCGCCATTGACAACGCGCGCTTTCGGCGTCCCGTGGTTCCCGGAGACCGCCTGAGGCTCGAAATGAATGTTCTCGCTTGGCGAAGCGGTTTCTGCAAACTCCAGGGCCGCGCCACCGTCGACGGAGAGATGGCCGCAGAGGCCTCGCTGATGTGCAAAATGGTTGATCTCGAAACCGAGCAGCCCCCGGCCGCCGTACCGGCCCAGAAGGCACCATGAACGAGATCGATCCTCGGGCTATCGTTTCGCCTTCGGCGCGATTAGGAACCGGTGTTCGAATCGGTCCCTTTGCCGTCGTGGGCGATGAAGTCGAGCTGGGCGATGGCTGTGTTCTCGAGCCTCACGCCGTCGTGAAAGGGCCGTCGAAGTTCGGCCGCAACAATCACGTTCATTCTTTCGCCATCGTTGGAGGCGATCCGCAGGACCTCACCTACACCGGCCAGCGCGTTAAGTTGGAAGTTGGTGACTCGAATGACTTCCGCGAGTTCTGCACCGTGCACCGCGGCACCATAAAGGGCGGTGGCGCTACCCGCATCGGCAACAACTGCCTCATTATGGCCTACGCGCATATCGGCCACGACTGCATGATAGGCGACCACGTCATCCTCATCAATGGCGCTCAGCTCGCCGGCCACATCATTGTCGAGGACCACGCCACCATCAGTTCCTTCTGCCTGCTACACCAATTTTCTCGCGTGGGCAGCCACTCCTACATCGGCGCAGGCACCATTATCACGCAGGACGTCCCGCCATTCTCAAAGATCGTCAGCGCCCGCGAAACCCGCTGCTATGGAATTAACAAAGTCGGCCTCGAACGCAACGGCTTCTCTGCGGAACGCATTCAGGCCATTGAGCAGGCTTATCGCTACCTTCTCCGTTCTAAATTGAACACTTCGCAGGCCATCGAAAAAATGCGCGGAACCCTCTCCAGCTCAGAAGACGTCCAAACCCTTGTACGGTTCATCGAATCTGCCACGGACCGCGGCTTAACCAAATAGGAACTGCATGGCCGTTCGCGCGGAAAACACGGGTGGATGGGGGCTGATTGCCGGCAACGGGGACTTCCCCTTTCTCGTTCTCGAAGGCGCTCGAAGCCGCGGTATCGAAATGGCCGTCATCGCCATACGCGAAGAAGCGTCGCCAGCTCTCGAGCATTCTGCGAAGCGGTTCCACTGGATTAGCCTCGGCGAACTCAGCCGCGGCATTGACTTGCTCCATCGGGAGGGCGTGAAGCACGCAGTAATGGCCGGACAAGTGAAGCATAATAAAATCTTCAGTTCGATCCGGCCCGATTGGCGGCTGGCAAAGCTGCTTATTACTCTTCCGGCTAAAAACACAGATTCGCTAATCGGCGCCGTGGCGCGCGTGCTTCACGACGAAGGCATCGAGCTTGTCGATTCCACCAAGTTCCTCGGCGCGCTGCTGCCCGAGGCCGGGGTTCTCACTTGCCGTTCGCCAGACCGCGACGAGGCCGCCGACATCGAATATGGCAGGGCGATCGCCAGGCAGATCGTCGCTCTCGATCTGGGCCAGACAGTCGTGGTGCGCGATCGCGCGTGCGTCGCGATCGAAGCGATGGAAGGCACGGATGAAACCATTGAGCGAGCCGGTAAAATCGCTGGTGGACAACGGCTGGTGGTCGTCAAGGTGAGCAAAGCTGCTCAGGACATGCGATTCGATGTGCCAGTCATTGGCCTGAAAACAATCGAGGTGATGCGCCGCGCCAATGCCACCGCGCTCGCCGTTGACGCCGGTCGCACGCTGCTATTTGACCGCGAGAACTTGATTCGCGCCGCCGGCGAAGCGGGAATTGCGATTCAAGCGTTCGCGCCGGATTCAGTCGAGGCAAAAACGAAATCGTGACCGAGAAACCCATTCGAGTTGCCGTGGTCGGCGCCGGAGAATTCGGCAGGAATCACATTCGCGTGTGGTGCGAGCTCGAGGGCGCCAAACTCGCCGGTATTGTTGACACCAACGGCGAGCGCGCTCGCCAGGTCGCCGCCGAATTCGGCACGGAGGTGATTGGCGATCTGGACGCTCTTGCGGACGCGGACATCCAAGCAGTCAGCGTGGCCGTGCCTACCAAGGAACATGCGCGCGTCGGCTGCCATCTACTTGATGCTGGCATTGACGTGCTCGTGGAAAAGCCGATGGCCTCTTCGCTCGAAGAAGCCGGCCGGCTGATTGCCTCCGCCCAGCGTTCCGGGCGCATCCTGCAAATCGGGCACGTCGAGCGATTCAATCCCGCTGTCGCCGCGGCACAAAAGATCGTCTCGCGCCCCATGTTTTTCGAAGTCCATCGCCTCGGCGTTTTCACGCCGCGTAGCCTGGATATCGATGTGGTGTACGACGTGATGATTCACGACCTCGATATTCTTCTTGCCCTGGTGGACGCGCCCGTGGTGGACCTCAAGGCGGTCGGCATTCCGGTGATCACGGACAAAGTCGATATCGCGCACGCGCGCATCGAGTTTCAAACCGGCGCTGTGGCCAACGTCACCGCCAGCCGCGTCTCCACCGAGCGTGTCCGCAAGATGCGCTTTTTCCAAGAGCACGAATACATCTCGCTCGATTTCGCGCGGCAGGACGCACTGCGAATCCACGTCCAGACCGGCAGCCCCCAACCCGGAATTGGATTCGAGAAACTTCCCGCCACGCCGGAAGAGCCGCTTCGCGCCGAGCTGCGCTCCTTTCTCGATTCCGTCCGCACCCGCAAGCAACCGGTCGTGGATGGCGCTGCCGGGCGTCGAAATCTCGAGCTCGCTGACCGGGTGATGGCAGGCATCCTCGAACACGCTGGCCGCGTCCAACTCGGAGCTACCGCGCCATTGCCATTGGAAGCTCTATGATTCCCCGCACCCTGGTTCCGGTCGACGTGCGCCCCATCTCCAAGGACGAGGCTCAGAAAACGCCGCACCGCTTGACCACCTACATGGACAACCGCACTGTCGTCCCTTCCGGCTTGTCGGAAGCAGCGCCGCTGAACGGTAAGACGTCCATTCCAGCGCACCTGCCCCTCGGCGTGCTCGTCGATCGCACTCTGGTGCCGCGCGGCATGCCCGTCACACCTATCGAAAGAGTTGCGCACGTTTCATCTTTCCCCCTCGACATTCTCGACTCGCGCGTCGTGGTCCCCGCGAATATTGATCCGGTCGCGGAGGATTGGACCAAGGAATTCGAGCGCGGCATCGAGATGACACCCTCTCTTCGCGAAGTGATCGAGCCGGACCTGTTTATCACCGGCGATGCCAATCTGTTGATCGAGCCGGAAGAAAAGCGCGATTCGCGATCGGATCTCATCACCAGAATTCTTTCTATTGCAGTACATGCTGTGGTGATTGTTTTCCTGATTTTCTCGCCGAAGATTTTCCCGGCACATGTTCCCACGAAAAACGAGATCGAGCTGGCCCGCAAGCAGTTGCAGTGGATTTACTCGCCCCCCGCGATTCCAGAGCCACCCAAGCCCGTTCCGAAAATCAACGTCGATCGCAACCTCTTGAAAAAACTCGCGCCCCCGGTTGAGAAGCCGCAGATTCCCTCTCCGGTTCCTGCTCCGGCGCCCACGCCGGTGAAGCCGCCCACCGATCTCCCGGACGCGCCGAGGGCGCGAATTCAGCCCAGTCCCGCTCCGGCTCCCGCGCAACCCACTCAATCCGCGCCCTCGCAGCTCCAGCCGGTTCTGCCGCCGAGACCGCAGAATCAGAATCGTTTGAACCTGCAATTGCCGGATTCCTCACCCGGCAAGCAAATTCAGGATCAGATCCAAGACGCGATCCGCCGTGGTGATCGTGGCAGCATCTATAGCGGCGGGTCGGTTGCGCCCGGCAGTGGATCCGGCGTGGGCAATGGAGTGCAAATCCTTTCGGACACCCAGGGAGTGGATTTTTCCAATTACATCACACGTCTGCTTGCGACGCTGAGGCGAAATTGGGTGGCGATCATGCCGGAATCGGCGAAGTGGGATAAAGGCGCGGTCTACACCACCTTTCAAGTTTATCCGAATGGCAGCATCGGTTCGTCGGACCCGCAGCTGGAACGAACCTCCGGAAGAGAGCCGCTCGACAATGCCGCCATGTCCGCAATCCACGCCTCGAATCCTTTCGAACCGTTGCCTTCGCAGTTTCACGGACCCTTCCTGAAGCTGCGGATCGCGTTCCTTTACAATATTCGGCCGGAAGACTTGGGCTTCCATTGAGGCTGAACCGCGCACAAGTCGCGGGAGCTCTATTGTTGGCCGCGGTAGTCCTGCTGATTCTTTTGCTGCGGTATTGGAAATTCTCGGGATGAGCGATCTCGCGCAGCTCCTGGTAATTCTCGGACCCACGGCTTCTGGCAAATCGGCTCTGGGAATCGAACTTGCCCAGCAGCTCGGCGGCGAAATTCTGGTCTGCGATTCCACGCAGGTGTACCGTCATTTCGATATCGGCACCGCGAAAGGACCTCCTGCTCAGCAACAGGGAATTCCGCACCACCTCGTCGATCTCATCGAACCGCAAGAAGTATTTACCGCCGGAGAATATCGCCAGCGCGCCCTCGACGCCCTGGAAAATGTCCGCCGGCGCGGCAAACTTCCCATCCTCACCGCAGGCACCGGCCTCTACCTCCGCGCCCTTCTGGAAGGGCTCGCGGATGCTCCTACCAGATCAGAGGAACTCCGCGACCATCTTCGCGCAAAAGTTCGGGCGCGCGGTCCGGAGCATCTGCACCGGTTGCTCAGCCGCCTGGATCGCGAAGCGGCGGGCCGGATCGCTCCGCGCGACACTCAAAAAATCATTCGCGCAATTGAAATACGCATCCTCGCAGGAAAAGCAGTAGGCGAAATCCATCGCAGCGGCAGAAGCGGCCTCGCAGGCTATACTGTAACGAAAATCGGCCTCTCGCCCCCGCGCGACCGCCTCTACGCCAAAATCGATGCCCGCGTGAATGCGATGATCGCCGCGGGCTGGGTGGACGAAGTTCGCACACTTGTCGAAATGGGCGTGCCCGCGGACGCGAAACCGTTTCAGTTCATCGGCTACTCGGATTTGCGCGATCAGATTGCTAACGGCCGCCCGCCCGGTGAAGTGGTCGGGAAAATCCAGCAGTCCACGCGCCGCTTCGCCAAGCGGCAAATCACCTGGTTCCGCAAGGAGCGGGACGTGCACTGGCTCCCTGGATTTGGCGACGACCCGGACGTAATCGTCGCTGCCCTGCAATTCGCGCGCCTTTCGCCCGGGCTGAAAATTTAGCTCCGCCTCGCGCGCGTCCGGTATACTTCTGCTTCATCTGCAAGTCATGAAAGGAAGCCGCACGATGATTCCGCAAACAGAGATACACCTGGTACGAAGTCTTATTTTGTGGATCATCGCCGCGATTTCGGTTTCGGCGCTGCAACCTGTGGTCGTTCACGCGCAAACCAGCGAGACGGTGGCGAGCAAGACCGAAACGCCGCAGACGGAGCAGTTCAAGCCCGAGGAACAAGCCAGCAAAGGTTCCGTCACCGTGGGCGGGAATCTGATTACTTACGACGCCTACGCCGGCACTCTCGTCGTTCACCCCAAGGGCTGGGACGACGTTCCGCAGAATAACCCCGACAAGGACCCCAAGAACCAACCCGCCGAAGCGAGCATGTTCTACGTCGCGTACTTCAAATCCGGCGGCAAGGATACGCAGCGGCCGGTAACTTTCCTCTACAACGGCGGTCCGGGTTCATCGACGATGTGGCTCCACATGGGAGCATTCGGTCCCAAGCGCGTCGTCACCGCCGACGATTCTCACACTCCAGCCGCGCCGTACTTGATCGTCAACAACGATTTCAGCCTGCTCGATGCCAGCGATCTCGTCTTCGTCGACGCGCCCGGCACCGGCTTCAGCCGCATCAGCGGCAAGGACCGCGAAAAAGCCTTTTACGGCGTGGATCAGGATGCGCAAGCCTTTGCCGATTTCATCCTTCAGTTCCTCACAAAATATGGACGCTGGAACTCGCCGAAATATCTGTTTGGCGAAAGCTACGGCACCACGCGATCCGCCGTTCTCTCGAATCTCCTCGAAACCGATCGCGATATCGACCTCAACGGAGTAATTCTGCTTTCGCAAATCTTGAGCTACGACCTCAACGCGGACGATCCCCAGTTCAATCCCAGTATCGACTTGCCGTATCAGCTAGCGCTGCCCACTTACGCTGCAACCGCCTGGTATCACCACAAGCTGCCGGACGCGCATCCGGAATTGGCGCCCCTGCTGGCGGAGGTCGAGCACTTTGCGATGACCGACTATGCCGAGGCGCTTGCGGCCGGTTCCTCGCTCGCACCCGAGCAGCGGCAAGCCGTCATCGCGAAGCTGCATCAGTACACCGGCCTGCCGGTTGAATACATCGAGAAAGCGGACCTGCGCATCAACGGCGGAGAATTCGAGAAGACGCTGCAAGATGAAAGTGATACGACCACCGGCCGCCTCGACACGCGCTTCTCCGGGCCCACGTTCGACCCGCTCAGCAAAGAGGCAGGCTACGATCCTCAATCGGCTGCGATCAGTTCCGCCTACTTTTCTGCGTTCAGCGATTACGTCCGCAAGGATCTGAAGTTCAGCGCAAACAGGGAATTCAAGCCAGAAATTGACATCGAAAAATCCTGGGATTTTCTGCATCAGTCCCCTGGCGCCAGTCGCCCCATGCCACTGGCGACGAACGTGATGCCCGATCTGGCCAACGCGATGAAATATAACCCGAACCTCAAGGTCCTGCTGAACGCAGGCTATTTCGATCTCGCCACGCCCTTCTACGAAGGCATCTACGAAATGCATCACCTGCCGATTCAGCCCAACTTGCAAAAAAATATCGAATTCAAGTTTTATGAATCCGGCCACATGGTGTACGCCCACGCGGCTTCGCTGAAGGCCCTCCACGACAACGTTGCAGCGTTCATCCAGGAGACAGAAACTTCCAAGACCAAGTGAATGCAGCACTCGCCGGCGCGATGGCGGGGCGCTCGGAACTGTGGCACACTCGCATGAGAACCCATGGATCCTCGTTTCATCCGGAATTTCTGCATCATCGCGCACATCGACCACGGTAAGTCCACCCTGGCCGACCGCCTGCTCGAACTCACCGGCGCCGTCACCCAGCGCGAAATGACCGCGCAGTTGCTCGATTCGATGGACCTCGAGCGCGAACGCGGCATCACCATCAAGGCCAAAAGCATTCGCCTGCATTACCGCGCGGCCGATGGCAATGAGTACCGTCTGAATCTGATCGACACGCCCGGTCACGTCGATTTTTCCTACGAAGTTTCGCGCGCGCTTTCCGCGTGCGAGGGCGCGCTCCTTGTTGTCGACGCGAGCCAGGGAGTGGAAGCGCAAACCGTGGCGAATGCATTTCTCGCCTCGCGCCACAATCTCACCATCATTCCCGTGATCAATAAAATCGACTTGCCCGCCGCGCGGCCCGATTACGCCAAGGAGCAAATCGAAAACGTCCTCGCCATTCCGGCGGACGACGCGCTGCTGATCAGCGCCAAAAGCGGCCTCGGCGTGGAAGACGTCCTCGAAGCCATCGTGAAACACGTCCCGCCTCCGAAAGGCTCGGCCGACGCGCCACTGCGCGCGTTGATCTTCGATTCCTGGTTCGATTCCTATCGCGGAGCCGTGGTCCTGGTGCGCGTGATGGAAGGCCGCCTCGCTCCTCACATGAAGATTCGGCTTTCGGCGAGCGACGAAATTTACGAGGTTGAAAATCTCGGCGTGCTCACGCCCAAGCCCATTGTCCTCGAAGAACTCGCGGCGGGCGATGTAGGATTCGTCATCGCCAATATCAAGCGCGTGGCCGACGCGCGCGTGGGCGATACGGTCGTCGAAGCCGACCGCCCCGCCGAGCCGCTTCCCGGATTTGAAGCCATCAAGCCCATGGTGTTCGCGGGACTTTTCCCGGTGAACGCCAGCGACTACGAAATGCTGCGCGACGCGCTGGGCAAATTGCAATTGAACGATGCCGCTTTTTTTTACGAGCCGGAAAATTCCGTCGCGCTGGGCTTCGGCTTCCGCTGCGGATTTCTCGGCCTGCTGCACATGGAAATCGTGCAAGAGCGGCTGGAGCGCGAGTTCAATATTGACCTGATCACCACCGCGCCCAGCGTCCAGTACCGCATCACCACCACGGACGGCGAAGTAAAAGAAGTCGATAACCCTACGAAATTTCCGCCGCCCACTTCGATTCAGAAAATCGAAGAGCCGATTTTGACCGCGATGATTATCACTTCGGAGGAATCGGTTGGCGGAGTGCTGGCGCTGTGCGAGGAAAAGCGCGGCGTGCAGAAAAAGTTCGAATATCTCTCGCCCACGCGCATCATGCTCACCTACGAGATGCCGCTCAACGAAATCGTTCTCGATTTTTACGACCGGCTCAAGGGCGTTTCGCGCGGCTACGCATCGCTCGATTACCATCTTTCCGGATATCGCGAATCGGATTTGGTGAAGCTCGATGTGCTAGTGGGCGGCGAGCCGGTGGACGCGCTCACCATCATCTGCCACCGCGATCAATCCTACGAACGCGGCCGCGATCTTGTGAGCCGCTTGCGAAAGCTGATTCCGCGCCAGATGTTCGAAGTTGCTATTCAGGCCGCGATTGGCAGCCGCATCATCGCCCGCGAAACCATCAGCGCCATCCGCAAAAACGTTCTCGCCAAGTGCTACGGTGGAGACATCACCCGCAAGCGCAAGCTCCTCGAAAAACAGAAAGAAGGCAAGAAGCGCATGAAGCGCGTCGGCCGCGTCGATATCCCGCAGGAAGCCTTCCTCGCCGTCCTCAAAGTCGCCGGCACCACCGCCGACGAATGATCTGGAATAGTTGCCGCGAAGCCGGCAGCACAAGAGGCCGTTAGAGAACGAAATGCGTCAAACTTAAACAGACAGGGTCATCTGAGCTTCTTCGCTGCGAGGCTGCGAAGGCCGCTGCGCAATTTTGTCGTCCGGACCGGGCTGGTAGACCGGCCGTCCCAACGGACGGCGTCGTAACCTGCCTTCGATGGCATGTTTGACCCTCTCCCGACCGATGCGTACGTATTCAGAGACGACCTCCGCGCCCGCGGCTCGCCTATTGTGCAATACGGCAGCGCAAGCGGCACTGGCAACCCCAATGTAGGGGTCGACAACAAGATCGTTCGGATTGGTCAGAGCTAGCACCAGCCGTTCTACGAGCTCAATGGGGAACTGGCAAGGGTGCGCAGTTTTTTCAACGTGGTTGTGTTTAACATTTGGAATGGTCCAAACGTCGCTAGGATTCTTCCCCAGGGGGTTGCACGAGTACTGCCCGATTCTTGCACCCTTGAAGTACTTCTTACCGGGATATTTCTGAGGAACGCGGATCGCATCTAAGTTGAAAACGTAGTCGTCGCCCTTAGTGAACCAGAGAACAGTCTCGTATCGGCCAGATAACCGGCTACGGCAGTGCAAACCGTGCTCGAAACACCAGACAATCCGATTGCGCAATTTTAGGCCAAGTCGCTTGCAGATGCGGTAAATGAACATGTCAAGGGGAAAGACCTCGCCGCCTTTCCCGATATGGTTCCCTACCTGCCAGCAAAGGCTGCCATCAATCGCCAATATTCGAGCACACTCCTTTAGCGTATCCCGTTGTGATTTGAGATATTCGTCAAATCTGACCCGCCTTTCATATTTCTTCCCTATATTATAGGGAGGCGAGGTAACAATTAGACGGGCCGCGCTATCTGGAATCTCTCGAATGAGATCCAGCCGATCCCCCTGGAAAAGCGTTGCCGACAAACTGGGCCGATAGTGAGATCCAATACCGAGGGCGTTCAAATTAGGCAAACAGAGATCCTCCCCTCCATCCGCTCCGGTTGGTATGGGCGAAGAATAGGCGAAAACATGCTGAGTCGTCAAGCATGGATTTCATGGCACGATGCCGACCAAAACCAATGGAACAGCGGGCACGCCCCGTCCTTGGCGTGCGACATCGTACAGCGCCGCTTCATAGTAACCCGGACCCGAGGACATTTCCTGCTGCATCGACTTCATCGGCAAAATCTCGATTCCAACATCAATGGCATTACCGACATAGAAGGCGAGGTGTTTTACAAACAGATCGTACGCAATGAAGCTGTATTTCCCCAATTGAATCTCGACGGCCACCCTTCCCTTCACGAAATCAGTTTGGTTGTATGAAAAGATCGGGCGCTGCCCGGCGTCTTCGATTTCCTTCTTTTGTTCCTCAGGCGAGAGCTGAAGTGTTTTTCTAATCAGATCGTAGTCATGCGTAACCCAATAGCTCGTACGACTCTCTCTCCAACCGTCTTTCCGGAATTCAGCCGTAAAACGCTTGTTGAGCTCCTTCGGCGCGAAGACCGCTTTGCCCTGCATTCCCTTCTCTTTGCTGATCTTGGTCTTGTACTGATGCGCGTCAACCTTATTAACGACTCGCTCGATCTCTTTCCACGTGCCTGGCTGGTGAACCAATAACCACTCCCGTCCGTTTAAGTGAGAGTGCACCCTCTCTATCTTCAACGCGTGATCTCCGCTCGCTTGTGATGGCGTGTACTGTAACCGACCAACCTTCCCCGCACAAGTGGCCAGACCATATCAAGTCGCCGCCCACCGTTAGACCGTGCGGTCGCAAAGAAGCACATCACAGGATTGATCTCACTTCTTAAAATTTGGATATTTCCTCTGTATTGCCTTCACAAGGTCCCTGTGGAATTCAGCCCAGCCTTGCGAGCCCACATAGGTTTTCTTCAAGTCAGCGAACTTCCAAGTTGTAATTCCGCCCTTCAGCGCGGATAGGTACTTCTTGAAATCACTATGAACGAGAGGCTTCTTTTCCGTCTTAATGGAAGAGCCTGGTCACATCGTATCCCCCTAGCGAGGTTAAAGTGTTTGAGCGAGAAGCGACGCAGGGAGATGGAATTTTGTCTGGCCCGAAGGTTGGGGAAGTGATGTCCGCCGTGGTGGCTGTGGGAAAGTGGGAATC
>DASYZC010000411.1:0-9864 GCA_035949735.1 Candidatus Acidiferrales bacterium | reverse complement strand
CATCTTGGTCCCTTTCGACCTGATGGCCAAACGTTCCGTACTGCAATTGGTCGGTCATCGTGCCGCCCGATTGCCCGATGGCCGTCTGGTTAAGAACGCCTGCCCCCATCCCGCCTCCAGGCAATTGTCCATTTGCGGGTGGGATCGAGATCAGAGCAAGGACGGCAACCGCGGCGAAGCCTGTAACTCGCGAAGCTCTTCTTGCTGATAAAACGCTCATACATTTTCTCCCTGCTCTCTTCTTCTGCGACACTGGCGAATTGTTATCATCCGGCTGCATCGTCAGTCAAGTATTCAGAGCGGTACGGAGGGTATCTCCCGCGGTTATGACAGCACCACTTCGCCTTTGTAGCGGCCGCCTCGCCTTTCAGATGGGCTCCGTCGCCACTCTGCTCCAAGTTGTCATTCCGAGCAGAGTGTCCCGCGCCTTTGACTCTGCGCGAAGCGCCGGGACACGCCGTCGAGGAATCTGCTTTTCTAGGTTGAACGTAGCGCCGGGTCCTTTAGCCCGGCAGGTGTTGGTTTGGCGTGGCATCCGCCCGTGGGCGACCTCCATCTACGGCCGAAGGCTGGCCCCAGCGCGCGCAAAGCTCGGGTCATAGACCTCATCGTCCGCATTCCCATGTTTCAACTCCGAAATGAACTTCAATATGTTCTTTCGGCGCAGCTTTCTGCATATCCGGATCAGCGATTCCTGTTCGCGCCCGTCGAGCGCGCGCATCAGCGCCTTCACGAGCTTGATGTGCCTCGGCAACACAAACCGGATGTACCACTCGCCTGTCTCCGTCAGGCCCAGCACCACAACTCGCTTCCCCTTCCTCGGCTGTGCCCGCCTGGCCTTGGACAAACGGCTCGCTCTCATTGCCTCCGGTGGCAGCCTCACCGGCGTTCGCCGCACCCATCCGTGCCGCTCCAAGCTCGCCACGATCACGTTCAAATTCTGCGGCTCCATCCCGCGATCACGCGCCGCCATTGACATGATCGTCCTGCCTTCGCGAAGCAACATCTCCATCAGACGAAATCCCGCCATCGTCATGTCAAATGACGCGAGCGCCCCGCGCACCTGCCCCGCAAACCACTCCGCCGTGTCCAGCAAATAGAAATACGCGAGCAATGCTCGCGCCGCCTTCTCCTTCTGCGTTGCCCGGTGTGCCGCCGCTTGCGCCGTTTGGTAGTTCACACCAAAAGCCTAGCGCAAAGCGCGCCCCTGGTGTTTTTGTGTTGGTGTAAAGATTTGAGGTTTGAACGTAGCGCCGGGTCCTTTAGCCCGGCATCTTCGCCGTGAGATTGCCGGCCTTCGGTTGGAATCTTCGGCGCGGCACTTAGGGTTTAAACGTAGCGCCGGGGTCTTCAGCCCGGCATCTTCGCGGTGAGATTGCCGTCCTGCAATGGAATCTTCGGCGCAGCACTCTTCCAGGGCGGCGTCCATTCCGCAACTGCGGCGTCCCTTAACATTCTCTCGCCCGCTAAGGTGAACGATCCTAAAAACGGATACGCTGCTGGTGTTGTGCATAGGCCCTTCCGCACGGGATTCGACCAGATGTACCACGCGACGCGGTCGGCGGAATCGCGGCCGCGCAGAATGTGGTCGTAATATTTGAATTGCCAGAGCGGGCGATGCGTCGCGTGGACGAATTCTGATGCGATTTTCTGTTTGAACGACATGACGAATTTCAGCAAGTCGCTAGCTTCCGAGGCACCCGCCACGAGAACGTGCACATGATCCGGCATGACGCAGTAGGCGTGAACGAAGAATTCGCAGGCGGCAGCGCGGTTCCGCAGTTCGTCGATGAGCCAGCGCGCAATACGTGGGTTAGCCCCGAGGCGGCGCCGACGGTGGAAACAAAGCGTGACGAAATAGAGTTGTTGTCCTAGGTATCGTTCTGCGGGAAGGCGGATGTTTTTATGACGGAATTCGGCCACGGACATAGCGCAAACCCAAGATGCCAGACTGAAGGACCCGGCGCTACGTCTAAACCTAAACGCCAACCTGTGCAATGCGCAGAAGTACGGATGCTGGCCGCATGGCAGGCCGAAAAGAAAAGGGAAGAGGCTCTGTGGTTCAGCATCAGGCCTGTCTTCGTAGTGGTCGCCTTAAGGCTGGCGTGCACTCTTCCTCTTGTCTTCCGTAAGATTTCAACGTAGCGCCGGGTCCTTCAGCCCGGCCGCTTTGCTGTGAGGTTATCCGGGCCCGCCATAACCTCCGGGCAGCGCGGCAGCCTGCTTCAATGCCGCAACCCTGAGGTCAAACGGGGGAAAATGCACTTTTCTGCCGTTAAGCCCGCTTAAGCGAGCAAGTCCATGCGCGGTACCGCTGATTGGGAGCACAAACTGTCAATTTGGAACCCGCGGCATCGCGCTCGACTGTCGTGCCTTCGTAGCGGCCGCGTTGCGCCGCCCAGTTCGCGCCGCGAGACAATTGGCGCAGGCCTTACTCGTTTCCCATCTCCACAGGAACTTTTGACCACTCTGTTAATCTCTTGGTATAAACCTACACTGCCATGCCCCATAAACTTTTGAATCGGCGGGACACGCTGCAAGCTGTCCCTGCTGAAAACGCGCCGCTGGGCAACTGGACAGGAAGTGCGGCCAATGTCGAAAGCACGCTTCACCAGCTTTCGCCGTATATCGGCAAGACCAAGTCCTCAATGGCCGCGTCCCTTGTTTCGCAGTTCACAAAGGCCGGCGACCTAGTTTACGACCCATTTTCGGGATCATCCTCCGTGGCACTGGAAGCGTGGCTCGCCGGCCGTCACGTTGTCGCGAACGACATAAGCCCCTATGCTGTCGTGTTAACCCGAGCGAAATTATTTCCGTGCCGCAGCCTAAAGAAGGCTCTAAGCGACATCGAGGCCCTTAGCGCAGAAGTAGCGGAACTGAAAGGAAGCATCGATCTTCGAACGGTGCCTCTCTGGGTGCGTCGGTTCTTCCATCCAGAGACTCTGCGCGAGACGATCTGTTGGGCGCAGATTTTAAAACAAAGGCGTCGCTGGCTTCTGCTGGCCTCGCTCCTCGGTATTTTGCATCATCAACGACCGGGATTCCTATCGTTCCCAAGCAGTCACACAGTACCTTACCTACGTTCAAAGAAATTTCCGCGGCACCGTTTTCCCAAGCTTTACGAATATCGTTCAGTGCGCGATCGCCTGGAAGCGAAGGTGAAGCGTGCATTTCGCCGCGTGCCCAAGCTGGACTTCAAGTTGACTCGGGTTTGCCTTTCAAAAGATGCGGGCGAGGTCATCCTGGCAAAACGCGTCGCCGCGATTATCTCAAGTCCGCCCTACATGCGCCTGCTGGACTACGGAAGAGACAATCGCCTCCGGCTCTGGTTTCTCGGTGTTCACGATTGGCATGTGCTGAACAAGATCGTCTCGCCAACCGAGAGCGCGTTCTTGAATCTCATGCGGCGCTGTTTCGTCAGATGGAGGACCACTCTCAAGTCGGGTGGGTACTGCGTATTAATTATCGGCGACGAATGCAGCCGGGCGGGCACAGGCAATCTGCCTCAAGTTGTGTCTCGAATCGCGACGGAGGAAGTAGGTGGGTATCGTCGCATCTGCGAGTATACCGAAACCATTCCCGACGAACGGAGAGTTCGCAGGGGAATCGTTGGGAGTTCATCTGAAACGATACTGGTACTTCGAAAGGCGCCTTTTGGTGTGCGTCGTCAATGAAACGCGGCGTCGACTACGCGCGTACAGGTAGACTACGTTCCCAAATAATCAAAGCAGGAATGTTTTGCATTTCCCGACACCCCCGAAAAGAGAAACTATGGACACTCGCGAGTTCACAAGCTCAGTAGAAAATGTCGCGCTCGACGCAATTCGACCGAGCCCAGACAACCCGCGCGGGCAAGTCAACATAGACGCTAGTTTTGAGCGACTGGTATCTTCAATCGACGACGTGGGAATTCTCGTTCCCCTCGTGGTGCGTCAGCTCTCGGAGGATAAATACGAACTAGTGGACGGCGAGCGCCGGTATCTCGCGGCCAAACAGCTTAGGCTTCGTAACGTCCCCGCACATGTCTTACGCCAGACCGGCGGAAGCGAAACACTCCGCAAGTTTATGTTTCACCTCCACATGACGAGAGAGCAGTGGGGCGCGCTGGCTCAATGCAAGTCCCTCGCCGAAATATATCCAGAACTAGAAAACGGGATCAAGATCGCAGAAAAGGCCGAATGGGCAAAGAGAATAGCAAGAGAAACCTGGATGAACGCCGGAACTGCAAGAGACCGGGTTCACGTTCTCGCGTGGCCGAAGAGCTTAAAGAGGCGAATTTATGCCTTCGACGTAAGTCGGCCCGATAGAGACATCTACTCATATGTGTTGGCGATCGAAGCCAGTATCGTTGAACCGTCGGTTGGTAGCCTCGATATGTTCTACAACCACGGCAGACCGGCGGACAGGAGGGCCAATGAGGTAAGAACCGCGCTCCTCCAGAAGACGCTGAATGGGATAGAAGTCGGCCAGATAACTAGCCGCGACCAAATCCGTGCGATTGCACCACTGTTTCGAACCGAGTTGAACCAATCGCAACGCAGAGTGGCTGTGAGGATATTTACGGACCTTGTCGAGAAAGACGACTCTCTTTACGACGACGCTTATTCTCAGATTCAGACGCGATTGCCAGAGATTCTTGCGGAAAAGCCCCCCAGACCTCAAAAACTTATCGGCTTGGTGAAATCGCTCACGGAGACCCTTAGGGCCTACCAAGTGAGCTACATCGACGACAATATAAAGCGGGAGGCACAGCGGAGGCAATTAAAACAACAGCTTGGGACCGCACTCTCGGAACTCATCCGCGAATCAAAACGAGTCAGAGACGGCATCAAGTGACCACGCGAAAGCTAACTGCCCAGCTAAAATCTCAGGTTCTCAGAAGGCTCTCCCACAGCACCCCGACGTCGCTGACTGACCTCGCCACGTTAATCAGCGGCGGCAAACTTCCGGAGGACCTCAAATGGGAACCATCCATTTGCATGATGCGAGGTAATCAGACGATACTAGTCCACATTCTCGCGTCTCCAGACTTTCCAGGCTATCTGGAAAGAGCAATAAACGAGCTCAAGAAATTTCCAGGGGTTTACGTGTTAATCCTTGCCCGCGACCTAATGCTGGAGCCAACGGAGGAATTGCCTCCGTCCCACCTTGCCGCGCCCCACGCGGCCGCTGCCGTTGCTGAGAAGGCGCTTAGCATGGGTTGCGGCCTCGCGTTCGAGGTGAACCGCTCCGTTTACCTCGTCTTCGACAATCCCTATGCGGTGCCTCCTCGCTGCAATAGCCCGGAGGAAACGGGGCACGTCCCCAAATGGCTGTTTCAAGAGTTAGCAGCCAGCGAGGGGTTCAGTCCAGAACTCCAACAGCTTCTTCGTCGGTTCGCTAAACGCTATGACCGGGCAACTCGCAGCGATTCGATTCCGAACGAACGCGAGGCAAGGCTACTTCTTGATTTCGCAGGAAAGTTTGCGGCGCTTGATAAGCGCTTTTTCCTGCCCCTCGAAGGCCTTGAGACCTTGCGAAATTTCGAAATGTCAGGTGCTACCCGCGCAAGGGACCATTTCTTCCATACGTTCAATAACTTTCTCTTGGGGTTGCACATCCTCGGCCACTTATCAGACGGCCGTAAGTTCATTGCTGACGTCGACAGATTCATTCATAGGAAAGCAAGAGGGAAAAGCCTGAACTCCTGGGAAGTACTTTGGTTTCTGACGTGTATGTCGCATGACCCCGGATATATTGCAGAAAAGTTCTGGGCAAGCTTTAGATTCAGCTTCGGTGTTCTCGCGGACGCTGGTGGTGAAAGGGAGATGCCGGACGAAGTCAAGCAGCAAATTCGTGACCTGTGGGACAGCCAATACGCGGCGCCCCGCCAGGATCTTCACGACCTTTATAATCGTACCGTTCGGAAATGGGTCCCCCCAACAATCGCGAGGAAAGGTGCAGACCTTTTCGACGAAGCTGTCAGGGCAGCTTATTTTGACGGCAAGATCGCAAGCCACAGCTTGATTTCTGGCCTTCGTCTAATAAATGCTTGTCGCTCTCAGAAGGTGCCGCGGGATCGCAAATTCAATCCCGACGCCGCCCTAACAGCCTGCGAGATTGCAGCGTTGTGCATGATGTTTCACGATCCGAGGTGCCGAGACATCCTGCAACGCTCCGGCATACCCCCAATTGCATTTGAGAGCCTGCCTTACGCGTGCCTTCTGATGTACGTCGATTGCCTACAGGATGACCGGCGCGATATTTCGAAGACCAGATTCAATAAACACGGAGTTTTGGCATCTGTCGCCATTCGACCTCGGAAGGTTAGCGCCGAGGTCTGTCTTCCAGAAGTGCCGGTGAACGGATGGCCGGGACGAATCGCAGAATACGAATCCGTAATGCAGTGGATAAACGCGGAGTCTGATACGAGATTCACAATAGACTATCGTTCCAGAGCTAGGCTCCCAGTCTGAGAGCGCGTGTATTTGCTCGTCAGCTTCGCAATGCCCAACGCAGACCTATTCTCGTCCTGTCCCGCGTCGGCTTTGCAGATGGCTCTCTTTCACTTCAATCGGAGCGTAGGCCGTGATTTCCCATTGCACCCATCCTAGATCCCTCAAACGTATGATCAGCACGTGCATAAAATGTAAAGGGCGCCCCAGCGATTCACGCCAAGACGCCCTTGCTTGCTCATTCGTTCGTGGCCGAAGCCAGTCACATCCAGCTTCTAACCTCTAACTTCTAGTACATTCCACCCATACCGCCGCCACCGGGCATACCGCCGCCACCTGCGCCAGCGCCCTTCTTCTCGTCTTCCTTGATGTCGGCCACCAAAGCTTCGGTGGTGAGCATCAGGCCGGCGATTGAAGCGGCATTCTGCAGCGCGAGACGCGTGACCTTGGCCGGATCGATTACGCCCGCCTTCACCAGGTCGCCATACTCGGCCGTATCGGCGTTGAAGCCGAAGTTGTCGTCCTTCGATTCGCGGATGCGGCCGACGATCACTGCTCCCTCTTCGCCCGCGTTGTGCGCGATTTGCCGCATGGGCTCTTCGAGAGCGCGCTTCACGATGTTGACGCCAATGGCCTCATCATCCTGCAGCTTGAGCTTTTCGAGAGCCGCAATGCAGCGCACCAGCGCCACGCCGCCGCCGGGAACAATGCCTTCCTCGACAGCCGCGCGCGTTGCGTGCATGGCGTCTTCGACGCGAGCCTTCTTTTCCTTCAGCTCCGTCTCGGTTGCCGCGCCCACCTTGATTACCGCAACTCCGCCGACAAGTTTCGCCAACCGCTCTTGCAGCTTCTCCTTGTCGTAGTCGGATGTGGTGTCTTCCACCTGAGTGCGAATCTGCCGGACGCGGCCTTCGATCTCGCTGGCCTTGCCCGCGCCTTCGACAATCGTGGTGTTGTCCTTGTCGATGGTGATCTTCTTCGCGCGGCCGAGGTCTTCCACCTTCACGTTCTCGAGCTTGATCCCGAGATCTTCCGTGATGGCCTTGCCGCCCGTAAGCGTGGCGATGTCCTCGAGCATTGCCTTGCGGCGGTCGCCAAAGCCGGGAGCCTTGACGGCGGCGCACTGCAATGTGCCACGGAGTTTGTTGACGACCAGCGTTGCGAGCGCCTCGCCCTCAACATCCTCTGCCACGATCAAGAGGGGCTTGCCCATTTTCGCGATTTGCTCGAGCAGGGGAAGCAGATCCTTCATCGAGCTGATTTTCTTTTCGTGGATCAGGATGCGGACATCCTCAAGCGCGCACTCCATCCGCTCCGGATCGGTGACGAAGTAAGGAGAGAGGTAGCCGCGGTCGAACTGCATTCCTTCCACCACTTCCAGCGTCGTCTCCATCGTTTTCGATTCCTCAACGGTGATGACGCCGTCCTTGCCCACCTTCTTCATCGCCTCGGCAATGATCGACCCGATCTGCTTGTCGTTGTTGGCGCTGATCGTGCCAACTTGCGCGATCATCTCGCCCTTCACGTCCTTGTGGAACTTCTTGATTTCCTCAACCGCCACTTCCACCGCCCTTTCGATGCCGCGCTTCAGGGCTGTCGGGCTTGCGCCTGCCGCTACCGTCTTCACGCCTTCGCGGAAGATGGCCTGCGCCAGCACGGTCGCCGTGGTGGTGCCGTCTCCGGCTACGTCGGACGTCTTGGACGCCACTTCCCGCACCATCTGCGCGCCCATGTTCTCGAGCGAATCCTGCAGCTCGATTTCCTTCGCTACCGTCACGCCATCCTTGGTGATGACGGGCGCGCCGAACTTCTTTTCAATTACCGCGTTGCGCCCCTTGGGGCCCAGCGTAATCTTCACGGCGTCCGCTAGTGCATTTACGCCGCGCAGAATCGCCTGGCGCGAACCTTCACCAGTTACGATTTGCTTTGCCATATCCTCTATTCTCCTCTTTCCGTTTTCCTCTTTGGAATGTGTGTCCCCGGCCCGCCTCGGCGGACTTTCGAGGAAGTTACCGTTTGCCGCCGCCGGCCGCTTTGGCCGCGCCGCCGATCTTCGCGAGGATTTCGTCTTCCTTCAGGATCATGTATTCCTCGTCGTCGATCTTTATGTCATTTCCGCTATATTTGCCGAAAAGGATGCGATCGCCCACTTTCACGTCCAGCGCGATGCGCTTGCCTTCTTCATTCATTTTGCCGGCGCCTACGGCTATCACTTCGCCCTCTTGCGGCTTCTCTTTAGCCGTATCGGGGATGATGATGCCGCCCTTTACGCTCTCTTTCTCTTCGAGCCGCCGGACCAAGACGCGGTCGTGCAGCGGCGTAATGTTGACAGCCATTTGTGCAATTCCTCCGATGGTTTGCTTGTTGTTTTTGCCGGGTGGAGACGATTAGCACTCTCCACTGGCGAGTGCTAATATAGCAAAGATTGCTCTCCTCGCAACAGGAAAATCTACCTTTGGGCAAGTTTTAACCGGGCCTTAACGTCCGTGGTAAGCCGCAGATACTAGGAAGCTTATCCGAGTCCCGGCCTATCTCCTTGTTCCACATTGAGTTACCAACCTGCCCAAGATAGAATCTTCGGCAAGGGGCACATGGCCGTTCAGATTGGCGGTTTCATACTAGCCGGAGGAGTCAGCTCGCGCATGAAGCGCGACAAGGCCTTGCTGGAAGTTGGCGGCGCACCACTGCTCGTGCGAACCGCCCGGCTGCTCCAATCCGTCGTTGGCGCGCCCTCGGTGATCGGCGATCCTGCTACATACGAATTCTTCGCGCTGCCGGTGATTGCCGACGATTGGCCGGGTGCCGGGCCGCTTGGCGGCATCGCCACGGCTCTGCGCGCGTCGGCCGCATCGTGGAATCTGGTGGTGGCTTGCGATTTGCCGTATCTCACAGGGGAGTGGCTGCACTTTCTGGTCGCGCGCGCTGTTGCTTCCACCGCGGACGCTGTGCTTCCCATGAACACGCGCGGCGCCGAACCACTCTGCGCGATGTATCACAAACGCGGCGAGCCCGCGATTCGCGCCGCCCTTGAAACTGGCATTCGCAAAGTCACCGACGGTTTGCAGAACCTCCGCGTGGAAACAATCCCTCCCACCGAATGGAAAGCCTTTGATTCGGAGGGGCTGCTGTTCAAGAATATGAACCTGCCGCGAGATTATCAGGAAGCTGCGGCCCGATTGGGTGCGCCCGCGGAGCCTGGCAAAAAATGAGCGGCCATTACCTCGAATTTCGAAACGTGTCGAAGGCGTTCGACGATAACGTGGTGCTAACAGACGTAAGTTTTTTCGTCGATCGCGCCGAGACGGCCGTCATCATGGGACGCAGCGGCGTGGGCAAATCCGTTTCCCTGAAACTGCTGCTCGGTTTTCTCAAGCCCGATGCGGGCCGCATTATCGTTGGCGGTGAAGACGTCACCGATCTCACCGAGGAA
>DASYZC010000410.1:0-8608 GCA_035949735.1 Candidatus Acidiferrales bacterium | reverse complement strand
GGCTGTTCCAGTGAGTTTGGTCCACGAATTTGTCCGGTCACCATGCAGGTTCAGGGTTCCGCCGCTCGCGATCATGATCCCGCGGTCGTTACCAGGGACATTGTTGGTGAGGGTGATGGTCGCCTTGCGCGTGTGGGGTTTGGCTTCGGTGCCGATTTCCAGTTCCCCGTGCACGATGATCGACTCGGTAGTCAGCTCGATGTCGGCTTTGTCCGAGAAGCTGAGTTTGCCTTTGATTTGCAAGCCGCCCAGCGACGGCGGACTGACGTCGAGGAGCACATCCTTGCCTCTTTCAATGGTGACCGTGTCCCCCGCGCCGGGCACCTTCCGGTCTGGCCAGGTGGCAGGATTGGACCAGAGCTCCTGCTTGACCGCGTGCGATCCTTGTTCCTGAACCGCCGCAACGACAACGAATGCGCTGACGAGGAAGAATGCTGGAACGAGCAACGCAAAAACGAACGACCGATATTGTCTTCTCATGTCGTCAATCCCTCGTATTCAAAGGTGACCCCGCATCTTCGCGGCGCGCGGATCCTCGCGCGATTACGATCTCCTCGGGGTTCATGAGGCTGCATTATAGCTCGTCTGTCCACTACTGAGCGAAGGCCGCTTTGGGTCGATATACCCTGTTGGCGTCTTAACAATCGTAAGTGGATTATTTCTTGTGGCACTATTAGTGACGAAGTTCGCTTTACATATCGATGATCGTGCGCGGAGCAAGGTGTAGGTTGAATCTGATTTCTCCGTAAAGATCCGCAGTCGACGTAGCACTTTAACAGTAATGCCTGGTAAGTCGTGCCAGCTCAGACGGTCGACGCAACACCATCTTAAACAGGTCATAGGACTACACTTCCCCTAGAGAACCGATCTGTCCGGCCATCCTCAATCAGAGCTAGGCTGGGCTGTGTTCCATTTGAATCAACGCTCGCGAACGACTCTAGCTCCTTGGGACTCGTGCAAGTAGACTTCGAGCTGGTGTTGCATCGACCCATTGAGACCGCCCGGCTAACCGGACAAGTGAAGTACTAGATCAAGACTCGACCGGCTGATGGCCAGAGCCGCCGCTACCAACGTGGCCGTGTAGCCCTGCGTCACCATCTCCCGCGCCTGGGAGTGAACCGTACCACAGCTCACTCCCCCACGACGTTTTTTAGGATTTCGATCTCCAGCGACTTCCGCCCCAGCGTTCTCTCCAACTGACGGATGCGATGGTCCTCTCGGTTTCGGCCGCGGCAGCGCTTCTCCCCCCAAGCGCTGCCTTCGCTCCCTGTTCCGCTTCATCCCTCCAGCGATAAAACAAATTCGGAGCGATCCCGTGACGCCGACACGTCTCTGAGACGTTCCCGCTCTTGATGCCTTCCTGCACGACCTGCCACTTCTCTTCCGGGGATCGATCTACGCGTGGTTTCCTACCCATGTTGCCTCCTGTTTGGAGGCCCTGATCTTACCTAACTGAGGTGTCCAGTTTTAGAGGGGAGCACTACAAACCACTCACACCAATCGAGTCACTGATGCGATCCGCCATCTCCTGGGCGATATTTCTGGATTCCTCCTGGAGGCCTTTCAGGAGACGTACCTCTTGCTCCTGGAATTCACGGACCCAGAGGTTGAGCTCACCCGAAAACGATAACCGCACCGGTTCTGGCATTTTTCGAACTTAGGCTATTAGTGTATCGGTAAGACTGTCAACACAGTTTTGCGGTCGATTAGCCCAATGTGAGAGTCGTAGTGCCGACGAGGATGCGAGAAGCACTTTCGACAGATTCCGCTTCTAGGTCGGGTACTTTTGCGCGATCCCAAGCTTCCATAGCGAGTTACGACTCCTTGTTGAATTTGGTTGGCTACATAGTCCTAGAAATCTAATACTGCTCAGTTATTCTGCAATAACAATAGGGAGTGGACACATGAGCGAAGAAGGCTCCAGCGCGGGATCACTTTCCTCTGACGGATACACAGCATTCGAGAAATGGCCGTACCAACAAATCATATATCCGACAGAGCACGAGCAATCGTGGCGGGATATGGGCAACAGTTATTTCATGGCATGCCGTCCGCTGATAGCAGCACTAGCCGCCGGAAAACTGAATGAAGATATAGAAGGCACAGCTGCAATCTTTCTCTTCCGTCATTACTTGGAGCTGATGCTAAAGCGCATTGTTTTGTCAGGACGGCTGCTGATCTCAGAAGACAAGATTGCCATCAGAGAAGAGGTTCAAGCAGTCGCGAAAATTCACGACCTCGCCAAAATCTGGGAGTGGGTTCTTGCGGACGCGAAACCGAAGCTAAAAGAGTGGGACAATTACGACATAGCATCGGTTGAAGAATGTGTTATCGAATTTGACCGAGCCGATAAGAAAGGCTTTGCCTTCCGCTATGACCGTCACGGTGGTGAACTTTGCCGGTTCGATTTTCAGGCCCTCGACTATCAAATGGACCACTTCCGGCAGGTTCTTGAGGGTGTGTGGACGTGTCTCTATGAAATGCGGGCCGCGATTGTGGAGTACGAGGCCGAGCTGCAAGCCGAGTTTGGCAACGATATCTATTGGTAGGGCGAACGCAGCAGGGGTGGGGTACTTTTGCCCGCGCCATCCCTTACCCCCACAAGGAGCTGACGCCTCTTCCCAGCGCTCTTAGACTTCGCGCGACTCCCAGCGCCGAGGGGTGTATCACTTTTCCCCACCTTGTAACCTTACCCTCCAGCCTTTTGACTACGCACTCCCCAGCCTTTAGACTGGGAGCCTGTGAGCACCTTCTCTCGCGGTTATGGTGGCTATCGCTTCGACTTGAGCGGTTACTTTCCTCGAGCCGTCAAGACGCTTTGTATCGCCTGCATTAGTGTCTTCGTCCTCCAGGAACTTTCCGAATTGCTCTTCGGCCCCAGAGGGCGAGACTTCTGGCTGTTGTGGTTCGGACTAGTGCCTGCGGCTGTTGTGCACCTTTTTAGAATCTGGCAGCCATTCACTTACCTGTTTCTGCATGCGGGAATTCTGCATCTTTTGCTGAATTTGCTGTTTCTGGCGATGTTCGGCGCCGATCTCGAACACACTTGGGGTTCGCGCCGCTTCTACACCTACTTTTTCCTCTGCGGAGTGGGTGCCGGCGTCATCAACGTGGCCGTGAAAATGGCCTTGGACCCTCACGGCCTCGGACAGGCATTGGTCCCTACGATCGGGGCATCCGGTGCCATCTACGGCGTGTTGCTGGCCAACGCCGTCTTGTTCCCCGACCGCCGCGTTTGGATGTTTCCTCTCCCTGTAACCGTATCCATGAAGATTTTTGTCGCGATCATGATCGCAATCGAATTCTTCGGCACGCTCGGCTCGTCAGGCGACAACGTCAGCCACATCTGCCACCTGGGCGGAATGCTGGTGGGCTACATCTATCTGCGGCGGGGATCCTACCTGTTCAATTTCCGCAATTCCGTTTCTGATTGGAAGCGGCAGCGCTTGCGCAAGAAGTTCGAAGTGTACCAGCGGGACCACAGTGACAAACCGCCGAGCCGTCCTGACAATTGGGTCAATTGAAAGTCGGCAATCCCTCGCTCGTTCACCGCGCCGAATTTGCTCAAATACCGCCCGAATCGGCCCCTCACCGTAGACGATTTTTCTTTACACCAACAGGTACTTGCGCGAATTCGACCCCTCGTGTAAAGATTTTCTTCGTATCCTCGGACTCTGCCCACACTCCCCACATCGCCTGAAACCCGCGCGCCGTTGAAGTTGAACTTGTAGGGGCATGGCACGCCATGCCCGGCACACATGCTTGGCTACTTGTGTGCCATCCGCCTCGTACTTCGCGGCGCCGCCATCCTGCTTGCCCTGACGCAGGAAGGGAGCGGAGTTGCGCGCGCCCTTGCCTTTCCCGCGTTTTTGGCGGGCGCGCAACGCAGCCGAAGGACCTCTCTTGGATTGAAAATGTTGCTGTGGCTTCAATCGAAGAGGGGTTCCTGGACTGGGTGTCCCAGCGCCCCTATTTGGCCACGACGAAATCAACGACAACGCCGCTCAGGAATTCGAGTCCCTTGCGAAAGTTATCGAGCTGAATGCGTTCATTGTCGCCATGCATTCGTGAGAGATCGTCTTGCGTCATCGGAAATGGGAGAAGGCCGTAGGCCTGGACGTCTCGCATTCGCAGCGGTATGGAATCCGTTGCGCTAGTGGACATATACGGCAGGACCGGCGCCGAGGGGAAGTCCTTGCCCGCCACACGCGTGATGCTGGCGTATAGATCGGAGCTGAGGGACGACGAAGGCGCAGCTTCTCCTCCGCCAGGCTCGATCTCCAGTTTCACCTGGGGATCGTTCACCATCTGCTGCAGCTTGGCGACTAGCGCGTCAATCATGTTTCCAGGCAGCAGCCGCACATTGATGACTCCCCGCGCTTCAGAGGGCACCACGTTCTCCCGGATTCCCGCTTGCAGCATCGTGGGCGTGACGGTGTCGCGTAGCATGGCGTTCCAAGTCGGGTTGGCGTCTGAAATCCATCGTGCGGCATGATCGGCACGGTCGGAGGATTGCAGGGCGCGTATCCATTTGCCCGTTTCCTCATCTTCCAGCGGGGCGAGTCCATCGAAGTAGGCGCGCGTGACGGAGTTGAACTGAACCGGGGCTTCATAAGTAGATATTTTCGACATGGCGTTCGCCAGGTGGGTGATGGGATTGTCCTTGAGGGGAACGGAGGCGTGGCCCGATGTTCCCGAGGCGATCACGTCCACGTTAACCGCTACTTTCTCGCTTACTTGGACCCCAACGTACTCAACCTTGCCGTTTTTCTCCAAGACGCGGCCGCCTTCGTTAAGGGCGAAGCCCGCGGCAATCTTGTCCCAGTGTTTCTCGACCGCGAACGTCATGCCGGAAGCGCCGCCGGCCTCCTCATCTCCCTCCGCCAGGAAAATCACGTCGCGATCCAATCGCGCACCGGAACGTTTGAGGGCAATGAAAACGGCCAGGTTGGCGATGGTCATGCTCTTGTCGTCAATCGCACCTCGGCCATAAAGGTATCCATCCTGGATGACTCCGGAAAACGGTTCCACCTTCCATTTTGATCTGTCCACGCCTACCACATCGAGATGGCCCATCAGCAGAAGTGCGCGCGACGGATCAGGCACCGCGCTGGATGAAAGGCGCGCCACCAGAAACCCACGTCCGGGAGTGCTTTCGAAGACTTCCGCATGAATCCCTTCCCGCTCGAGGATAGCCGCGAGATACTTGGCGGCATTCAGTTCGTTGCCGGGCGGATTGGTGGTGTTGATGCGAACCAACCCTTGCAGCCAGGATATGGCTTCGTTTTCCATCCCCACTATGCTGGAAGATGGTGACGCCGCCGAAGCCGGTTGCGCGGGCGGAGCGGGCAGGGGGTGGCTCTGGGCCCAGAGTGGAAAAGCGCAAGCTAGCGCGCCCACGAAGATCGTGAGGACCATTCTCGGAGTTCCGCGCGCCATCCTTTTCGCCTCCCGGGGAATCTGAAAGAGCATCGCCAACCGAACCAAATCAATACTATCATGTGGATTCATCGTGCCCCGGATGGACAGCGCGCTGCGTTTCTGGATTGCAACCAAACATCCAGACAAGGATCTAAGGGCATCGAAGGGTCTGTGAGGCAAATATGCAGGTGAAGGCGTGCCGTCTCGTGGTTTTCGCAGTGGTGCTGATTGCCGCGATTGGAATCCCTCGTTGGGGCGCATCCGCCCAAAACAATGGGCCGCAGCAGTCCCCGCCTCCGCAGCAGCGGGAGCCGGTCAAGCCGCCCACCAGTTCAGCGCCCAGCGGGCCGGCGCAACGGCCGCAGGAGCCTCCGCCGCAAGTGGCAATTTCCGTTCAATCCAACCTCGTGAATGTGGACGCCATCGTGACGGATCAGGATGGCAACCTCGTCACAGGCTTGAAACGCGAAAATTTTCGAGTTCTTGACGACGGCCAGCCGCAGCAGATCACGAACTTCGCCCCCACCGACGCACCGATTACCGTGGTGATCCTGATGGAGTACAGCAGCACTTATTGGGGCTACTATCAGGGCTACTTCGGTTACAAAGCCCAGCTCTGGGCCGACGGTTTTCTGCAGACTTTGAAGCCCCAGGATTGGGTCGCGCTGAAAACTTTCGACCTTCGCACAACGCTCCAGGAAGATTTCACCCAGGATAAGCGCTCCATCGACGAAGCCATCCGCACTCTCGGCTTCCCCAGTTTCCACGAAGCAGTTCTGTTCGACGCGGTATATGAAACGCTGAATCAGTTGCGCGACGTGAAGGGGAAGAAATCCATCTTGCTTCTCGCCACGGGATTCGACACATTCAGCAAACACAATCTCGATCAGATCATCAATCGTTTGAAGGAAACCGAGACAACGATTTTCGCCGTCGGAATGGGCGAAGAAATCGACCTCTATTCGCCCGGCGGCGCGGGCGTCGGCTACCTCCAGGCCAAAAATCAACTCTCCACGTTCGCTCGCTTGACGGGCGGCTACGCATTCTTCCCGCGTTTCCAGGGTGAGATGCCCGACATTTTCAATACGGTCGCATCCTACCTGCGCAGCCAGTACACGCTCGTTTTTTCGCCGTCTACCCCGCAGGACGGTAAATATCACAAGATCGCGGTTCAGATTTTGGACGATGACGGAAATCCCCTGATGTTGGTGAACAAGAAGGGTAAGAAGAAAAAAGTAATCGTTACCGCCCGAGAGGGCTACATGGCGCCGCATTCCAGTGCGGGCGGCTACTAAATCCACGTTCTGCCAGGCTTCACCGCTTACCGGCGGACACGCCGCTTCACGAATTCTTCCAAGAGGACCCGCGCGAGGCGCGATTGATCGTGACGCGCGACATCCCCTCGCTGCAGGAAATTTCCAGTAACGTAGTTCAAGCCCATCTGGGAAAGTTGTTGGAGTGAAGGATCGACCGGCTCGGCTCCTTGGGCCTTGTACCGCCGTCGCACGGCTGGCGATAGGGGCGACCGGTTGATCACAACAAAATCGAACAAATCGTGTTTGGTGTGTTCGTAAATCGCTTGGACATGGTCGGCAACGGAGTAATGGCGCGTTTCGCCGGGCTGCGTCATTAGGTTGGCAATGTATACTCGCGTAGCCCGCGTGTTTGCGATTACTTCAGCCACTTCTTCCACCAGCAGGTTGGGTAAAATACTGGTGTAGAGCGAGCCGGGACCGACGAGGATGAGATCAGCTTCTCGCAACGCCCTGAGCACTTCCGGCAAAGGCCGCACGCGCCGCGGAACGAGATAGACGCGCCGAATCCGCTTCCGCGAGCGCGAAATTCTCGTCTCACCTGCCACTACCGTTCCGTCTTCGAGTTCTGCCTCTAAGGTCACATTCTGCGCCGTCGACGGAAATATTCGCCCGCGGATCGCCAGTACTTGCGCGGACAATTGAACCGCCTTGGGGAAGTCGCCCGTGCTGTTGGTCAATGCCGTCAGAAAAAGGTTGCCGAAGCTATGTCCCCCAAGTCCGCGGCCCGCGGGAAATCGGTATTGGAAAAGTTTGCTGAGTAGATGCTCGTCTTTCGAGAGTGCGACCATACAGTTGCGAATGTCTCCGGGCGGCAGAATGCGGTATTCGCGCCGCAGCCGGCCGGAGCTGCCGCCGTCATCGGTCACAGTAACAATTGCGGTCAGATCGGCAATGGGCTGCTCTGCGTGGCGGCCGCCGGGCTCGGCGATGTGCTCCTTCAGCCCGTGCAGCATGGTGGAAAGGCCGGTTCCTCCACCAAGCGCGACCACGCGCACCGATGGTGAGTGAGGTTCCCGGCTATTCTTCATCGTAAGAGCGGGAGAAATCAGCTGGCGGAGCTATCTCTCTCGGGATAAAGCAGCTCCGTAAATCGCGGATCTTCCTGCAAAAACTTAAAGTCTTCGTCGTTGCGGGCGTGATAGCGGTTTTCCGGACGCAATTGAATGGCGATCTTCAGATTTTGCATCGCCGAGTCTGCTTCGCCCGTGAGGCAATCCAGAGCCGCCATCGCGTAGACGATGTGATCGGCCTTGGGTGCGGCCTTGTGCGCGCGGTCCAGGTGTTCGCGGGCCTCATCCCACCGTCCCAGATTCATCAGAGCCACGCCCTGAGTATAGTGGTCTTCCGGTGACTTGACCGCGGGTGCGGGAAGGCGCGAAATCCGCTGCTCGCAGATTCGCAAATGAACCTTGGCACGGTCTCCGAGTTCCTTGCTCGGGCCCTCTAATACGCGCTCGAGCACCTGCTGGGCGCGATGAAATTTCTGCTGCTGAAAATGTGTGAGCGCCTCTTCGTAGAGCTTCAATTGCTGCTGCTTGGCGGGCGCATCCGGGTCCGGCGGGGCTTTTCCCACCGATAAACCCTTTTTATCCATATGATTACGGCCAGCGCGGGAAGAACCTGTACTGTGGGCGGCGCGACGTTTCACGGGTGCACTCCCAGAACCACCATCAACGACCAAGCAGAAAAACATAGCAAAATCAGACAGGTACGTCAATGCGGCCAAAACTGTGGAAGAGCCTGGTCACATCGTATCCCCCTAGCGAGGTTAAAGTGTTTGAGCGAGAAGCGACGCAGGGAGATGGAAGTTTGCTTGGTTCAAAGGTTGGGGAAGTGATGTCCGCCGTGGTGGCTGTGGGAAAGTGGGAATC
>DASYZC010000409.1:0-9331 GCA_035949735.1 Candidatus Acidiferrales bacterium | reverse complement strand
TTACACCGAGGGGTGAATTCGCGCAAGTACCTGTTGGTGTAAAGAAAAATCGTCTACGGTGAGGCACGCGTATCTAGATTAGCCGCAATCCCTGTCTCATCGTCATCCTGAGCGGAGTTGCGCGTCTTTGACTTTCCCGCGTTTTTCGCGGGCGCGCAATGCAGCCGAAGGACCTCTCTTGGGTTGAAAATATCGCCGACAAGCCAAGTCGAAGAGAGGTTCTTCGACTGCGTGCCCCGGCGCTTCGCGCAAAACCAAAAGCGCGGGACACTTTGCTCAGAATGACGCCCCGACCGCCTGTTCACCGTAGACGATTTTTCTTTACACCAACAGGTACTTGCGCGAATTCACCCCTCGGTGTAAAGATTTTCTTCGTATCCTCGGACTACGCCAATACAGCCAAATATTGCCTAAGGTTGGTGCTCAGACGAGGATTCACCCGAAGGGTGAGTTGCGGGCGGCGATGGAGGACCGCCTTGTGGGGGTCCAGAAGCGGGTGCCGGGCCTGCGCTGAGTTTGAAGTCCGTCGCGCGAACCACCAGGCGCAATTGAAGCGGTTCGGCGTCCTGCTGATTGATGTAGTCGTCGGAAGTGGTATACGTCGGCAACCAATACTTACCCTGAAAATTCTCCCGATAGGTTTCAAAGAGGCTGAAAGGCAGTTTCGTCCCCGTGCCTGAAAGCTCGCTTACAAATTTTCCGTAGGTTTCGACAATCGCCAGATCGTGATCGTCGACAAAAACGACTCCTTGGAAAAGACGCTGCGTCCGGCTCAATTGCTTGGGCTTCACCTGAAAAACGTAGGTGTTCAATTCATCCAGCTTTTGCTGCCCGGCGTAGAGGAAATCGTACTTCGCAAGCTGATCGGTGGTGAGAAAAAATATCGGCAAGCTGACGATGGTCCGAACATCCTCCAAGCTATAGTTGGTCACCTTCAGGGTTGATTGAGGCTGCTTGGTGACACGCCAAAGTCGCTGGCCATCGGGCCGCGTGTATTCGTAGCCGGTGACCGTGAACTTCCCTCCATTATCCGCAAGCTCCTCGATGCGGATTGTTTCCGTGAAATCGTACTTGTCGTAAACGCTTTTGGCTGCGTCCTCATTCGCAGCGAATCTTTGAATGATCTCCTCGGCCGGCAGCGGCGGAGGCCCGGGATGTGGCACCGATGGAATTCGCTTCACCTCGAACTTCGGGGGAGGCGCCATCGGGCCTTGGTCTTGCGCGCATGCGGGGAGAGCCACTGCCGCGATGCCGGCGGCGACGAGCGCCGCAGCGAAAATGCTCCGCTTGCCTAGTAAGCTCATTTGAGATTTTAGATGCGGCTTGCCCGCGCAGCGTTGAACAAAGTGAGCCGCTCCCGTAAAAAATATCACAGACCTAGGACCGCGATCGCAAAAAGAGGAAACGTAAACCGCAGGGCTCTGCTAAAATCGCGCGCTCGCGCCCAGTAGGCAGACCGGTCGTGCACGAAAGAAAGAACGCCAAACGCTATTACGTGAGCGGGGCTGTGCAGGACGTCGGATACCGCTATTTCGCGGAACGCGCGGCGGCCCAGTTCGGAATAACGGGCTATGTGCGGAATTTGCGCGATGGGCGCGTGGAGGTTTACGCCATCGGTCCGGCGGATTCTCTGGCGTCTTTACGCCGCCGTCTCGAACAGGGACCGATCGGCGCTTCCGTGGAAAAGGTGACCGAGGAAGACACGCCCATCGATCCACAGTTCGCGCACGGCTTTTCCATTGAATACGACGGCTGAAAGAAGAGGAGCTAAATGGACGACCTGAAGAAACTGATCCGCGAAATCCCTGATTATCCGAAACCGGGAATTCTGTTCTACGATCTGACCACGCTGCTCCAGAACCCCCGCGGATTCCACTCGCTCGTCGATCAGCTATGTAATCACTATGAGGGGAAAAAGATCGACATTGTCGCCGGGATCGAAGCGCGCGGATTTATTTTTGCGCCCGCGCTGGCATACCGGCTGGGCGCTGGTTTTGTTCCTGTACGTAAGCCAAAGAAGCTGCCTTGGAAAACTGCATCCATAACTTATCAGCTGGAATATGGCAGTGATTCGCTCGAAATCCATCGGGACGCCGTTCAGGAAGGTCATCGCGTCCTTCTATGCGACGACCTTCTGGCAACGGGCGGCACTGCGGCGGCGGCAATCGGCCTTGTTCGCCAATTGGGAGGCGAAGTAATGGGCGCGGCATTTGCGGTGGAACTAAATTTTCTGCAGGGGCGCTCGAAACTGCCGGGCATTGATGTGTTTTCGCTGCTGAAGTACGGCAACTGAGAATTGAAAGTCTTGAAGAAAACTAAGAGCCAAGCGCGCGGCGCTGGCGGACAGCTTCGAAAAGCATCACCCCGGCTGCCACGGACACATTGAGCGAGCGAACAGGTCCGGTAGTAGGAAGCGATACAAGAAAATCGCACCGTTTGCGGGTCAGCTCGTGCAACCCTTCGCCTTCGCGTCCAAGGACGATTCCAACCGATCCTTTCAAATCGACTTCCGTGTGATTTTTTTCGGCGCGCTCATCGAGGCCCACCAACCAGTAGCCCGCTTCTTTGATTTCTTCCATCGCGCGGACAAGATTCTTGACGCGTGCGACGGGCAAATGCGCCAGCGCGCCGGCGGAAGCTCTCTCGACGGTATCGCTCAGGCCGGCGGCGCGTCGCTCTGGGATCACCACGCCCTGAGCCCCGGCGGCCAGTGACGTTCGCACGATAGCGCCCAGATTATGCGGATCCTCAATGCCATCGAGCAGGACCAGCAATCCGTGAGCGTTTTTCGCATGCAGCAAATCCTCGAGTTCGATAGCCGGCTTGGCCGCGGCGAGCGCCGCGATGCCCTGGTGTTCGCGCGTGCCGGCGAGGCGATCCACTTGCTGCCGCTCTTCGAAGCGCACCGGCACACCGTGCGATTTCGCCAGCCGGACGATCGCCTCCACGCGGTCTCCATGGCGTCCTCGCGCGATCACGATTCGGTCCAGCGGGCGCCCAGCCACGAGCGCCTCTTCTACCGCATGGAATCCCGTCATCCAGTTCATGTGCTGGTTTCGCTTCAGGAGCCGTAGGCTGTTTAGTGCAGACGAATCGTTGCAATCGCATGCGCTGCGATGGCTTCTCCGCGCCCGATTTCACCGGTGCCTTCGTTGGTTTTGGCTTTTAGGTTGATCTCGCCGGTTGAAATGCCCAGGGATTTCGCCAGCGCAGCGCGCATAGCCGGAAAATACGGCCCGAGCTTGGGGCGCTCGCAAATCACAATCGCATCGGCATGAACGATTCGCAACCGGCGATCGGCGAGCATTTTGCGAACGTGTTCCAGGAAGACCAGGCTCGAAGCGCCCTTCCACTTGGGGTCAGTATCCGGGAAGTGCGTGCCGATGTCGCCAAGGCTCGCCGCTCCCAAAAGCGCATCGCACAGCGCGTGGCTGAGCACATCGCCGTCAGAGTGTCCCTCGGAGCCTTTCGCGAACGTAACTTCGACGCCGCCGATCATGAGCTTGCGTCCCTCGACCAGACGGTGCAGGTCGTATCCGATGCCAGAGTAGGTCATCCTAGAGGCCTGTTCGCACGATGCTCATGATTTCACCGCTTGGCGTTCCTGTTCGAGGTAAAAGCGCGCCAGATCCATGTCCGCGGGGCGAGTGATCTTCAGATTGCGTTCCGAGCCGAGCACAACAAACACGTCGTGTCCCAAGCGCTCGACAAGCGCGGCTTCATCCGACGCGGTAACTCCATCTTCCTGGGCCTTGCGAAATGCATCGCGAAGCAAACTATAGGAAAACACCTGCGGCGTTTGCGCCAGCACGATTCGTTCGCGCGGAATTGTCGCCGAAATCAGTGCGACATCCTGCGGCAGGCTGGCGCGCTTCACTTCCTTCACCGTGTCAATTGCGGGAATGCCCAGGATGGCGGCGCCGCGCGAGCGCACCTCGGCGATCAGGCGCTCGATCTGCTCGAGCGTCACAAAGGGACGCACCGCATCGTGCACCAGAACGATCTCGGTGGAGGGATCCACTTGCGCCAGAGCGTTTGCCACGGATTGCTGGCGTGTATCTCCGCCATGAATCACGCGAGCGGGCCGCCCCAAGGCAGCCTTGGCTACTTTATCTTCCAGGAAGACAACGTCATCGGCGCGCGTCGCTATGAAAAAATCCGTGATGGCGGCGCAAGCTGCGAGCCTTCTCAGCGTGAAAATAATCAGCGGCATGCCGTCCAGCTCGAGGAATTGCTTCAGCTGATCGGCGCCCATGCGCGTGCCAAGTCCTGCGGCGGGCACAATTGCGGCAATTCTCATTGGAGCGTAATCCTATCGCAATCCGCGCGGCGGGGGCGAGACAAACGGTTTGCACGCTTTCTAGGAGCGGCCGGACTCGGGATAGAGCGCACGCGGCGGACGTTCCCCGGCACTGGCGGCGCTTTCGCTGGCACGGCTTCCCTGCGGTTCCGCCGCAGGAGTGCCACGCTGCGCCGGTTCGCCGCGGTCATCGTAGCGTCCGAAAATCATTTTCCCCGCCGTGGTTTGGTGGACGGACGTGACGTTGATGTCGACAGTCTTGTTGATCATCTTGCGCGCTCCGTCGACCACAACCATCGTACCGTCGTCCAAATAAGCGACGCCCTGATTGTATTCTTTGCCTTCGCGCAGAATGAAAACACGCATGGTTTCGCCGGGCAGAACCACCGGCTTCAGCGCGTTCGCCAGCAAATTTACATTCATGATTTCGATGCCCTGGAGAGTTGCCACCTTGTTCAAGTTGAAATCGTTGGTCACGACCTTCGCATCGTAACGCTTCGCCAGCTCGATCAGTTTCATATCCACTTCCGCAATGTGCGCGAAATCGTCTTCGGCGATCTGCACCTCGAGGTGTGGCATTTTCTGAATGCGCTGCAGCACCTCGAGCCCGCGGCGGCCACGCTGGCGCTTCAGCGGATCGGCTGAATCGGCGACGAGTTGCAATTCGCGCAGAACGAACTGAGGAATGATGATCGTGCCGTCAAGGAACAGGGCCTCCGCAATATCTGCCACCCGACCATCGATGATCACGCTCGTATCCAGCAGCTTGAACGAATGCTTGGTGTTGCGCTCGCTGCCGAAAACGCCGCCGAAGGCTTGCAGGTTCAGCATGTCGCCCTTGTTCGCGCCCAGCACCAGTCCGATGTAGGTCATCACCAGGAAAATTGCGAGGCTGAAGAAAGATCGCGTGCTAACCGGGATCGTCGTGTGCGTAAAGATCAGCGAGATCAAATACGCGCCGAGAATCCCTAGGATGGACCCGATGGCGGCGCCAATAAGCCTCCGAAGGCTTGCTTTGCGCAGGCGCAATTCGAAGAGAACCACGGCGATTGCGAATAGAAACCCGGCAAGCGCGCCATACGGACCGGAAAGGTCAAACGGTTGGAAATGAAAGCCGGCTGCGGTGCAAATGATCGTGAAGATTGCGCGGAATGCCAGCATATCCCAAAACGTGCCAACGCCATCCCGGTGAGCTCGCGAAATCAAGGCTGGCTTTGAAAGTGGCTGGCTTGGCACTACGTCCGGGGAGACTCGCCCGGGAAGATTAGCAGGACGTGGCATCGTTGCACCTTATGAAGTATGAAAGTAGGAACTTCTTCGACTCATTAATTTACTCGCCCACGATCGATAGATCATCGTTGGGCGCTAGATATAAAATCGACTTCACTGAAATCGAAATAATGGCCGTAGTATAGCACCCCCGCGCAAATCCAAGTGAACCGAGTTTCCGGTAGTGACTCAGTTTGCCTATCACAATCCTTTCGTGGCGCAGGCACTCCTGCCTGCGCGGGGTGAGCCGAGGCGATCGGTAAGCCACAACCCAGAGTGGCCGTATCTCTCACACGTAATGGCGCGGCACGCGCCGCCCCAGCGCACAAAGGAGATCCGAGGTAACCGTGCCGATCTCGCGAGCAACGTCGGATACTTGAATTTCGGCTTCGCCGTCGCGGCCGTAGATCGTGACGATATCGCCCAGCGCGACTTCTGGAACGTCAGTTACATCCAGCGTGGTCAAATCCATCGAGATTGTGCCGACTAGGGGCACATGCTTGCCGCGCACCAGCGCGCAGCCACGGTTGGTTCGCTGCCGCAGAATGCCATCGGCGTAGCCCGCATTGATAACGGCGATCCGCGACGGCCGGTCGGTGACGAAACGCGCTCCATAACCTACCGGCTGGCCCGGCGGAAGATCGCGCAGCGTGATGATGCGAGCGCGTAACGAGAGGCTCGGCTGTATTGGCAGCTTTTGCCGCACTTCCTGTCCTTTGTCTGGAGGATCGAACGATTGGTAGTAGCCATAGAGAATCGCGCCCGGCCGCACCATGTCCGCCCACGTGCTCGGCCGTGCGCAAATCGCGCCGCTATTCGCCATGTGAACGATTCCAGGCGAGATGCCGAGCGCGCGAAGACGGTCCAAGCAGTCCCGGAATACCTGCTCCTGTTCGTCCGTTTGACGCGCGCTGAAGTCCTCCGCCGAAGCGAAGTGCGTGAAAGTGCCTTCGAGTTCCAAGTGACGGCACTCTGCGAGCGCGCCCGCAAATGACTCAATCGCTGAGGGCGAGATACCCAGCCGGTTCATCCCGGTGTTTATCTTCAGATGAAATCGCAGGCGAGATTTGACGCGCGCCGCCTTTGCCGCCCGTTCCAGGTGGCGCACATCTTCCAGGCGCGTCACACTGGGAGTCAGATGGTTCTTGATGAACCGCGCCTCTTCCCCCGGCCAGAATCCCGTGAGAACCAGAATCGGTTTGCGAATGCCCGACTCGCGCAGTTCGATGCCTTCATCGCCGCAAGTAACGCCAAAGCGGTTCGCTCCCGCTTTCTGGAGCGTCCTGGCCACCGGCACGGCTCCCATGCCGTATCCGTTCGACTTCACGACTGCCAGAATTTCGGGCTTCGGCCCGATGTACCGTCGAACGACTTTCAGATTGTGTTCGAGAGCTTTGAGCGAAACCTCCGCCCATAGCGGCCGTCCCTGGACTCGAATTTGCTTTGCCATGTCTCTTTTAGAATGCCAGACCGCGGCCCAGCCGCGCGAAACATTTCGCCGCAAGCGTGCCTCCCGAGTCACCCAATTCCAAGGGCTCGCTGGTTACGTCGTTGGCAGCGCTTTGGAGCTTAGGTTGGATGGGATGAGCGATGAGATTTGAATTTGTAAATCGACCACTAAGTCTCGCTCAATCTGTTGCCCTTATGCCATCGCAGACCCGATTCGTGTCTCAACCGCAATCGTCGTTTCCATGAACGTGTTATCGAGCGCAACACCAACATACGAATTGCGCCGAGCTTTCGAATAATCGGACGGGTTATCCTAAAAGGAGTCCGGCCCGGCAAGTCTTCATCGCCCAGACGCGAGAGGCTGATTCGGCAGTTCAGGAGAATGCGTCGTGCCAGAGACAGTTAGGTACAAGAACACCAAGGGCCAAGACGTGGAGATCGACCGTCGCGAACCGACACCGGAGGGCGACAAGGCTTGGCGCGACGCGTTGTTCGGTCAAGCCGAAGAGAACCGCGTGCTGCGCCGACGCGTCAGCACGCTGGCGGCGATTTGCGTTGTCCTGTCGGCGACTCTGATTCTGTTCGGGTACGTTCATTCCCGCGGCCTACTGACCATCTGGCGTTACGAGCGGGAGACCATGAAGGCGCGGTGGTTAGTCGTCCCGCGGTACGCGAACTCGGCCGTCCCTCGCTACGCGGCCGCGACCCTGCCGAAGGCGGAGTTCAGGGGGCGGCTCGCGATCGTGACCGACGCCGCAAACGCCGATGACTGTTACCGCGGCGGAGGTTCACTGTCGCTACTGTGCCTGGATACCGGCTCGTACTGGGAGCCGATATGGTACGAGGGGAGATCGCGATGAGCCGGAGAGACGATTTCTCCTGTACATCCTAGTGAAGGACGCTGGCGAGTGGCCCATTGCCGTGGGACAAAACACGGATATTTTCCCGCCTCCGATTCAGTTTGGCAGTGATACTTCTTCCTTCGCTAGTTTATCCAACTCGGCTAGCAAGCGGCGCAACGCAGTTAAGAGGTGGCGTCTGTCAAAAGGGTTTGAGCATGGGCTCACCCTTTCGCTCCATATTTTCCACCTCTGACATCATACCGTGCGGATAAATACCAGACCAGAATTAGCCACAGGCTCGACACAAATGTGCGTGGGTGCCGCATCCTTCGCGGCGTTGCGAAGGGTGCGAAGCCTCGAATGAAACCGGCTAGAACGTCGATATGGATTGGGTCATCTGCATTCGCAGTGATAGTAGCCGCTCGGAGATGCAGAGACCGTCGGCCTCCTACTGCTTATCGAAAACCCTCACGCTGCTGTCGGATTTCCCGCTGGTATTTGTTCCCTTGGTTGTAATTGTGGTGGTTTTTCCATCTTTGGAGGCCACGACCCGGGCCGTCAGCACAACTTTGCCACCCCTTTTTGCCGTCACTTCATAAGTGTTAGTGTTAATGCGCTTAAGCGCTAAGGTGTCGGCGCCGTTTGGCGTGCCCATTCCGGTCAGTGGATAATCCTTGCCATCGTACTTGGCGGTGTAACCGTATGCGATGTGGCTGCCATCGGCGGCCGTGCCCTCGTAGCTCCCCTTGACGCTGTCGCCTTGCGCCACTACAACGCGCGTTTCTTCCTTGGGTCCCGGATTGGGACTAGCCTTCGATTTTTCTGGGTCCATTTTCCAAGTTCCCACGAAAGGATTTCCTTGGGCCTGTGCCAGTCCCGTCGCGGCCAGGCAGAAAACGATAACGACCAGAGTTGCTATGAATCGCTTCATTGGTGTCTCTCCCTGTCAAATCTTGCTGGGTGTGGCCCTGGGTCCCGAGCCGGTTGGTTTTCACGCAGGACACTACGGTGGCGCTGCGATGGAGTCAATCGAAATTTCCGCTACAACCTATGACTCGCGCATGCTACTTCTTGAGGTTCTTGAAGAGCTCTTTGTAGTCGTGATTGTTCTCTTCGCAGATGTACTCCTGAATTTCCCATTCAGGATGCAGCCGCAGCGTGCCCGCTTCCTTCCAGGGCGCCGCGAACACATTGGGATCCTCAATTGTCGCTTCGTAGGCGATTTTGTCGTATGCCGTTCGCGTGTATCGCTCCACCACGTGATATGCCGTTGTATGACGGTAGCCGCCCACGTAGGTCTTATCGTTGAACCCTGTCACATCCACCACCAGTGTGTCACCTTCCCAGTGTCCGACGGAATTCCCCATCCATGTCGGGTCGAGATTGGAAGGATGCGAGCGCCCATCCGTGGGAATCACGCGAAAAAGGTGGTCGACCTCATACAGAATCACAATTTGGCCGGGATTTTGGA
>DASYZC010000408.1:0-7074 GCA_035949735.1 Candidatus Acidiferrales bacterium | reverse complement strand
CACGGCGCCGCAGGAAAATCCCTCCTCTCTCGAAGACTACTTGCGAATTACGGCGCTGCTTTACCTTTTCATCGGATTGTTCATTTTCGTACGGCGATGGAACGCGCCTCGGGCGATTCACTTCTATGTTTTCTGTCTCGTTTCGTTTGTGTTTTATAGCTTCCACTACAGCGGCAAACTGAACTCTTTTGACTGGACGATTTATTGGAGCAACGTGGTTGCGCTTCTGCTTCAGCCGGCTCTGTTGGTTCATTTCGCGCTCGTTTTTCCGGAACGGCGGGGAACTGTGTGGCCGAGGGTCGCCGCGCTGTACAGCGTTCCAGCTGCTTTGCTTGGATTGCACGTGTTCGTAGCCACCGGGACGCTCGATTTTTTGCCTTCGATCAGCAATCGCGATTTCCTGGATACGATTGATCTGCTTTACCTAGGGGCCTATTTCCTGCTGGCGGCCGCGATCTTCCTGGCGAGCTATTTCCGTGCGCCGAGCGGCATCCTGCGGCAGCAACTAAAGTGGGTGACCGGAGGAACGTTCGCGGGGATTTTGCCTGTTTTTTTGCTCTACATCCTGCCGCGATTGGTGAGTGCAGTGCCACGGCCGTGGATGAAGCTCTCCGTTTTTTCGCTGGTTCTGATTCCACTCTGTTTCGGATACGCCATCATCCGCTACCGATTGATGGACGTCGATATCATTTTCAAGCGCGGACTTGCTTATACTTTTGCGACGGTCGGGCTTGTCGCGGCGTACTTCGCGGTGATTGCCTTGATCGGCGAACTCTTTCATACCGAGGGCCCCACCGGTCCGGCGGGAGCCGTGATTGCAATCGTGGCGGCGGCTTTTCTTTTTCAGCCGCTGCGGGACTGGGTGCAGGCGCGACTCGATCATTTCTTTTACCGGGACCGATTAGACTATCGCCGCACGCTGATTGAGTTCGGCCGAACGCTTGCCAATGAAGTTCGCCTCGATCCTTTGCTGGACTCAGTTCTGGACCGGATTTCGCAAACCTTGTTGGTCGACCGGCTCACCGTTTTCCTTGAGGACCCTGCGAACCCGGGCCAATTTTTACTTTCGCGGTCGATGGGTCTGAAGTCCGCTAGCGCGCCAGATCTAAGCTTTCTCGATCCGTCACGGCCGGGATTCGATCAGGGCTGCCTTTTTTTCGAATCGGCGCGCGCGGCGCGGGAAAGCGAATCGATTCGGCGGACGCTGGAAGAACTGGAGCTCAATTATTTCATTCCCTGCCGGTTCCACGATCGCACCGCGGCATTTCTGGGGCTGGGGAAAACCGTTGACGGCGATTACCTTTCCAGCGAAGACCTGGAATTGCTCTCGACAATTGCAGGCTATGTGGCGATTGCAATCGAGAATGCGCGGCTGTACCAATCGCTCGAACAGAAGGCCGTGCAAATCGAGCGCCTGAAAGACTTCAGCGAAAACATCGTGGAATCACTGCGAATCGGCGTATTCGCGATCGATCTGGAGGACCGGATCGAATCGTGGAACCCGCAGCTCGAAGAACTTCTGGCAATTCCGCGGAGCGAGGCGCTGCACCAAAAGATGGAAGAAGCGGTGCCGCGCGATCTTGCCGCGGAGATCGCGGCGAGTTCGCCGAGCGAGCATGTTTCCGGCATCTACCGGTTTCATCTGGACACACGCGTAGGCCGCCACCTGGTAGTGAATGCGTCGATTGCGCCACTGCTCGGCAAGGACGGCTCGCGGCTAGGGCGCCTGGTTCTACTGGACGATATCACCCAGCGGGTGCGCCTCGAGGATCAGATGGTCCAAACCGAGAAGCTCACGTCGCTGGGCTTATTGGCCGCGGGTGTGGCGCACGAGGTGAACACACCGCTCGCGGTGATCTCCAATTACGCACAGATGTTGGCGAAGCAGATGCCGGCGGATGATCCGCGGCAGAAAACGGTGGATCGCATCGTGAAGCAGACGTTTCGCGCCAGCGAAATCGTCAACAATCTTTTGAACTTTTCCCGCACGGGCGGCGCCGAGTCCGTCGAACTGGATTTGAACGCGGTGATCGACGAGACGCTCACGCTGGTGCAGCATCCGCTCAAAACCGCTCACGTAACCGTATTGAAGAATTACGCCAAGAAATTGCCCCCCGTTCTCGGCTCGACTACGCGGTTGCAACAAGTGTTCCTGAATCTTCTAATGAACGCTCGCGATGCCATGCCGACCGGAGGGATGATCGAAGTTCGGACCGGCGCCCAAAACGGTTCGGTGGAGATAGAAGTGTCCGATACGGGTGCGGGCATTCCGCCGGAGAACTTGCATCGCATCTTTGATCCGTTTTTCACCACAAAAGCCAGCGGCCGTGGCACAGGGCTGGGCCTCTCCGTGAGCTATGGGATCATCAAAGAGCATGCGGGGAAAGTAGACGTGCGCTCTACTCCCGGAAAGGGGACTTCCTTCCGTTTGGAATTTCCCGTAGCAAGGAAATCAGTGCATGCTTAAAGGCTCCATTCTAGTAGTCGATGACGAAATTGAAATCCGCGAAGGTCTTGAAGCTCTGCTGACTTCCGAAAGCTTCGACGTGACCCTGGCCGAGACCGGCGCGGCGGGCTTGCAAAAGCTCGACGACCGGCCATTCGATCTGATGCTGCTGGACGTGAGCCTGCCGGATCGCGACGGCCTCGACATGCTCCGCGAAATCCGGCTCCGCGATCCACATCTCTCGATCATCTTGATCACGGCTTACGGCTCGATTGACATGGCACGCGCTGCGTTCAAAGGTGGCGCGCAAGACTACATTACGAAGCCGTGGTCCAACGATGAACTGATCGCGCAGATTTCCCTGGCGATCGAGGGGCGCCGCCTGCGCGAAGAGAACTTGCACCTCAAACGCGCGCTGAAGCAGCGCTACAACTTTCCGAATATCGTGGGGAAGAGCGAGAAGATGCTGGCCGTGCTCGACCTGGTGACGCAAGTAGCGCCATCGCGCTCGACGGTGCTCATCTCTGGTGAAAGCGGCACCGGTAAGGAAGTGATTGCCAAGGCGATCCACGCCGCTTCGACTCGCGCGGAAAGGGCGTTCATTCCGATCAACACCGGCTCCATTCCAACGGATCTGTTGGAATCCCAGCTTTTTGGCCACGTAAAAGGAGCGTTTACCAGCGCGATCGCCGCCAAGAAAGGGCTATTCGAAGTTGCCGATCAAGGCACGATCTTTTTCGACGAGATTTCGACGGTGAGTCCCGAAACCCAGGCCAAACTGCTGCGCGTAATCCAAGAGCGGGAATTCATGCGCCTGGGCGGCACGGAGACGATCAAGGTGGACGTGCGCATCCTGGCGGCGTCGAATGAAGACTTGCGC
Source organism: Candidatus Acidiferrales bacterium (assembly GCA_035949735.1). GTDB lineage: Bacteria > Acidobacteriota > Terriglobia > Acidiferrales > UBA7541 > Palsa-295. The sequence goes on along the minus strand of DASYZC010000408.1, from coordinate 3,748 downwards.
AAGTTGGTTCGCGAGGGCCGGTTCCGCGAGGATTTATTCCATCGCCTGAACGTAATCTCCATTCAGTTGCCGCCCCTTCGCAACCGCAAGGAAGATATTCCACTTCTCGTGGAACGGTTTTTGGAACAGTTTGGCCGCGAGAATGGGAAGCCGCTGCGGGTGTTCAGCAACAGGGCAATGAAGCTGCTAATGGATTATGAGTGGCCGGGGAATGTGCGCGAACTTGAAAATGCAGTTGAACGCGCCGTAGTGCTTTCCACCGGGGATTCGATGGATGCCGACCTGCTGCCAGAGAATATCCACACCCGCGAAATCGTGAAGGGCGTGCGATTCGAACTGGCCGAATTCATGCAGTCGCCGCAAGGTGGCAGCAGTCTTCGAAATGCCGCGCCGCCTCCTTCCCTTTTTGAAATACTGGAGGAAGTGGAGCGCCGCGTGATTGTGGACATGCTCGAACGGACGAATTGGAATCAAACGGAAGCCGCCGAGCGCTTTCAGGTCCCTCTCTCGACGCTCAATCAGAAAATCAAGCGCCTGGGCATCGAGATTCGCCGCCGGCCCGGCGCGCCGCGCGTCCCGGACGGCTACGGTGAAGAGGCCCCGGAACTCTCTGCGGGAAAATGATTATTCGCCGCTCCGCAGAAGAGACGTCGACCCAGACAAGACCGTCCGCCCCAGCGACAGGCGCTTCATAGCGTAAAGTTCGCGATCCGCCGCTTCGAGCAATTCCTCCCGAGTCGTTCCATCCTGGGGATAGGCAGCCGCCCCCACGCTAATAGACAGCGGCGGAACCCCAACATCCCGCGAAACGCAATCACGAATCCGCGACGCGACTTGTCGCGCTTCCTTGGGGCCGGCTTCCGACATTACCAGCGCAAATTCATCGCCGCCGTACCGCGCTGCGGTATCGGTGTCACGGCAGTAGACCCGCAAAATATCGGCGATCCGGCGAAGGGCCCCGCTTCCGGTTAGATGGCCGTGCCGGTCATTGATCAGTTTCAAACCATCCAGATCCATCAACAAAACGGCGAATGATCTTCCCGTACGATTGGATCGTTTGATTTCCGAATCGAGGACATCAATGAGCTTACCGTAATTTGCCAAGCCAGTAAGGGCATCGGTAACCGCGAGGTTCCGGATGCGCTCCTCTGCCTGGCGGCGCTCCTCGGACATCACCGCGAGAGTCATCGTCATCACGGCGATGATGCCCATAAAAGCTTGCAGCAATAGAAGCGATTCGTTCCGAGTGCCGATGGCAAACGGTCCGAGCCCGAAAAATGTCCCTCGGATAGCGATACCTGAGAGTATTACTATGATCGTTGCAGCTTCTCGCGGCTTAAACCGAACTGCGGCCCAGATCAGAAATGGGATGCACCAATACTCCAGCGGTACGTTCTTCAAGCCTCGGAGGATAAATGGGCCGAAAACGAACTGTCCCGCCGCCATCGAGGAGATGACCAAAAGCGCGAACTCGCTCAGCTGGTTCCAGCTCCAGCGGAGCTTGTGGTCGGCGCTCCACAGGATCAGCAGTGGAGCCACAATTGTGGCCCCTACCGTATCTCCAAGCCACCATGTGGTCCAAATTACCTTGAAGTCCGCCCACCTCGCGTAACTTCCCAACGAAAGCGAGGTGACGCCGATAGTGGCGCTCACAGTCGTGCTGACTACGCCTGCCAGAATCGCGAACTTCACAGTATCTTGCACCGACTCGAAACATTTCCGCCCGTTCGCAAATCTGGATACTAGATAAGCTCCCAAAACAGCCTCCAGAGTGTTTCCGGACGCAATTCCGAGCGAGGTGATTGCTGAGCCAGCAGTGGTCAGGTTCACAAGGAACGCGCCGAGGAAAATCCCGGGCCACAGGCGATAGCCAAAGATAAGCAGAGCCGTAAGCGCGATGCCCGTCGGCGGCCATACCGCCGTCGAACTGGGATGTACAAACGCCATCGTCAGCCCGAACTTTCCGGCGACAAAGTACGCTGCGGCTAAAACCACAATCTCGATCACTTCTTTGTTTCGGACCACAAGGTTCCGAAGCTTCTCTGAGGTGATTGATGCCATCGCACTTGTATGATGCAGAGAACGGGGGCTTTCAGTGGACTTGAATGGAAGGCGAAACGCCAAAACGTAATACACGGAATACTGTAGCGATCGCGCGATGACAACAAAACTACTTAGTACAGCAGCGGGCGTCCGGCGATGGTCTCTAGGATCCGAGAAGGCGCTTGCTCCGGAGAAACCAGCGCTCGGGGCGAAATGAGAAATGTCTGCTCGATGGCGTACTGTCCAGACATTGCCGCATGCGCGACACCGTCGGTAAACACAAGCCACGTCGAAGATGGCGGAAACTCCAGCCACACCTTGGGGCAATCCTTCTGGAATGCGGCGTTCTCTTTCAGGTAATCGTGAAAGACCAGCATGAACATGTCGTAAGGGGTGCGGCCCATTCCGTGAAAACCGAGCTTCTCGCCCCAACCCTGTGCGGTTCGGCTCAACCAGGAGGCTTCGGCGATACGCTCGAGGCCAGCTCCCTTTGCGTATCGCCGGGCGAGAACTTCGAATTTCTCGGTGGTGTTCCACACGCGCGGCTTCGCCGGGTTCAAATTTGTGAATACCCGGAGGATGCGTCCGCCGCGCGTCGGCCGGCTCGGAAAAGCGTCCACGTGCAGCAAGTCGTTGCGCTTGTGCAGCGGCAAGTCGCGATTCTCTTCCTCAAATGGGCGAAAACTCGAGAAATCAATGGTCCAGTTCCCGGCGTATGGTGCGAGAAATTTCTCCAGAAACGCGACCACTTCCGCCGAATAGTTGCGCAAGATTCCCCGCAGCCGCTCGACGGTGGCGGCGCTGCCGGAAACACCTCTCAGGACATCTTCACCGGGCCGGTAAGATACATTTTTGTGCATGCGCAGCTCGGCCCACTCCTGGGCGAGTAGAAACTGCCGATCCTCGGCGGGAATCTTAAATGGCGGCTCGCTGAAAAACAGGATCTCGCCCCGCTCAAGCATCTCGCAATATGCTCGGGCCCGGTCATGGCGCACTTCGGGATGCGCCCATCCGGACGGCTGCTTGAAATCGTCCACGGGAATCCAAGGAAGATTCGGCATGATGGTGTAACTGTAACTCTGTCGCGTGGAACGGACTATCCCGCGAGACGACTCAATTATTCGAGCTGCCCGCCCGATTATACCCGCGTGGCAGTAGCGCTGAATCCAGGTTCAAGGCGCGAGACAAATCCACACCTTCGAGCTTGGTTTCCCGGAGAATTGCGGTCTTCAGATTGGCGCCTTCAAAATCCACGCCGTGAAGATCCGCCTCGCGAAAATTCGTGGCCCCGAAGTCGGCCTTCCGCAAGATCGCGCCCTGCAAATTGGCCCGGAAGAATTCGACTCCGCCGCACTGCGCCTCGCTCAGGTCGGCGCCACTCAGGTTGGCTTCGGTCAAATCAGCCTTGCGCAAGTCCGCTTGCTGAAGATTGGTCTTGTTCAGTTCTGCCGAAGCCAGCCGGGCCTCCCGCAAGTTCGCGCCTTTCAGGTTCGCGCGCTGAAAATTTGCGTAATTTAGCTTCGCTTTTGCAAGATCGGCTCGCGAAAGATCGGCACCACTTAGGTCGGCGCGAACGCCCTTTTCGTCGCCCCGGATAAATAGCGCGTGCGCGGCGAGAATGTCGGAAAGCCGTTTGCCACGATGGCGAATGCTATCAAGCGATCGCAGACTTCCTCCTTTTAGTGCACTGAGAATGCCCATGGTT
>DASYZC010000407.1:0-5663 GCA_035949735.1 Candidatus Acidiferrales bacterium | reverse complement strand
GATCGGCCGCCGGTGACGCAGCAGGAGCTGATGACGTTCAGCGAGGGCGTGCGGGACGAGGCGCCGAAAGCGGATGCCCTGCTGATCTCTTGCGGTGGGCTGAAGACGCTGCAAATCCTTGCGCCGCTGGAAAAGCGCTGCAAAGTGCCGGTGGTATCGAGCCTGCCGCACGCACTGTGGGCGGGGGTTCGTCTGCTGGGGCTCAGCGGGCGGGCGCCGGGATACGGAAGTCTGCTGTCACGAACCTAATTTCCAGGTGCTTCCCCTCTGACGCGAGGACCGAAATCCCCCTTCGCAAGAGTCAAATGGCCTACGCGCGGAGCGGATGGCGGGATCAGGCCAAGCAAGGTTGCCGGGCATCCGCCGCCGCGGACCGTGCCCCTACGACGGCAAAGGCGCCAATCGGGAGATTGGCGTTCCCTGGAACAGCAAATCGCGACGACTGCAAAGGCAAATGCCCGCAGCCCGGAAGCTATTTTATTTCGGGGTAGTTGAGATAGTAGCGGTGAAGCTCGGCCACCGTCATTTCGCCTTTGCGGACCTTTACGGCCGTGGGTCCAGAGGGGCCATTGGATAAGGTGACCCAGACGGTGTCTCCTGCGCGGAAATTCGAGAGCTGAATCGGTTTTCCCGCAGCGTCAAGATACTTCGTCTTGTCGTCCACGTGGGCCAAGAGCGTGACTTCTGTGGGGTGCTTCAGCAGGAGTTGCGATTTTTGCAGATCAACTGAGGCGACGATGAAGAACTGCTCACCTGCCGGCGTCTTTTTGCCCGCAGTCGCGGCGGCCAGCTCGTCGGGAGGAACCCTGCTGGTTTCGGCCTGAGGAGGCAACCGCGTCCCGGAAGGGATTTGTCCGGGAGGCATCTGTCGCGGAGGAAACCTTCTGTTTTGCGCCTGGGCGCCGCTTGACGCAAGGGCCATCCCGGCCAAAACCATGACTGCCAAATAAATTATTGAGCGACGGAAAAACTTCTCATTCATATCGGAGGGCCTCAATGGGATCGAGTTGCGCGGCCTTGCGCGCGGGATAGTAGCCGAAAAATACTCCGACAACCGCCGAGAACGCGACAGCAACGACCACGGAAATGGGCGAGACAAACGTGGACCAGTGGAAAAGGTTCGAAACCACGGCGGAGCAGGCCACGCCGAACGCGATTCCAATCAGGCCGCCGAGGGAACTCAGGACCAGGGCTTCGCTGAGGAACTGCATTTGGACGTCGTGCTCAGTAGCTCCCACCGCCATGCGTACGCCGATCTCGCGCGTTCGCTCCGTGACGGAAACGAGCATGATGTTCATGATTCCGATGCCTCCCACGAGCAGCGAGACCGAAGCGATGCTCGCGAGCAAGAGCGTGAGCACGTAGGAGGTGGCCGAAGCGGCTTGTGCGATTTCATTGGGGCTGCGGATGATGAAATCGTCGTCTTCACTGGCGCGCAGGTGATGGCGCTGGCGCAAAAGGGCGGAGATGGCAGCCTGAACGGGGGCCATGGCGTCCTGCGAGGTTGTGGATACCATAATCATATTCACCCAACTGATTCCCGAGATTTTCTTTTGGACCGTGGTATAGGGCACGAGCATCATGTCGTCCTGATCCTGGCCGTTGGGTGATTGGCCCTTGGTCTGAAGGACGCCCAAAATCCGGAAGGGCAGATTCTGCACGCGGATCATTTGTCCCACGGGATCCTGGTCGCCGAAGAGTTGTTGCGCGACAGTGTGGCCGATCACACAGACGTTGGCGGCCATGTCCACATCGCGCTGAGAGAACATGCTGCCGGAGACGACCGGCCAGTTGCGTATGGAGGTGACGTCCTGGGAAGCGCCATTGGCGCGAGTAAACCAATTCTGGTTGCCATTCACGACCTGAACTGAGGATCCGACCATCGGAGAGACGGCGACGACATTGGGTACGTGCTGCAAAATGGCTTCCGCGTCGTCGGCGGTGAGCGTCTTATTAGCGCCGTTGCCCATGCGGACGCCGCCGGTATTCACGCTGCCGGAGAAAATCATGATCATGTTGTTGCCGAGGGACTGAATCTGCTGCTGGACTTGCTGACCGGCTCCCTGGCCTATAGCGACCGTGCAGATAACCGCACCGACACCGATAATGATGCCGAGCATGGTGAGGATAGTCCTCAGCTTGTTGCGAGCCAGCGCTCTCAGAGCGACGCGTATTACTTCCTTGGGATCCATGGTGTTACCTCGACGCTGCAACCATAAGATGCGCGCTACTTAACGCGGCCCACGGCCAGGGGGTCCGCCGCCAAAACCTGGGGGACGAGTGCTATTCGCAGCGCCTTGTGCTTGCTGCGCGACCACCAGGACGTCGCCGTCGTGGAGGTCGCCCTGAATCAACTGGGTGTTGCTATAGTCCGTGATGCCGCACTGAACGGCAACGGGAATCAAATCTTTGTTGGCTCCCATTTTCCAGACCGCTTGCCAGCCGCCCAAATGGCTCGTGGAAGCCTCGCGAGAAATATTGTATTGCTTGTAGAGCTGCTGGAGCTGAGGCTTCGGGATGTTCGGCTTGAACGTGAGCGCGGGGTTGGGAATCAAAAGCGTATTGGTTGCGTGGCCCGTCGGAATGGTGACGTAGGCAGTTTCTCCGGGCAAAAGCTTTTCGTCGGGATTGCTGAAGTCGATCACGGTGTTGTAGGTGACCACATTTTGCACCGTGGTGGGATTCAGGCGGACGGCGCTGACACGGCCTTGGAACTGGTCGGTAGGGAAGGCATCCACCTGAAAAGTGACGGGCGCTCCAACGTGGATGTTGCCGGTATCGGACTCGTCGGTGGCGGCGTAAACCTGCATCCTGGTGAGGTCTTGGGCCACCGTGAAAGTGTTGGGAGCTTGCAAAGTAGCGGCCACAGATTGGCCGGCGTCGATATTGCGGGCGACGACAGTGCCGTCAATGGGCGAAACAAGCGTTGTGTATTTCAGGCTCGTTTCGGCGGCCTTGAGGCCACCCTGCATCGAGGTTATCTGAGCGCGGGCCTGCGTCAACTGCGCTTTTGCCTGAGCCAGCGCCGCCTGCGCGGACTGCACTTCCGCGTCGGCTTGGCTGAGAGTTGATTGCGTAAGGTCATTGGCATCCGCCGAAACGACGCCCGCCGTGAAAAGGTCCTGCGACCGCTTGGCGGTGGCTTTTTCGTAGGACGCATTGGCCTGAGCCTTTGCCAGATTGGCTTCCGCAGCTTGAACGTTGGCGGCAAGAGTGACAAGGTTCGATTCCGCGTTCTGGAGGTTGCCGCGAGCCTCCGTTACTTGCGCCTCGTATATTGCCGGATCGAGTTGCGCGAGCACCTGGCCGCTCTTCACGCGCGTATTGAAATCCGCGAATATATATTGCACGGTGCCGGATACATATGAGCCGACGGGCACGGTCGTAAGCGCGTTGATCGTTCCCGTGGCCTGAACGGCTGATGTCAGATCTCCCGGGTGAACCACGGCCGTCGTGTATTTCGGGTCCGCAGCGTTACGCCGCGCGTAGAACCAGTAGCCCAAAATCAGTACCAAAACTCCGGCGCTGATGAGGTAGGCCCTCTTGTGGCTTCGGTATGAATCGCTTAGCGACATAAATCTCCAATTGAACGGAACCGGGAAGTGGTCTCGGCCGAAAGTCCTGGCTTCGGATGACTTCTCTTCCTCTTACATAAAGACGCAAATATTGGCTGGTAGGTTACGCCGCCGGGAGGCCGCATTTTAGGCGATCTTTTGGAAAAAGCTGCGGGCACGTCTTGAGTCTCCGTTGGCCTCGAAGGTTAGACGTTTCCAAGACATGCGCCGGTTGTTCCAACCCCATTCGGAGCGCTAAGGCCACGAAGGTCCGTGTTAGAGTGGGCGCGCAAGAATTCCCTCAAATGCGGGATAGAGCGCTGATTTGAATGGGGAGGGGAAGTGGCGTATCGCGATCTCCGGGAGTTTCTAAAGAAGCTGGATAAAGAGGGCGAGCTCAGGCGCATTTCGGCCGAAGTGGATCCGGTGCTGGAAATCACCGAAATATCGGATCGTGCGGTCAAGTCCGGCGGCCCCGCGCTCCTCTTTGAACGTCCCCGCGGCTCGCGATTCCCGGCGGTGACGAACCTCGTCGGCAGCGAGCGGCGAATGAACTTGGCGCTGGAAGTGGAGTCGCTCGAAGAAATCGCCGGGCGCATTTCCTCGATTCTGGACATGCAATCGCCGCAAGGGCTGCTCGACAAAGTAAGAATGCTACCGAAGCTGGCCGAGTTGGGCAATGTGTTTCCGAAAACGGTGCGCAGCGGCGAGTGCCAGGAGGTAGTGCGCACGGAAAACTTCTCGCTGCTCGATTTTCCGATTCTGCAATGCTGGCCGCAGGATGGGGGACGGTACATCACGTGGCCCATGGTGATTACAAAAAATCCGGAGACGGGAAAACGAAACGTAGGCTGCTACCGAATGCAAGTATTCGATTCGCGCACCACGGGCATGCATTGGCAAACGCAAAAGCACGGCGCGGCGCATTTTCGCAGCGCACGATCGAAGAATGCCGGCGGCAAGCTGGAAGTGGCCGTTGCGATCGGCGCCGATCCGGGCACGTGTCTCGCGGGGATTTTGCCCGTGCCCCCGGATATGGACGAATTTTTGTTTGCGGGCTTTCTCCGGCAGGATCCTGTGGAATTGGTGGCGTGCAAGACCGTCGATCTCGAAGTGCCGGCGAACGCGGAAATCGTTCTTGAGGGCCATGTAGAGCTGGGAGAATTGCGTACGGAAGGTCCCTTTGGCGACCACACGGGTTTCTATTCGCTCGAGGGGCAGTACCCGGTTTTTCACGTCAACTGCATCACGCATCGCAAAGAACCGCTCTATCTGACAACCATCGTGGGGCCGCCACCACAAGAAGATTATTTTATCGGCCACGCGATTGAGCGTGTTTTTCTGCCGGTAATGAAGATGCAACACCCGGAAATCGTGGACGTGGCCATGCCTGCCGAAGGAATCTTCCAAAATTTGATGATTGTTTCGATTCGCAAAAGCTACCCCGGGCATGCGCGAAAGACGATGAATGCGATCTGGTCGCTCGGGCAAGCTATGTTTACGAAAGTGCTTGTGATCGTCGATCATGATGTGAACGTGCAGGACTCGCGCGAGGTGGTTTGGAAGGCTCTCTGCGCGATCGATCCGGAACGCGACATTCAGTTCGTGCTGGGACCGGTGGACACACTGGATCACGCGGCCAGGCGGCAGGATTTCGGATCGAAGATGGGAATCGATGCAACCCGGAAATGGCCGGAAGAAGGGTATTCGGGGCGCTGGCCTGACGAAATAAAAATGGATGCGGGCACGAAGCGGCGCGTCGACGAACTCTGGTCGCAGCTCAAACTTGATAGCCGGAAAAAGGCGTAAAGAGCAAAATTTGGCCGTGAATGGTGTTAACGCTTCCGCCGCATTGCCCTCCCCAGGTAGCCGTGCATTTTCGACGAATTCCTCAATGTTTTAGGCCCCATCGAGCGTTTTACTGCTCCTTCGGACGGGTTTTACCAAAAGCACACTCGGGCAACATGTTGGTTGACACTGCGGACTGCGGATGCAATAAACGGAACAAGGCAGCGTACCGGGAGTATCAGTACTCACCCGAGCGCTGACAAAAGGGCTCTTACGGGGCTGGGGGCCAAAAACGACGAATGAAAAGTGAAGCCTTTCCGG
>DASYZC010000406.1:0-3828 GCA_035949735.1 Candidatus Acidiferrales bacterium | reverse complement strand
CTCGGCTGCGGCAAAAATTGGAAGCGGAATAGGAGCCAGTAATGGCGAATATCAAAGCGGACGAGATCACGCAGCTTTTGCGCGACCAGATCGAGAATTATCAACAGACTGTCGCAGTCGAGGAAGTCGGTTCGGTTATTTCCGTTGGGGACGGCATCGCGCGCATCCATGGATTGGACAACTGTATGGCCGGCGAAATGATCGAGTTCCCTCATGGAGTATTCGGCATCGCTCTCAACCTCGAAGAAGATCAGGTAGGCGCCGTCCTGCTGGGTGACTACACGGAAATCGTGGAGGGCGACACGGTGAAGCGCACGAAACGGATCATGTCCGTTCCGGTCGGAGACGCGCTCATCGGACGCGTTGTAGATCCGCTAGGCCAGCCGCTTGATGGCAAGGGCCCCGTGACGACGGAGCATCGCAATCCACTGGAACGATTGGCTCCCGGCGTCGTCGATCGCCAGCCGGTCCGCGAGCCTCTCCAAACGGGCATCAAGGCTATCGATTCGATGATCCCCATTGGCCGCGGCCAGCGTGAATTGATTATCGGCGATCGTCAGACTGGCAAGACGGCAATTATTCTCGACACAATTTTGAATCAGCGCGGCGGAGATATGATTTGCATCTACTGCGCAATCGGGCAGAAGCGTTCGACCATCGCGCAGGTTGTGAAAACACTTTCCGATTACGGCGCCCTTGAGTTCAGCATCGTTGTCGCTGCCTCTGCCACTGAACCGGCCTCAATGCAGTACATCGCGCCTTTTGCCGCCGCCGCTATGGGCGAGTTTTTCCGTGATAGCAAGCGCCATGCGATTTGCTTCTATGATGATCTTTCGAAACACGCACAATCCTACCGAGAGATTTCACTGCTGCTTCGCCGGCCACCGGGTCGCGAGGCGTTCCCGGGAGACGTTTTCTTTTTGCATTCGCGGCTTCTGGAACGCGCGGCAAAATTGAACGACAGACTGGGCGCAGGTTCGCTCACGGCGCTGCCTGTAATCGAAACGCAGGCAGGAGACGTCTCGGCTTACATCCCTACAAACGTCATCTCAATTACCGACGGTCAGATTTATCTCGAATCGGATCTTTTTAATGCCGGCATTCGCCCCGCTATCAACGCCGGCATCTCCGTCAGCCGCGTTGGCGGCAACGCCCAAATCAAGGCGATGCGTCAGGTAGCTGGAACGCTCCGGCTGGATATGGCCCAATATCGCGAGTTGGCGGCATTTACGCAGTTTGGCTCCGAGCAGCTTGATAAGACCACTCAAGCGCAGTTGGCTCGCGGCCAAAGGCTCATGGAAATACTGAAACAGGATCAATATCAGCCGCTGCCAATCGAAAAACAGGTGCTCTTGCTTTTCGCCAGCTCCAATCGTTATCTCGACGATATCGAGGTCTCCGAATGCCGCAGGTTCGAACTCGAGATGTACACGTTCGTCGAGACAAATTGTCCCGGCGTGCTGCAGGCGATTCGAGACAAAAAAGCGCTCGATGATGCAGTCCGGGCGGAAGCCACCAAGGCTCTGGATGCATTTAAAGAGCGGTTCCGGGCCGGCTTGCCCGAATCCCATCAGGCAACCTCTGCCGCCCGCTAAGCCCGCCGACGCCACTTAATGCCCACACTTCTCGATTATCGGCGTCGCATCCGCTCGGTAAAGAATACCCAGCAAATCACACGCGCGATGAAGTTTATCTCGGCTGCAAAGCTTCGTCGCGCTCAAGAGGGCGTCTTTGCTGCGCGCCCCTACGCGAAGGAAATCCTCCGCGTGCTGCGTTCGGCGGCAGCGCGCATGGAATCCACCGCGCACCCTCTCCTCGAGCGGAGACCAGAGGAGCGTATTCTTTTGGTCGTAATGACAGGCGACCGCAGTCTCGCCGGCGCTTTCAATTCGAACGTGATTCGCCGCGCGATCGCGTTCCTACGCGAAAACGCATCCAAAAAAACTCAGTTGATCGCAATCGGTAAAAAGGGTCGGGACACGCTGCGAAAGCGCGGCTGGAGCACGATCGGCGAGTACCTGAATGTTTCATCGAAGGTGGAGTTTTCCACCGCGAAAGAAATTGCCAACCGTATTGCGGAGCTGTATGCAAACCGCGACGTTGATGCGGTCTACGCCGTCTACAATGAATTCAAGAATGTAATGGTGCAAAGACTTCTCACTGAAAAGCTCCTTCCTATCGATCCGGATGTGCTCGCAGCGAGTTCAGAAGCAAGAGATACATCCACAGGGACTCGCAAAGTTTCCGAAGACTCGCTGCCCCATGATAGATCTCCAAGCGGCCAATCCCTTGTCGATTACATTTACGAGGAGCCGGTGGCTGAAATTTTCAATGGCCTTGTGCCCCGCTATCTTGAATCGCAGGTCTTTCGCATTCTTCTCGAGTCTGCTGCTGCTGAACACGCCGCCCGCATGACCGCGATGGATGCGGCCACACGAAATGCCTCCGAGCTTATCGATAAGCTCACGCTTCAGATGAACAAGATTCGCCAGGCGGGAATCACCAAGGAGTTGATCGAAATCGTGAGCGGAGCGGCATCCGCGATGTCGTGAAGACGGCCTCATATTTTGTTTTAGCGGGCAGCTTATAGGAGCTGAAATGGGAAGCGATAACGCAAAACTTGGACACGTCGTCGAAATCATCGGTCCGGTCGTGGACGTGCAGTTCGAAGAGCATCACCTGCCGCGAATTCACAACGCAGTTCGCATCTGGAGCGAGGGATTCGATATTCCCGAGCCGATGGACATTATTGCCGAAGTAGCGCAACACCTCGGCGAAGGCCGCGTTCGGTGCGTGGCCATGAAGCCCACCGAAGGCTTGGTCCGCGGTATGAACGCTCGCGATTTGGGCGAGCCAATTTCAGTGCCGGTGGGACGCGCCACCCTTGGCCGCGTCCTCAACGTTTTGGGCGATCCGGTTGATGGCTTCGGTCCCGTGAAAACTGACAAACGCTACCCCATTCACCGCTCAGCGCCCTCGCTCCAAGACCAATCTACTAATTTAGAAATGTTCGAAACAGGCATCAAGGTCATTGACCTGATTGAGCCCTACCTCAAGGGCGGCAAAATCGGCCTCTTCGGCGGCGCGGGCGTTGGCAAAACCGTGCTGATCCAAGAGCTCATCAATAACGTCGCCATGAAGCACGGCGGGGTTTCTGTTTTCGCCGGCGTCGGGGAGCGCACGCGCGAAGGCAATGACCTTTGGCTCGACTTTCAGGAGTCCGGTGTAATCGAGCCTGGCAATCCTGATAAATCCCGCTGCGCGCTGATTTATGGCCAGATGACCGAGCCCCCCGGCGCCCGTCTTCGCGTCGGACTCACCGGCCTAACCGTCGCCGAATATTTCCGCGACGAGGAACATCTCGACGTTCTGCTCTTCATCGATAATATTTTCCGCTTCGTGCAAGCAGGATCCGAGGTATCGGCCCTGCTCGGCCGCATGCCGTCTGCCGTCGGCTATCAGCCCAATCTCAACACCGAAATTGGAGAGCTTCAGGAACGCATCACCTCCACCAAGAGCGGCTCGATTACCTCAGTTCAGGCAATTTACGTTCCCGCGGACGACTATACCGACCCGGCTCCCGCGGCAACTTTCGCCCACTTGGACGCGACCACCAACCTCAGCCGGCAAATCGTCGAGCGCGGAATTTATCCCGCCGTCGATCCCTTGGCTAGCTTCTCGCGCATCCTCGATCCTCGCATTTTGGGCCAGGAGCATTACAGCGTCGCGCGCGCCGTGAAATCCGTGCTCCAGCGCTACAAGGAGTTGCAAGACATCATCGCCATCTTGGGCATCGAAGAACTCTCCGACGAGGATAAGCAAACTGTC
>DASYZC010000405.1:0-6139 GCA_035949735.1 Candidatus Acidiferrales bacterium | reverse complement strand
AGGGGCCCAGGCTGGGCTGAGCTGGGAAACGATTCTGAAGAAGCGCAAGAACTACCGCGAAGCATTTGATAGTTTCGATGCAGGCAAAATTGCAACCTACGGTCGTGCAAAAGTTCGCGAGTTGATGGCCAACCCGGGAATAATCCGCAACCGCCTGAAGATTGAGTCGACGATTTCAAACGCGAGGGCGTTTCTTGCGATACAAAAGGAGTTCGGGAGCTTCGATAGCTACATTTGGAAATTCGTCGGAGGCAAGACTAAGAAAAATTCGTGGCGATCGTCGCAACGCCTGCCGGCATCCACGCCGGAATCAGCCGCCATGAGCAAAGACCTGCGCCGGCGCGGTTTCCGCTTTGTCGGGTCGACAATTTGCTATGCGTTCATGCAGGCCGTGGGGATGGTCGACGACCACTCGCGCCACTGTTACCGCCGCAAAACAACCAAGACAGCTGTCTAAATTGACGGCTAGCGCGCAGAGTCAGATGCGCCGCGTGATCGCTTGCGGAGACTTCAGGTCCGTTTTTCCTAAAAACGGATTTGCGCCGGAAGCAACTCTCTCAGTGCCGCGCCATGAGCAGATGAAGTTCGGGCGGCAGTGGAGCGACGTCAATCGCTACGTTGATGCATGAAGGCTTGCCGCTTGCGAAGGCGGCTTTGACTGCGGGGCCGAGGTCCTGTATTTCAGCCACGCGCTGGGCGTGGCATCCGAACGCCGCCGCGACTTCCTGATACTTGGCGTCGCGAAGCTCGGTGCCCGTCAGCCGGTTTTTCCCTGAGACAATTTCCTGAAAGTGCTGCGAGGCTGCCCAACTGTGATTGTTCATCACCACGACGACGACCGGGAGTTGGTGGCGGACCATGGTATCGAATTCGGCGATGGTGAAGCCGATAGCGCCGTCTCCCGCGAGGCACAGAACGGGGCGATCCGGATTCGCGACTTGAGCGCCGATGGAGAGGCCGAGGCCCATGCCTACTGCTCCCAGAAAACCATGCGTGATGTAACTTCCCGGATGATTCTGGCGGATCACCTCGTTCATCCAGTGATAGGCTTCCGCGCCATCGCCGATGACGATGGTGTTTTCGGGCATGTTGTCGACGATTGCAGAAACCGCCTGAAAAGGATGAATGGGCGGAGCGGCGCGATTCAGATCGGGTTGCGCACGCTTGCATCGCTCGACCTTGGCGTTGGCAACGGTTTGTTGCCAGCGGCTGCGATCCGGCCACTTCTGAGACTTCGCGCGCGCGTTCATCGCATGCAGAGTTTCGCGCGGGTCGGCTACGATTCCGACTGCAACTTGTCTTAGCCTGCCGATTTCTTTCGGGTCGGTTTCTACGTGAATGATCTTGGCGGCAAGCGGAACCACGAGGTCGCTCATGCCCAGAGTGAAGAGACCGAATCGAACGCCAAGAGCTAGGACGACATCAGGCCGCTGATCCGGCGCGGAAAGGTCGGCCATCTTGTGAAACGTGCCGCCATAGAGCGGATGATTGCTCGGAAGTAAACCGTGCGCTTGAAAATCCGAATAAACGGGAATGCCCGTGGCTTCGGCGAATTCGCGCAATTCGGCTTCCGCGCCAGAAAAGTAGGATCCGGATCCGATCATGATCACCGGCCTTGTCGCGCCCACTAGCAGCTTCAGCGCTTCGTCTACCCCTTTCGGGTCCGGGGAAGATCGCGAATCGATGAGAACCTTCTCAGGGATCGCGATCGAGTTCTCGTCAATTTGCGCTCCTAGCACGTCCATCGGCATATCCAGAAGCACGGGGCCGGTGGGATTCGAGGTTGCGAGGCGAACCCCATGCGCCACAAGGCGCGGGATGTCTTGCGCGACGGTGATGCGATGCGCCCACTTTGTAATCGGAGTGACCACGGCTACCTGATCGAGTCCGGCCTGTAGAGTGTTGGTTTCGGCCTGCGCGAGACCGGCCGATCCGGTGATGTAAAGGACGGGCGTGCGATCCAAGTAAGCGTTGGCAATGGAAGTGATGATGTTCGTAAAGCCGGGCCCCGCCGTGGCCATTGCGACTCCCAGGCTTCGAGTGGCGCGCGCGTAGCCTTCGGCGGCGTGGCCGGCTGCAACTTCGTGGCGCGTGTCGGTAATAGGAATGTGGTGATCGAGGCACGATTGAAAGATGGTTTCAAGGTGCGCGCCGTGAAGGCCGAAAATGTTTTTAACGTTGGCCTTAAGCAGCGTTCGTACGACGAGCTCTCCACCGGTAATCATGGCCATCGGCACATACCTCTGAGGCTAGGATTTTATTCTGTTTGCGAGCCGCTCGCTGGGCTGCGGCAGAGTCCAGGCCTGGACCACGCCGTCTTCGGCGGGGTATCCGAATCTGAAGCCGACACTGCTCGGCGGCCGGAATGATATCACGACGGCCACTACGACAACTTGGCTGCCACAGAACTCTGGCCGCCAGCGTGAGAAAGTCAGTTCCGGTTTCTCCCCGTTTCGGCGCTCTCCAAAAGAAGGAAGGATTGAGGCGATAAGCAGATTCGAGACGAAGGATTCACGAATACCCCTTCCGTCAGCTCGATTCCCGGACCCCGCCATTTCGTATCCGCGGAGTTTAGCTTTGTCAGCCATCGGCCGGGCGGCAACCTCGCTTCCAACGTCGCTTCGATGCGGCCGAAAAAGAAGAGAGCCGCCAGCGCATCTGAGCCGGATGTCCACAAAAGCCTGAGGCATTCGTGAGCCTCATCCTCGCTAGCTTCGACGCTCCAATCCGTCCCGAGGTGACACGTGTTGCGCAGTTGAATCAGTTGCTTGTAGAAAGCTCGCAGCGTCCGATGCGGTTCCTGCTCTTCAAGCCCATGTTTCAGTGTGGATGCTTCGAAAGTTTCCGGATTCTGCGGATCGGGTGACTCTTGCTTCCACCCAAAGCTGGCGAATTCCTTCCGGCGGCCGCGTCGCACTGCATCTACAAGATCCTTGTCTCCGTGGCTCGTGAAATATAGGAAAGGTGAAGTTTCTCCATACTCCTCACCCATGAAAACCAGCGGCACGAAGGGCGATAGCAGCGTAACGCCCGCCGCTAGTTTCTGTCCTTCAAAGCTGACGAGCTGGCTCAACCGTTCGCCAAGCGCGCGGTTGCCTACTTGATCGTGATTTTGGCAGGACACCACAAAATGCGATTTCGAAATGCCGGTCGCGGAGTTGCCGTGCCGCCGCTGCCGATACTTCGAAAATTGTCCGCGATAATACCAACCGTCTTGAATCAACGTCCTCAAATGATGGACACGTCCAAAATCGGCGTAATATCCGGCTCCCTCTTTTGTCAGAAGCGTGTGCAACGAATGATGGAAGTCGTCGCTCCATTGCGCCGGCAAATCATATCCTCCCTTTTCGTGCGGAAGCAGGATTCTGGCATCGTTCAAATCGCTTTCCGCGATCAGATGAATTTGGCGCCCCAGTTGCGTGGCCAGGCCGCGTGCTTCATCTTGTAGTTCTGCCAGAACATGTCGCGCGCTGAAATCGAAAATTCCGTGGATCGCATCGAGCCGAAGTTCATCGAAATGAAACTCTTTGAGCCAATAAAGCGCATTCTCGATGAAGAAACGCCGCACGGAATCGCTCTGCGCGTCGTCAAAATTAACTGCTTGGCCCCAAGGCGTGCGGTACTTTTCGGTGAAATAAGGGCCGTACTCTGCCAGGTAGTTGCCCTCCGGCCCTAGATGGTTGTAGACAACGTCCAAGGCCATCGCCAGACCGTGAGCGTGCGCCGCGTCCACCAACCTTTGCAGCGCGTACGGTCCGCCGTAGCTATTCTGTGGCGAAAAAAGATACACGCCATCGTAGCCCCAATTCCGGGAACCGGGAAATTGGGCCACGGGCATGAGTTCGATCGTCGTCACACCCAAATCGACAAGCTCAGGCAGGCGCCTCGTAACAGCGTCGAAGGTCCCCTCGGAAGTATATGTTCCTACGTGCAGCTCATAAAAGATGCTGGTTCCAAGCGTCCGCCCTTTCCAATTCGAGTCCGACCATTGGAACTCCCTCAGATCAACCAATTGTGATGGCCCGTGAACTCCCTCCGGTTGAAAGCGCGATGCGGGGTCCGGGCGCTCGTGCACTCCGTCCAACCAGTAGAGATAACGATCGCCCGTCGCAAGATTGCTCAGGGTCGCACGGTGGTAGCCGCGCTCGTCCTTCTCCATACGCGCCACGTGCTCGGCGTCGCCGAGAACGTGAAGCAACACCTTTTCCCGTTTGGGGGCCCAAACGCAGAAGTACCATGAACCATCCGCGAGCGGAATCGCGCCAACCGTGCCCTCATCGATTTGCGCACTGGGTTCCATTGCTGCTCTTTGCATGGTTCAGGAATCCGCATCCATCAGTCGACATAGCCTCGCGGATGCTTCCGCCGCCATTCCCACTGCGAGAGCAGAATCGACGCTAGGTCAGACATCGTCGGCTTCCACCCCAGCACAGCTTCAGCTTTCGCCACGTCAGCCACAAGCCTTGGAGGATCACCCGGCCGCGGCGCTGCGATCCGTATTGGAATCGGGCGCCCCGTAACTTTTCGTGCGCACTCGATTACTTCTAGAACGGAGTAGCCGTGGCCCGTGCCCAGGTTGAAGAAATCGGATTTGCTTGTTCGTTCCAGAAAATCGAGGGCGCAAATATGGCCCTCGGCAAGATCGCTTACATGAACGTAATCGCGGATCGGAGTTCCATCTGGCGTCGGATATTCGTTTCCAAAAACCGCGACTTCCCGGGCTTCCCCTAGCGCCGCCAATAATACGTTTGGCACGAGATGCGATTCCGGCTCGTGGTGTTCCCCGCAACGCTCCGTTGCGCCGGCGGCGTTGAAGTAGCGCAGCGCAACGAACTTGAAGCCATAAGATCTGTCATAGCTGTCCAGCATGCGCTCGATCATCAGTTTCGACCATCCGTAAGGATTCACCGGCCATTGCGGACACGTTTCCACGATGGGAATCTGCTTGGGCTCGCCGTATGTGGCGCACGTGGAGGAAAACACCATGCGCCGCACGCCCGCACTCAACAGAACATCCACCAGCGCGATCCCTTGGGCCACGTTATTCTCGAAATATTTTGCCGGCTCGGAAACCGACTCGCCCACATAAGCGAGCGCTGCAAAATGAACGCACGCCTCAATCTTATGTTCTTGCGTGATTCGCCTAAGAAGCGCCCGGTCACCGACTTGGCCGCGAAAGAACGGCACATCGGGGGCCACCGCATTTCTATGGCCGCGCCGGAGATCGTCAATCACGACGACGGCTTTGCCCATACCGCGGAGCCGCTCTACTGTCACGCTTCCGATGTACCCGGCCCCTCCCGTCACTAGAATCGCCATGTCACCCTTTCTACGCCGACGGTGAATCGTCAATTGTAGCCGAAGGTCAATTCGCAATCAGGCCACAAGAATTATTCTCGCCCGTCACCTACAGTCGCGATCGTTGGGCGCGCAATGCCGGTGGAAGCGCGGGCCCTCAGGCCCGCGAACGGCCCTGACTTAGATGATGGCTTTAGCCATGGGCCTCTTCGTGTGCGGGAGCTTCTCCCGACGTGCCCTTTCACGTGCGATTCACTCATGATTGAGATTGTCCCAAGTCGCTGATGATTTCCAGCCGCTCACCGGTAACGTGCGAGGCCGTAAGTACCATCCGCGCAAGCACTTACAAAAGATGATGCTCTTCCATCCGCTGGTCATTAATACAGCAAACTTCAGGTAGACCTACAGCATGACTCCGATGGTAGCGTCCGGCCGGTCCCGCTATCCTCGGCATCGAGCATCTGAGGCGCGATTACTTGCCGGGGACTTCACAATCGCCCTTCTCCTTCGCTGGGGCCCGCCCGAACTGGCAAGATTTTCGGTCATAAGCTCATGAGAGCGGGTAGGAAACGGCAGAACAAATGCCCATCCTTAAGCTAATTCGAGGTGATGGCGTGACGAAACCGATCGAGAGAAGCCCGCGCGAAGACGAAATTCCGATCCTTGCTCCAGACGAGAATGGCTGCGCCGATGCCTCGCCGCTCGTTGCGCGCGCACAAGCCGGAGACGAGTTGGCATTCTCCCGTCTCGTGCAGCCCCACATGCGGAAGATTTATCACGTGGCTCTTCGGATCACCCGCAACCGCGAGGACGCCGAAGACGCCTCTCAGCAAACGCTTCT
>DASYZC010000404.1:0-10308 GCA_035949735.1 Candidatus Acidiferrales bacterium | reverse complement strand
CAATGAAGCGATGCGCGATTGGGTGACGAATGTGCGCACGTCGCATTATCTGCTGGGCTCGGTGCTGGGGGCACATCCGTATCCGGAGATGGTCCGCGATTTTCAGAAGATCATCGGAGAAGAAGCGCGCGAGCAAATTCTGCGTGCGGAAAACCAGCTGCCGGATCATCTGTTCGCGTGCGTGGGCGGCGGCTCGAATTCCATCGGGCTGTTTCATGCTTTTTTGGGCGACAGCAGTGTGAAGATGGTCGGCGTGGAGGCGGGCGGGCGCGGGAAATCGTTGGGGGATCATGCGGCGCGGTTGGCTGCGGCTGATGGATTTGGCGGCGCGCGGCCGGGCGTTCTGCAGGGTACGTATACGTATGTCTTGCAGACCGAGGATGGGCAGATTGCGACCACCCATTCGATTTCCGCAGGGCTCGATTACGCGGCCGTTGGCCCCGAGCACGCTTGGCTGGCGGATCAGGGCCGCGCGGAATATACGGCGGTGACGGACGAGGAGGCGATCGAAGCGGCGCGAACGTTGGCGCACATCGAGGGCATTATTCCCGCGCTCGAATCCGCCCATGCTGTTGCCGAACTAATTCGCCGCGCCCCGAAAATGAAGAGAGACGAAATTGTGATATTGAATGTTTCCGGACGCGGCGACAAAGATATGGAAACTCTCTCGCGCTATGTCTGACCCCGCCATTCCCGCGTTCTCCGTTGCAGCTCATGCTGAACAGACCGCCCGAAGAATTCCCCAACGCTTTGGAAGGTTGGCGGAAGCAGGCGAAATGGGGTTGGTCGCATATATCACTGCGGGCGATCCTTCGCTTGTGGCGAGCGAAGCAATTGTTTTGGCTGCGGCCGAGGCAGGGGCGGACGTAATCGAGCTGGGCGTGCCGTTCAGCGACCCGGTGGCCGATGGCCCGACGATTCAGCGCGCCAGCGAGCGGGCGCTGCGCAGCGGGACGACACTGGCGGGCGTGATCGAGCTAGTCAGGCGGCTCCGATTGCAAACGGATGTGCCGCTGATGCTTTTCAGCTACTTCAATCCAATCCTGCAAATGGGACTGGAAAAGTTTGCCGACGCGGCGGCGAAAGCGGGCGCCGACGGGGTGCTGGGAACGGATCTGACGCCGGAAGAGGGCAGCGAATATCGGGCGGCGGTGCAAGCGCACGGGCTGGACACGATTTTTTTGGCGGCGCCGACCTCGACAGACGAGCGTCTCGCGAAAATTGCAGAATATTCCAGCGGCTTTCTGTACCTGATTTCGCGCACGGGGGTAACAGGGGCGCGCGAATCTCTTCCGGAGGATCTTCCGTCACTAGCCCGGCGCGCGCGGCAATTTACAAAGTTGCCGCTGGCCGTGGGCTTCGGAATTTCTCGGCCCGAGCACGTAACTGTGCTGGGAGGGATTGCGGATGCGGCGGTTGTTGGCTCGGCGCTGGTGGCTGAAATTGAAAGGGCAGGTAGTGCGGATGCGGCCGCTGGCGGGGTCGCCAGACTGGTGCGAGTGCTGAAGACCGCGGCGCGGCTAGGAATCAGCCGGCGAAGCGTGTGAGCGAATACTAACGTGTCGTGTAGTGACGCCGAGGCCGGCGCAGATGCAGTTGTAGTAGACTGCTCCATTCCTTCCTGGATCAAGTTTGAGGCTCTGAAGATACATGGACAAGCGCGTTGCAAATGCCGAAGCTGTGATCGGACGCGTCAAGGAGGGCGCGACGATCCTGATGGGCGCATTCGGCGTTTGCGGGGTGCCGGAAAATTTGATCAGCGCGCTGCTGCGGCAAGGCACGAAAAATCTGACGGTTGTCTCGAACAATCCGGGGACCGATGGCTTCGGCATCGGACTGCTGATCGAAAGCAGGCAAGTGAAGAAGATGGTCGCCAGTTATGTGGGCAGCAACCGGTTTTTCGAGAAGCTCGTGCTGAGCGGTGAAATCGAGATGGAGCTGAATCCACAGGGCACACTGGCGGAACGGATACGCGCTGCGGGAGCGGGGATTCCCGCGTTTTTCACGCCGACGGGATACGGCACGATGGTCGCGGAGGGCAAGGAAGTCCGCGAATTCAACGGACGGCAGCATATTCTGGTACCGTCGCTGCGTGGCGACGTCGCATTCATCAAAGCGTGGAAAGGCGACCGATGGGGGAATCTTGTCTACCGGAAGACGGCACGTAATTTTAACGCGGTGATGGCTACGGCGGCGGATTACGTAATCGCAGAGGTGGAAGAAATGGTTGATCTGGGCGGGCTCGACCCGGATGGCGTTCACACGCCGGGAATTTTCGTGGACGCGATCTTCCAGGGGACAAATTACGTGAAGCCGATGGAGCCGGGGCCTAAGCGGAAGCGGGACGAGGCATAATGGCCCAGATGGATAAGCGTGAGCTGATTGCCCGGCGCGTCGCTCAAGAGTTGCGCGACGGATATTACGTGAATCTGGGTATCGGAATCCCTACGCTGGTGCCAAACTATCTGCCGTCTGGAATCGAAGTAATCATGCAATCGGAAAACGGCATGCTGGGTATCGGGCCGTACCCCTATGAGGGCGAGGAAGACCCAGATCTAATCAACGCGGGCAAAGAACCAGTAACCGAAATTCCCGGTTGCTGCTATTTCTCAAGCGCGGATTCGTTCGCTATGATCCGTGGCGGACACATCGAGGTATGCGTGTTGGGAGCGCTGCAGGTGGATGAAAGAGGGAACCTCGCCAATTGGGCGGTTCCGGGAAAGATGCTGAAGGGAATGGGCGGTGCGATGGATTTGGTGGCGGGCGCAAAGCGCGTGATCATCGCCATGGAGCACACGGCTAAAGACGGCACATCGAAAATCGTGAAGACGTGCACGCTGCCCCTGACCGGCGTGGAAGTGGTGAACTTGATCGTGACAGATCTGGCGGTGATTGAGGTAACGCCGAAGGGTCTCCTTTTGCGAGAGGTCGCGCCGAGCGTTACGCCCGACGCGGTACAGAAGGTTACCGAGCCGCCGCTTTTGCGCGCGCCTGATCTGAGGTCCATGTCGGCTTGATTATGATGGAACCGCACTCCATTGTCGTTCTGAGCCTGCACACTCCCAAGGAGAGGCTTTGGGGTGAGTTGCTCGACGTATCCAATGCCGGAGTCACGCTGCGCGGCATCGACTTGGCGTCCTTCGACGATTTCGTGAGCCAGGTGTTGCATCCGGAGGGCGACCGCATCGGACTGCCGACGTTGTTTTTCCCGATGCTGCGGATCGAGCGAATCGCGCTCGATGAGCCTCGCGGCTCCGTCCCTTCTCTCGCGGAGATGTTCGCAAGGAAGGTGGGCCGTTCGCTGGCAGAGTATCTCGCGCAGTTCGCTTAATCGACCATTCACGTGTTAGCTCGGGCTGAACGCCGAGAAATTCATGCGCCGACAGATCCTGACCGTTCCAAACCAACTCACATTCCTGCGGTTGGCGTTTCTGCCCTTCTTCATTATCGCGATCAAATACGACCATTACGCGCTGGCTCTGGGCATCCTCGTAATCGCCGGCTTCACCGATGGCCTTGATGGCCTGCTGGCGCGCGGATTGAATCAGAAGACGCCGCTGGGCGCATATCTCGATCCCATAGCCGACAAGCTGTTGCTTTCTTCCTCGTATCTGGTTTTGGCGCTAAACGGGAAAATCGCGTGGTGGCTGGCGATCATGGTTGTCGGGCGCGACGTTCTCCTGCTGGTGGCGTGCGCGGTGATTCTCCTCACGGTTGGCTACCGGCCGTTTCCGCCCAGCATTTGGGGGAAAGCGACTACGTTTTTCGAGATATTTCTAATAGTGCTGGTTTTGGTGCTAGCGGTGTGGGCTAACGAAAGCCTATGGATCGTGCGAGAATTCACCGGTTATATCGTTGGCGCGTTAGTGCTTTTCTCCGGATTGCATTACAGCATCGTGGTTTCGCGTCGGCTACACACGGGGCAATAGGCCGAGCCGGCCTGAGCAGGGGCGCTGGCACGCACATTGGAGAAAATCATTAGCCCGATGCTGGCTGCGACGATCAACGCTGCAACCCAGCCTAGCGCGTATGCGCGCTTCTGTTCCTCGGGCGACGCGGGCGGTCGATCCGCCATAATTTTGCCTACGATGAAGCCGGTGACGAGCCCACCGGCGTGCGCGTAATTATCGATTTCCGGAAATAGGTAACCCAAAATCGCCAGATAGATCAGCCATTTGATTAACTGGTTCCGTAGCATCTGCATCCCCGCCGTCTTGCGACTTGTTGTGACCGCAAGAAGTATGCCGATCAGTCCGAGCAGGGCGCCCGATCCACCTACGCTCATATGGCGGCTGAGGCCACTGCTAACCACATATCCTGCAATACCGGTTACGACGTAAATGAAAAAATACCGCGCCGATCCGTAGAGTTCTTCGACTTGAGGGCCGATATCCATCAACACCCACATATTGAAAAAAATGTGTAGGATACTACCGTGAAGAAAAATGGCCATGACAAACCGCCACGGCTGTGCGAGGTTATACGCTAACGGCAGGGAACCACCGAATCGTTCGAGCACGCCGCCACTGATCGCGCCAAAGTTGAAAAGACCGGAGAGCCCGCCGCCACCAGACGATGTGAAACCGGACAGGCGAATCGTGGCCAGCAAACTAATGACGAAGAACAGACAGCTCAGCCCCAGAATCCCGTAAGTAGCGGGAGACTGCGCCGGCATCAGGCCGCCAAGCGAGCGACTTGCCGCCGCGAGAGAAAATCTCAGATTCGCGCCGCATTGATGGCAGTGCGTCACTCCCACGCCGACAAGTGCGCGGCAAGACGGACAGATTTTGGGGCGAGGCTGTCCGCCGTGCCGAAAAATTCCGCTCATCTTTTTAGAATCCGATCGAGCCACCAGCAAAGAGAAGATAACGATATCAATGGCTTTCCTTGCGAGAATACGGATGCATTCCTATAATACCCAACTTGCGTGCAAACAAGTGAACCAGATCGCCGCGTGAATGTATTTTGCGGGACGGCGGCTTTCAATCACGGCGACAAGCTAGTTTGTATTAGCCGCCAAACTTTACGCTCCTTCTTACTGCCTTTAGGGTTTGCGGTAATGTTTGTGGCGGGGTGCGCACACCGCACCTACACAGCAAGACCCCCGGCGCAACCACCTTCGGAACAGCCGCCCTCGGCCCCTGGCGTCCCATCGCCTCCTTCCGGAGTTCCACCACCCGTCGAGAGGCAACCTGCGACTCCCGGCGAGTACGTCGAGGAGGGAATGGCCTCATGGTATGGAATGCCATTCGACGGCCGTCGCACTTCCGACGGAGAGATCTATCGTATGCATCAGTTCACCGCCGCCCATCGCACGCTGCCCTTTGGTTCGATCGTGCGGGTCACAAACTTAGGTAATGGAAAGCAAACCGAGGTCCGCATCAACGACCGAGGTCCGTTCGTCGCGGATCGAGTGATCGACTTGTCCCTTTCAGCGGCGGAGGCTATTGGAATGGTTGGACCTGGTACCGCCAAGGTCCGCCTGGAGATTGTGAAAGGGCCGCTAAATCCGCAGGCGGGTTTTTTCGGCGTTCAGGTGGGAGCGTTTGAAACGCAGAGTAGCGCGGAGCGGCTACGCAGGGAGCTCGAAGGGCGCTATAGTCCAGTCATCATCGCAACATACGATTCGCCAAAGGGCATGTTTTATCGCGTACGAGTGGGGCGCTTCAGCACGGAGGACGCCGCGCGCCAGCTTGCCGGGCAGTTACACTCCTCGGATAGGTTTACGACTTTCGTGGTGCGTTTGGATGACTGATAGATCATGAGAATCGCGCTTGATCTCCCGAGGCGTGCGTTGTTTTCTTGCGTACGCAAAATAGGCGTAGGCGCCATTTTTGTGCCGTCTCTGCTCTGCGGCGCTCTCTTCACCCAGGTGTTCGCCTCGCAGGTGACGCGAAGCATTTCCAACACGTGGACGGTTACCATCGTGCTCCCGCCAAGACTCATGGCTGGCCATCCAGCCACTCTTGGAGTGCTGGGCGTGGACGGAAAATTAGCCGCCGGAGTCCAAGTGGACCTGGGGAACGGGCAGCGCGTCACAACCGACCGAAATGGCCGCGCGTTGTTTACCGTCCCGGTATCCGGTGACTATCTGTTTGCGAAAGCTTCTGGCGCCTCGGCTGCGGCGCTGATCGATCCGGCATCTGGAGCGAGCGAACCGAAGTCCGTTTCCTTGCCGCCCGTGGTTTCGGTCCGCGACCGTTTTTGGATTTGCGGGGCGGGACTGAGCGGCGATGCCGATGCGAACAGCGTGCGCATAAACGGCAAACCTGCCGTTGTTCTGGCGGCGTCACCCGTATGCGTGGTCGTGCTTGCGGAGTTAGACACCGGAACGGGGCCTGCCTCCATTTTGGTCCAGGCGCCTGGCGTGCAGTGGACCGCCGCAACCACGCTGGTGTCTCTCGAATTTGCGCCGCCGAAGCCAGCGCTTCAGCCTGGGCAGAAGGGGCAGATCGCGATTCGTGTCGATGGCACAAGTCAAAAGCTAAGACTCGTTGTGGAAGATAGGAATCCGGGCGTTCTTCGATTCGAGGGCGGAGATGAGCGAGGGGATGCGCGGCGAGTGACCACGTCCGGAGGGCCTACAAATATCGCGGAAATAAAGGTGCAAGCGATTACGTCTGGTGATTACTCGCTACGTGCGCGCCTGGTGCCGACGCCCGACGCACACACCGCGAAGCGATTTCTGGTGGCAGCGGAGTCCTTGGCGCCCGAGGATTCGCGACGGAGAGTATCGGAGCTGGCGTCCCGTCTGGCCCACAAACCGAACGATTTGGAAAACGTTGAGGTTGCGCTCGATAAAATTGCCACCCAAACAATGACTGGAGATTTCCGTACGCTGCTGGATGCAGCGCGAGGCGTTTTCTAAAAGCGATCAATCTTGCTCGGTCGACACGGGTTCCAGTGTCTTCGGCGGCGCTTCGGGCAAAGCGCCCTGAGACATTTGCTCGAGTGAGTTCCGTAAGCGATTCAATTTGCTATCGGCCTCCTCGTAGTTCTGCTGCGCGTAGCGAAGATGGGTGCCGAGTTTTTCATGGATGGCCGCAAATGTATCCATTTGTTGCTTCAGGCCGGCCAGTGACGCGAGCAGATGCCGAGCATTTTCCTCCAGTTTTTGGCCTTGCAGGCTCATCGCAACCGCACCCAAGAAGGCGCAGAAAGCATTCGGCGATACCGGGAATACACGTTTGCTGCGGCAGTATTCTTCTAGACGTCCATATTTGGAATCCTCGGCCATCACCAGCTCGTAGTACACGCCCTCGGATGGAACGAACATCAAGGCGTAATCGAGTGTGTGCTCTTGCGGAAGGATATACTTTTCGGCAATGGAATCCGCGTGCTTGCGAACAGCCACAGAAAAATCGCGCCGCGCGTCGTCGCCCGTTTCAACCAGCCGACGGTACGCCTCGATTGGGAATTTGGAATCGATGCAAAGCATACGTTCGCCGCTGCGCACGATTGCGTCCACAACCGAACCGGTGGACGCGAAACGATGCTGCATCGCATATGCGCTTTGCGGCAGGGCGTCCGCCAACAGCGTCTCGAGTATCGCTTCGCCGAGTGCCCCGCGCGTTTTCACTCCACTGAGAATTCCTTGGAGCATGGAGGTGGCCTTCGAGAGATCCTGGCTCGTCTGGTGCATCTCGCCGATTTTTCGGCTCATCTCCACCAGAGCTTGCGTAGAGGATTCGAGCCGTTGCGCTACTTCCCTCTGAGCGTCAGTTGCGAGCTGGCCGGTGGAGGCGACTCCCGTTTGCACATCTTGGCGGACTTGGCCAAGCTGCTGGGTCATGGCCTGCACGAGATGGTTGATCTGAGCCGACACGTTTTGGCCCTGCGCCGTGATCGAGTTTTGCATCTCCTGGCGAAGGACGGATAGCTGCGCCTCCGACCTCCGGCTGCCGGACCAAAGCAACGTGGCGATCACGGCGCCAACCACTAGACCGGCCAAAAGCCACACGGTGAAAGTCATACTCAACGCCTCAAAAAAAATCGCGTCGTAATGGATTTATCAAGCCACTCTAACCTGAACTTGGCCTGGGGAGAAGCTGGCTTAATTTCCTGTTTTGCCGCTTTCAAACTTGTCTTAGGGAATCGATTGCAGGCTGAAACGGCAACGAGTTTCGCTATACTGTGCGTCCGAGGCGCGGTACCCAAGAGGTAAGGGAGAGGTCTGCAAAACCTTTACGCGTGGGTTCGATTCCCACCCGCGCCTCCAACAAATCTCCTTGAAATGAGGCGGGTTCACTCAAAAGCTGACTCCTAAGTGAACCCGCTTAATTCAGGTCGCTTAACGCGTGTCTCGATCAGTCCGCAGCCGTTTTTGCCTGTGGAGTGCTCTGTGCGGCATAAGCAGCCATCATCTGGCGCATCGCTTCGCCACTTCCCGGCGCGCGCTTTTCGCGCCAAGCCTCAAGGCGATTGACATGCTTTTCGAGGTTTCCATATTGATGCGGGTTCTTGCTTCGCTCTCGCATCGCGGGAACAAGGGCTCTTATGCGCCCCCAAACAGCCCACTGCTCGCCCGTGTTCTCAAAAAAGAACTCTTCCTCGATCAGGCCGCGATTCACCATGCTCGCGGCCATCTCCCAGTAGCTGAGGACCATTCGCACGGACGCATTGCCGGGACTGCCCGGCGGCGCTTGCTTGGTCATATCTTCCAGCGAGTTTGGATGATAATTCGCGAAATACCATTCGCGGGCCTCGCGCATGCGAGGTTCCCGCCGCAATTCGTACAGCCGAAGCAGAAGATTTGCCTGATCATGCGTCACATCTGCCATCTAAGCCTCCTTGGGATAGCTACTGCTGGATTGCCTGCGGCACTTCGCCGTTGAGCTGCACCTGGTGCGTGTGACGCAGCGGGATGCGTGATTCCTCGAAGGCCAGCTTGATTCGCCTGCGAAGTTCTCGTGCCACGTCATCTTTTCGGTTGAGCGCGGTTCGGACTTGAAGCCGCAATACCGTTCCGTCCAGCGAGAGTGATTCTACGCCCAGCACGCGCGGGCCGTCCACCAGCGCCGCGGACCAGTCGGAGCTTTCGCGGAAATCTCCCGCCATTTTTTCCAGCGTGGCCAGGGCGCGTCCTACCATTTCTTCGGAAGGAACGGTCACATCCACGAACACTTGCGACCAGTCGCGGCTCATGTTGGCTACCTGCCCCACAAGCGAGTTCGGTATGGTCACGATTGCGCCGCTGGCGTTGCGCAATACGGTCCGGCGCAATGTTAGATATTCCACGCGCCCGGTTTCACCGTTTACCTGGATCATATCGCCGACAACGTATTGGTCCTCGAAGACGATGAAAAAACCGTTGATCATGTCTTTCACCGCACTCTGAGCCCCAAAACCGAACGCCAGGCTACCCACTGCTGCGGCGGCCGCGAACGGTGTCACGTCGAAGCCCAATTCCGGAAGGACCATCAGCGCCGCCACGGCCACAATTAGAATGGCGCCTATGCTGTAAAGCACGCCCGCCATGGTTCGCGTCTGCTGCTCGCGGATCAACGCCACACGGCTGGGCCCTTTCGAAAGCTTCACGAGGCGGGAGGTCAAAGCCTTAAGCACGCGAGCTAAAACGATCGCGATTACCACGATCGCCAGAATGCGAATGCCGCGCGTCCCGGCGAGTTCCAGCCAATGGGTGCTAAGGGATTGAGTCATCAGCGGAGCCGAATTATATCGCATCATCGCTGCCAGGCCGTAACGATGACGATCCACGCACCCGTCTCAGGAGCGTTGCCAATGTCTGGGTCAGCTTGCAAGACTCCGCGAATTTGGTGCCGCGCGTCAAAAGCATGTAAAATCGCGGTGTTCTCTCATGCGCGCCCGTAGCTCAGTTGGATAGAGCGTGTGCCTCCGAAGCACAAGGTCGGGGGTTCAAATCCCTCCGGGCGCGCCACTCCAAGTGTTTATCTGTCAGGTTCAAGTATTGGAATTTTTGGCCGTTTCCCTTAGATGTGCTTTGTCATCTGAAGTCACAACGAGCGGCCTTTTGAGCATATTGATGCTGGACTTGGTGGAGTATGCGTGCTCGTACATCAAGGCTGCGACACGAGCTCCCTCTCCACTCTCCAGTGCTTGAACGATCGCGTGATGCTGATGATGCGCGGAGCTCAGATAGTCATACATCCTTGGGAGGTTGACATTATCGAATGCAATAGCGTGCGCCGCCGCGAACGGAATGCGATCGTTGCGCTGAATCGCGTCGGCAATCACCTTGCTTCCCGCCCCCTCGACGATGAGTGAATGAAATTGCTTGTTCATCTCGCCGTATCGCGCCTCGTCGGATTCGAGGAGATGCCGCTTGAC
>DASYZC010000403.1:0-9528 GCA_035949735.1 Candidatus Acidiferrales bacterium | reverse complement strand
GACGCTTATCACAATATTGCCCTGGCACAGCACATCCACGGAAACGGCTTCGACCCTCATCGGTTTGAGGCTGTTGCAGGTCTGCTGGGCATCAAAGAGCGCTTAGGCCATAAACCTTCGGAGCTTTCAGGCGGGGAACAGCAGCGCGTGGCGCTCGCTCGCGCAATCATCAGCGAGCCGAAGATCGTCCTCGCCGACGAGCCGACGGGAAATCTGGACACCAAGAGCTCCGATTCCGTTCTCGCCCTGCTTCGGCAGCTCAATAGAGACCTTGGCCAAACCATCGTGATGATCACCCACAATCCGGACGCAGCGACCTACGGCAATCGCGTGTTGCACATGCGCGACGGGATGGTTGTGAATGGATCCGGTCCGCACTAGTCAGATGGGCCGACTTTGGCAAGGCATCGTGAGCACGGTTTTCTGGTCCTACGAGCGCGGGAGCTGGCCTTACGATATTCTGGTTGTCGCCATCCTTGTGTTTGTGTTGGCGACACCGAGATCGTGGTTCCGTGATGAACCAAGGCAGAGCTTGATCGCAAGTTCGAGCGTGCATCTGGTATCCGCGGATGAAGGAAACCGGACCCGCACGTATCGGCTCGATGCCGAAATTCTTTCGCGGGACAAGCGCACGACGCGCCCCACGCCGGAATTGGAGCGCGAAGCACACGACATGTTGGGGAGGACGGTAGTCGATCTACGAGACCGAACCTTCCAAGTGGTGCGAATTGAACCTGCTCTTGCGGGCGATGGTTCGGTTCTCTATTACGATGTGATCGTGCACCTTTAGGAGACGATTGTTTCGCACTCGGCGAATATGAGGCCAGAAAGCAAGGCGGCACTGACGGGCGGCGGACAATACAATCGGCCAACGCGCGAACGCATCGAAAGCGCCATTCACGATCTGAAATCACTGCTCGGTACGCGAGCGAGCGCGGCAGAATCTGTTCGTGAACACCACAGCCACGGAGAGTCTTACCATCCCGCAGCCCTGCCGGATGCTGTCTGCTTTCCGCATTCCACCGAGGAAGTAAGCGAAATCCTCAAGATCAGCGCGAAGTATCAAGTGCCTGTGATTCCGTTCGGAGCGGGCACGTCCATGGAAGCGCAGGTGAACGCGATTTATGGCGGCATCACCATCGACATGCGCGAAATGAACAAAATCGTGCGAATCAGTCCCGAGGATTTGCAGGCGACCGTGGAAGCGGGGACGCCGCGCAAACAGCTCAATAAAGCTTTGGAGAATACAGGCTTTACTTTTTTTATCGATCCCGGAGCCGATGCGACGATCGGCGGAATGACGTCAACGCGTGCTTCGGGCACGACGGCGGTTCGTTACGGTACGATGCGAGAAAATGTGATGGCTCTGACCGTGGTGCTTGCGGACGGGCGCGTCATCAAGACAGGCTCTGCTGCGCGAAAGTCCGCCGCAGGCTACGATCTGACTCGTCTTTTTGTGGGCGCCGAGGGAACGCTTGGCGTGATTACGGAAGTGACGCTTCGCCTGCATCCTTTGCCCGAAGCGGTTGCGGCGGCCTGCTGTACTTTTAATACGATTCGAGACGCCGTCGAGACCGCGATTGAAACCATTCAACTCGGCGTGGCGGTGGCGCGAATCGAGCTGATGGACGACGCACAGATTGACGCGTGCAATCGTCATTCGAAAACACACTATCCGGTCGCGCCTCTCCTATTTTTCGAATTCCACGGCGACAGCGAGCGAAATGTGAACGACCAGGCGGAGACCGTGCGCAAGCTCGCGAAAGAACATCATGGCCGCGATTTCGAGTGGTTCACGACACCCGAGGAGCGCGAAACGCTTTGGAAAATGCGCCACGAAGCCTACTTTGCAACTCTAGCAATTCGTCCGGGCGGCAAGATGTTCACCACGGACATCTGCGTCCCGATTTCCCGGCTGGCGGATTGCATCGTGGAATCGAAGAAGGATACCGAGAGCGCGTCTTTTCCGACGACGGTTGTCGGACATGTGGGCGACGGTAACTTTCACATGGCCTTTATTCTCGATCCGGACAATCCGGCAGAACTTGCCGAAGCAAAGAAACTGGAGGAGAAAATTATTCTGCGCGCGCTCGAAATGGGAGGCACTTCGACAGGAGAGCACGGCATCGGCACGGGACGAGCAAAATACCTGTCGATTGAGCATGGAGCAGCGCTTGACGCGATGCGCGCAATTAAGCAGGCTTTGGATCCAGACAACCGGATGAATCCGGGCAAGATGGTCGAACCGCAGGCGCTACACGGCGGGTCGCAGTCCTAAGGGAGCTGGCGCTGCCAGCTCGCGGGCACATCCACATACGACCGATTTAGCTCGCTGATCGACTCGCAACCAAGAAGGGCCAGAGTGCGCTGCAAGTCGGCGCGCAGGATCGCAATAACTCTCGCTACACCTGCTTCCCCTGCTGCGCCCAAACCATATGCGTAAGCGCGGCCAACGAGGACAGCACGGGCCCCCATGCAAATGGCCTTCGCAATGTCACTGCCGCGACGGATACCGCCATCCATAAGAACCTCGACTCGATCACCCACCGCGCTGACAATTTCCGGCAGCGCGCGCAGTGACGCCGCAACGCCGTCGAGCTGACGCCCGCCGTGATTCGATACGATCACGCCCGCCGCGCCCTCGTCGACCGATCGTTTGGCATCATCGCCGGTTAGGACACCCTTGACCACAATCGGACCAGCCCATGCCTCGCGAATCCACCGCAAGTCCGCCCACGTAACAACGGACCGGGCCAGACTTGCCTGCGTCTCCGAAAGTGGTAGAGGCCCGCGTCCCGGCACGATCACGTTGGGAAGCTCGAGCATCCTGCCGTCGAGGAAGAAACTCACAAGCCATGCGGGATGCCCGATCAATTGCGGCAGGAATGACATCTTCGCAAGCTGATTGCGACCCATGAGCGCGCCCGCACCGTTCCGAACATCGCGCTCCCGCATGCCGAACGTGCCTGTATCAATCGTGATCGCGAGCACAGAAAATCCCGCCGCGCGCGCCCTCACCAGGGCCGCCTCAGCCGCTTCGCGTCCGCCGACGAGATAAAGCTGATACCACCGCAAGCCTGGGCAGGCCTCGGAGACGTCTTCCAGCCGGCAGCCAGATATTGTGGTCAGGGTAAACCCAATGCCAGCTTTCGCGGCGGCTCGCGCCCCGCACACTTCGCCCCGCGGGTATATCAGGCGGCTGAATCCCACTGGCGCCAGGAGGCAGGGCATGGCTAGTTCTGAACCAAAAATCTTTGTGCTCAGGTCACAACCCGAGACCGCCACGGCATTGCGAGGGCGAAACGTCACCTCTTGAAAGGCGCGGCAGTTCTCGCGCAGAGTGACTTCGTCTTCGGCGCCGCCGTCGACGTAATCGAATACGACTTTGGGTAAACGTCGCTGAGCCACTCGCCGCAGGTCGCCGATGTTGACGACACGCGGCGAGGACACCCTGCGTTCTTCTCGGGTCATCTTTGAACGTCCTCGCCCGGCCTATTAGGCGCGACTAAATAGGGCTGAAATGGCAAGAGAATGATTTCCGCGGCGCTCATTCTACCGGGAATTCCAAGGATTTGAAGCATCTCGCTAGGTTGCCCGTTTCTGGAGATTTCATGGTGAGCGTCAAGTAAAGTATAGTCCCCCGGGAGGCTTGGAGCGTGAAAGTCGGCGAAGCAATCGCTGAGATTCTAAAACGCGAAGGCGTTGACGTCATTTTCGGCTATCCGGTGAACCACCTGCTCGAATCCGCGGCACAAGCGAATATTCGTCCTATTATCGTTCGCCAGGAACGTGTCGGGATTCACATGGCGGACGCGATTTCGCGCCTCACGAGCGGACGCAAAATCGGCGTCTTTGCGATGCAGCACGGGCCCGGTTCCGAGAATTCGTTTGGCGGCGTCGCTCAGGCCTACAGCGAATCTGTTCCCGTCCTGATCCTTCCGATGGGCTACGCGCGACGCCTCGCGTACATCGATCCGAATTTCAGCTCGGTGAGAAGCATGGGCTCAGTGGCCAAATCGGCGGAGCCAGTCTTCTCTGCGGCCGAGATTCCCAATATTTTTCGCCGCGCTTTTTCGAATCTTCGCAATGGGCGAGGAGGTCCGGCGCTCGTAGAAATTCCACTCGATCTTTTTGCCGAAGACCTGCCAGGGCCATTCGTTTACGAGCCGGTGGTCTCCACGCGATACGGCCCCGACGCAGCGGACGTACGTCGCGCCGCAGTTGCGCTCGCGGAAGCTAAAAACCTGGTGGTTTATGCCGGGCAGGGAATTCATTACGCGCGCGCATGGGAATCGCTGAAAGAACTCGCTGAGTTGCTCGGTGCTCCCGTCGCGACGAGCCTGCAGGGAAAGAGCGCGTTCCCAGAAGACCATCCCCTAGCGTTAGGCGCCGGTGGCAATGCTTTCCCGCCGACGGTCCCACACTTTCTCGGGAGCGCTGATTTGATTTTCGGGATTGGCTGCAGCTTCACCGAGACGGCCTTCGGTATTGCCATGCCTCGCGGAAAGAGATTTATTCACGCGACGCTTGATCCCAGGCATCTGAACAAGGACATTCGAGCCGACATCGGGCTCATCGGCGACGCGCGCTTAACGCTTGACGCGCTGCTCGTCGAGATCAAACGCCTCATCGAGAAGCCGAGGCGCTCGCCGGTTACCGACGAGATTGCAACGGTGCGCAAAAGTTGGCTCGACGAATGGATGCCGAAACTCACCTCCGATGCAGTTCCTCTGTCTCCTTATCGTGTGATTTGGGACTTGCAGCATACCGTGGATGTTGCAAATACGATCATCACGCACGATGCGGGCAGCCCGCGCGATCAACTCGCGCCATTCTGGATCACGAAGAAACCACTCACGTACATCGGTTGGGGCAAGACAACGCAGCTAGGATACGGCCTCGGCCTTGCCATGGGCGCGAAGCTCGCTTGCCCGGAAAAACTCTGCGTGAACGTCTGGGGCGATGCCGCCATCGGCTTTACGGGCATGGATTTCGAGACTGCCGTGCGCGAGAGGATTCCGATTCTCTCGATCCTGCTAAACAACTTCAGTATGGCCATGGAGATCCCGATCATGCCCATTTCTACCGAACGGTTTCGCGCGACGGATATTTCCGGCGACTACGCCGCTGTGGCGCGCGCCCTCGGCGGCTATGGCGAACGGATCACGCAACCGGGCGAAATTGTTCCCGCAATCCGTAGAGGCATCGAGCAAACGCAAAAAGGGGTTCCAGCCCTGCTCGAATTCATCACTTCCAAGGAACTCACTGTCTCGAAGCAATACCATCGTCTCCGCTAGTTGCCTTGGCGCTCATTTGAATCTGAGTCAGGCAGTCGGGGTAAGATACCGCGGGGAGGGCCCGGAATGCCCGAATACACAGCCGCGCACGCTCGAGCAGGAATAGACGCCAAGCTTCCTAAGATTGAAACTTGGCCCAACCAATTTCCTGGTTACGAAATCACGATCCGTATTCCAGAGTACACGTCCATCTGCCCAAAGACCGGTCTTCCGGATTACGGGGCAATCACGATTCAGTACCAGCCAAAGCGGCTGTGCTTGGAGCTAAAAGCATTAAAAATGTATCTGCTGGCTTATCGAAATTTGGGAATCTTCTACGAAAACGCGATAAACCGAATGTTGCGCGATATCGTAGAGGCCGTTCGGCCGGAGTGGTGCCGAGTGACGGGGGACTTCACTCCACGCGGCGGGTTAACCACCTCCGTGGTAGCCAAATGGCCAACACCTTCGGGCAAGTTCGCCTTTGCAAAGGATAGACTTCGCTCGTCCGCTCGTAGATAATGCCTCCAGATATTGCGTCCGTTCCGCCAGAAGGAGAGCCGATGAGTTCGAATCCGGAGACACCCGCTGCCATGCCGCCGGCGGATGCGTCTTACGTTCCCCGCTGGGTAACCGTGTTGTTCATTCTTGCTTTTGTGCTGGTGGGATACCTGCTATACGCGAATTACGAGCAGCGGCAAGGCCTTCGGCTGAGCCGCGAGGATGTCAACAAGAAGACGCAGGCTATGGCGGCCGAGCTCGACAAGACGAACGCGCGTATTGCAGACCTGAAAGGGCAATTGGACGTCACATCGCAGAAACTTGGTTTGACGCAGGATGAGCTAGCGCGAGCGCGCGGCCTGGCGCAAAGCGTGCGCACGGCTCAGCAGAAAAGTGACCAGCAATTCCGGCAGCAGCTCGGCGCCGTGCAGGCCGACACGACCACAAAGTTTGGACAAGTAGCAACTGAACTCACCGGTACGCAAAGTGATGTCGCCGCCACCAAAGCAGATTTGGAAGCAACGAAGAGCAAGCTTCAGAGCACTGTTGGCGACCTTGGCGTTCAGAGCGGCCTGATCGCAAGGAATCACGACGAAGTCGAAGAGCTGAAACGGCTCGGCGAACGGGATATTTTCGAGTTCACTTTGAACAAGTCTTCCAAGGTGTCTGATCACATCGGTCCAATCCAGGTGAAGCTCCGAAGGGTCGATCCGAAGCATTACAGGTTTACGCTTGATGTGATTGCCGACGATAAGACGATCCAGAAGAAGGACAAGACCGTCGGTGAGCCGGTGCAATTCTATGTTCGGGGCGCACGAGCGCCCTATGAAATCGTCGTGTTCGATCTTACGAAAAACGAAGCGAAGGGTTATCTAAGCACACCGAAGTCGGCGACGGCTGCCCCTCCCTCCGGGAACCCTCCGGGTCACTAGTCGTACGTTGGCGAATAACGAACGCACCGTTCACATTCCTGCAGCGCCTTTTCCTGCCCCGTGTCATGCTATCGGAAATCCGTACAGATCGTTTCCGTAGCTCTAGCTCGTGGGTAGGAGGCGTGGATGCATCCCATGCGTCGTTTGGTTCCCCGCTGGATTTGTCTGGCGACCGTATTTGCGGGTTTCCTGGCATCGGGCTCCTTGTTGCGAGCACAGACGCCCCTGGTCGAGCGCCTGTCGCCAGAGACCGTCTTTTGCGTAGCCTGGCGCGGCACGGCCTCTCTCTCTGGTGCGGAGCAAAAGAATCATGTTCTGCAACTCTTACAAGATCCCACTTTTGCCCCCGCTTGGTTAGGTCTCGCCTCAGCTTTTCAGCAACGGAACCGAAAGGCCGAAGGCCCCGCGGCGTCATTGGGACTCCCCGAGATCACATCATTGCTGGAAAACCCGCTTGTTCTTGGGGTTAGCGCCATCTCGAATGGAGCGGGATCCCCGGGGCCGAATGGCCAGCCATCGCGCTTCGGGTTCTTTATCGTGTACGACGCAACCGGAAAAACCAACCTCATCGACAAATTGAAGGCTTCAGCCCAGCGCAGCGAGAAGACGCATTCTCAGGTGACGACCTATGATTTTGGTGGAACCTCGGTGGAAGTCCGCGCCGCCGGCGCCAGCTTTTCGTATAGCGCCGAGACGTCCCACTATTTCGTCGCGTCCGACCAAAAGCAGATTGTAGAGGGTTTGATCAGGCGCTTTGGCAGCGTCGACGGCAAGGTCGCATCCCTGGGACAGCTTACGTCGTATCGCGATCTGCAGAAGTTCATCGGGTCCGATGCGGCACTTGAATGGTACGCACGTATCCCAGATCCAGATCAGTGGATTATTCCACCGTCTGCTGGGAGATCCGCAGCGCAGTTCGCCAAAAGTATTCATCTTGAAAAGATTCATGCCGCCGGAGGCGGTGTCAGCTTCGCCGGAGAAGCCATGCACATCAGGGGTGTGGTCCTGGGCGACACCTCGCCCGGAGGCGTCTTTGATCTCGCGGGGCCCAGCGCCACCACCTTCCAAACGGAAGCAGTTGTGAATGGGAGTTCCACCTTCAGCATGTCACGCTTTAATCTAGCAGCCTTATACGATCTGATGCGTGGGGCTATTGTCGGCACCCTGAGCCCACAACAAGTCGCCAATGTCTCCGCAATGGAAACAGTTGGCCAAAGCTATTTAGGAATGCCAGTCGGCGACGCACTCGGCCTGATGAGCGGTGAAATTGCTTCTTTCTCCACTTATTCCGACGATGGCACCGCGCAGCAGCTTTTTGCCGCGACCATACGACAACCCCAGGCCGTTCTGCGAATCCTGCGGGCCGTCGCCGGCTCGATGATCGTGGCTGAAGACTCAT
Organism: Candidatus Acidiferrales bacterium; assembly: GCA_035949735.1. Taxonomy (GTDB): domain Bacteria; phylum Acidobacteriota; class Terriglobia; order Acidiferrales; family UBA7541; genus Palsa-295. Next base: position 1,420 of record DASYZC010000403.1, on the reverse strand, counting down.
CCGGCCCCACCACTTTCCTGGATATCGCGTATCCTTACAAGGACGCAAAAACGGGGACGCAGCGGAGGAAATTCTACTACCTCGCGGTCACCCCGCAGATGCTAGTGGGTGCGCCGCGAAAAGTGATGTTGCGCGAGACTGTTCAACGGCTCAGTTCTCTTGGAGACGCTTCGCCGGCAGCTGGACTTTTGGCCAACCCGGACTTTTCTCGAATGAGGTCGCTCCTTCCCGAAAAACTCTCCGGACTGAGCGGCTCGGATCTCACTCAAATTCCGTGGGATGAATTGTTCTCTCAGCTTGAGGACCGAATCGCGCAAGGGGCCAATCAGAAAAATGAGCAGCAGCCACCCGATTTGCGTTGGCTCAAGTCGGATTTAATCTCGCGCCACCTCCACATTGCGCTAAGCGGATGGTGGAAAGACTCCGGCGGTGTGTACTTCGATTCATACCTTCAGTAAGGTGAGGAATTCTCTCGGTGCCCGCGGCTTTGCACTACTGGCGGTCTCTCTTGTGTGTCTCTTTCCGTCAGGTCTGGGAGCTGCCCAACAATTAGCTTCGCCGCAAGCGCCGCCGCTGCGATCCGCAACTGAACTCGTAAAGTTGGATGTCAGCGTCCTCGATCAGAGTGGAAAGTTCGCAGCCGGACTTACGGCGCACGACTTCCGCGTCTTGGACAACGGCATCGAGCAGCCAGTCGCCTTTTTCTCGCCGGTCGAAAGTCCGGCGCAAATACTGGTGATGCTTGAGACGAGTCCTGCCGTGTACCTGATCCGAAAAGAACACATTTCGGCTGCCTACGCCCTTCTGGATGGCCTCGCGCCCGATGACGAGGTGGCGCTCGCCATTTACGACGCAACACCGCATGGAGTTCTGGGTTTTACGAAAGACAAAGCCGCGCTCCTGGCAGCTTTGTCCCAAGTGCAGTACACGATCGGAATGGACGAATTGAATTTATACAATTCAATCTCGACGGTTCTCGACTGGGTTGGATCGTCAACTGGGAAAAAAGCACTCGTGCTCCTCAGTACGGGACTCGATTCCTCACCTTCGCCGAACTGGGACGCGTTGATCAAGAAGCTGCGCGGGCACGACGTCGTTATTTTCCCAGTTGCCCTTGGAGGCTGGTTGCGCGGTGGACCTAGCCACAAGTCGAGTGCAAAGAAAAAAACGTCGAGAGGTAATGGGAAACAGGAGCCCGAATCTCCGCCGGCTGGCAACTCCGAGATTTTCGCCAAGGCCGATGCAGCGTTGCTCTCGCTGGCATCGATGACTGGCGGGCGCGCATACTGTCCCGAATCCGCGGACGATTTCGTTCCGATATACCGCCAGATCGCTTACGAACTGAGAAACGAATACGTCCTGGGCATCCAGCCGGCACAAGATGGACAATTCCATTCGTTGAGAGTCGAAGTGATCGGCA
>DASYZC010000402.1:0-50245 GCA_035949735.1 Candidatus Acidiferrales bacterium | reverse complement strand
GAAACAGTGTGTTCTTGGACCGAATGGACCGGAAATCAGAGTTAAAGCTGTTCAGGAAATCGTTGTAAGTATCTTACACAGTGAAGATAGCGCGTGATCGGCGGGCAGTTCGATCGGCACGAGCACCTGCTAACGGAGCAGACGCTCTTTGGTCGAGTAGTACGCCTGCCTCGTGAGCAGGAGCACCGGTTCACTCGGCGGTTCGCGAACTCATCGCTCTTGAATACTCACGGGACATTACGTTCCCGATTATCTTATTTCACTTTCCTATAAATGTCGGGAGCGGCCGACCCCTCCACGCTGAGGAGGCCCATGGCGCCGCGGTCGATCCGGAAGATAGCATGGTCCAGAAGCGTATAATCGCCGGGCACTTGTGGCTGGAAATCGAGTACGGAAGCCCCGCCCGGCGGCACCAGCGTGGTCTGAATGTTACGCGCCGGATCGGTGAGACCTCCTTCGCGGTAGACTCGATCGAAGATCACTCCGATGATGTGAAATGAGGAGATCTTGTTCGGTCCAATATTGCCGAAGTAGATTCGCACCGTCTCGCCGACCCGGGCCTTGAGCGCCCCATGGCCCATCAAGGACGAAACATTGCCGTTGAACACAACGTATTCCGGAGTTTCCGCAGCGGCCTTGCGCGAGGAATACGCCTGCAGGCCAGGCTTGCCGACGGCGCCTTCGGTGTAGAACTCGCTCTGCATCACGTAGAACTCTCGATCGACTTTTGGCAAGCCGCCCTCGGGTTCGACCAATACGAGACCATAGAGCCCGTTGGCCATGTGCGCGGGCATGGGATTGGCCGCGCAGTGATAGATGAATAGGCCCGGCTTGAGTGCCTTGAATTCTCCCACCGATTCCTGCTCCGGATTGGCCATTAGCACTGGGGCACCGCCGCCCGGACCGCTGACAAAATGAAAATCGACCGTATGTGTCTTGTCGCTTGATCGGTTCTTCAAGTGCACTTCGACGGTGTCTCCCACGCGGACTCGAATGAAGGGGCCAGGTACATGTCCGTTGTACATCCAAAAGTTGTAGATGATGCCGCGGGCTAATTCGCCGTTCCTTTCCGTGACCTCCAAATTGACAACCACCCTTGTTGGCTGAGATCTGGTGATGGGAGGCGGAACTTGTGGTGCAAAGGCTACCTCGGCTGGGCCTGCCGGTTGACTGGCGGAGTCCTGGCATCCCACAGCAGCGCCGAGTAGGCTGACAGTTGTTATCATCCAAACTATTCTCGCGATCCACCTCTTCCGAATTGGGCTTGCCTTCGTGGCGGTCATGGCTGGTTTGCTCCGGACGTCTGTGCAGTTTGGATCTTCAGGGTGAAATCAGCTCTTGTTGGCTTACCCACTTCCACAACGATTTCCTGCTCGTTTTCGCCAAGGCTCTCGCTCCATACTTTCAAGTGGTAATGCCCCTTCGGGACTCCGTCCAGCTTGAACCGTCCGCCGTTCTCACTGATTGCGTAGTACGGATTCTTGGCAACTACCACGTAGGCTTGCATCCATCCGTGCAAGTCGCAGCGAACGCTGATCACGTCAGGCCGCAAGAAGCTGAGCAAGATGTCGTGCTGCAACGAACTCATCGACTCGTTATAGTCTCGATTGTGCTGCCCGTGAGTGTGCACGCTGTGGGGGATTGGATCTTGACTGGTGATGCTTACGTCGCCTACCTGCATGAGGACCACATGAGGAAGATACGTGCAATTCTTCTGGCTAATCTGAGCCGGTGGAAAGGAAAACGCTTTCCCGCCCTGGATATCATCGATCCATACAACGGCATCATCTACACCGCCGTTCTCCACTCGCACCGAATAGACTTCGCGGGTTTCCCCGCAGACGTCGACATCCTGGGCGAGTTGAATCCTCTTGGGTGGCGGCGGCGTTCCCTGCAGTCGAACTCTTCCCTCAACCACGCTTCCGGGTAGTTCCTGCACTGTATATGCCGGCGCACTTTGTTCCTTTGATCTTCCACATCCGAAAAACACAACAGACAGGATGATCGCCGCCCAGACCCGCCGGTCCATCGGAAAATACTTACATAGGGCCCATCTTGATCTTAATTCCGCGGGCATCGAACCTTCTCCTGTCCCACTACGTCTATTTCGGACTCGGCAGTGTGCGCAATCCGTCGAATCTCTGATGAGTGAAGAATTTCTCGTTCATGCGGCGCTTTCCTCGCGGAGCGTCTTCCCACTCAGCCGGGCTATGACGGCATGGACCAACCCCGCGAAAACGACGAGCCAGACGAGCAACGCAACAAAGACGAAGTACTGCGGAATCGGTCGGAGGAAGGTCAATCCGGTCACCTCAGCCAAGCGGTACGTACAGGTCGTGTACATGCCAAGCGGAAAAACCATGCCCCAATAGAGCGGGTCGTAGACGAACGGCAGCCGCTTGTAGGCGTGACGCCAAACGGCTAGGATCACCAACATCGGAAACCACCAAGTTGCCGTCGACCAGTAAAATAGCGTGAAACCCTTCAGAAATGGAGCGATCTGCTGTAAAAGGACCACGCCGGTGGAAAAACGCAGGAGCATGGCACCGCCGAGAGCCGAAACAGCCATCGCGCCCATGTTGATCCAATAGTGCGCTTTCAGATCGCGTGGCTGGAGCGGGAAGAAGGTATAGCGGTAAAAGATCAGAGAGATCATCCAGATATAGAGCATTCCTCCGCTTGACCAAAGCACGACAGAGGTGAAAGCAATCTTGTCGATCTGGCTGGGGAACGCCTGCATGATCTGGGCGCCAAGCGTGGCGACAGCTTGCGTGGCGACCACAGCGACGAGCCACCCGCTGTGAATGCCGTCGGCCAGGGTTGGCTTCTTTTCCTTGACAGTGAAGGCCGCGAACACCGCATAGACGATCACGAACAGCATCGCGCAGGAAGCAATCCACAGCGCCGCGCCGAGACGGTACATGCTGAACAGGATCACGTTCTGGCTTCCCAGAACTGCTGTCCCTGCGACCAGTGTGAAGAACCCGACACCCACCTGGTGATCGACTAAATCTTGGAAGACCGCCCGCGGGAAAAACACGATCCGGGCTAGGGTCATGGCCACCAGGACCACATAGGCGATGAGACTGATTACCGCGAGCACGCGACCCACAAGAAACATTCCGGTGAGATGCGCGGCGATGGCCACGATTCCGGTCGCCATCACCATCGCGAAATACGCGGGACTCAGCGTCCGTACTTGCTCCCGCATCAGCGGCCAAATTGTGACGCGAGTCGCCGCCATTGGTTTGGAGAGGTGTCCCACTGCAGTCATCCGCGATGCTCCTCAGTGGCTCACTCGCGCAGGTGCCGACGCCTCGTTGACTTGCGCGGGGGAAGCTTGCGGCAGAGTCTCCTCGCGCGCGTATTTAAGAATCCAAGCCATCGAAAGCGAAAACAACGCGAGGAAAACGAACGTGATGAAGCCGATGGCGTAACCGCTCTGACCAAGATTGCGGACCGCAAATCCCATAACGGGCGGAATCACGAAACCTCCGAACGCCCCGAATCCACCTACCCATCCGGCGGCGCCTCCCACAGCTTGCGGGACCGCCTGGGGAACGACTTTGAACACAGCCGCGTTGCAGATTCCCATGCCGAACGCCATCAGAATCTCCCCTGGAACAGAAAGCTCAAACTGGTGGGAACTCACCATCACCAGCGCGCCGACCATCGTGATCAGCAGCGCCAGAATCGCCGTGTTCTCACCTCCTTCTTGCAGACGATCGGAAAGCACGCCGCCCGCGACGCGGATCAACGAGGCAACAATCGAGAACACCGCGGTCAACATCAGGGCATGCCCCACGCTCACGCCAAAGAATGATGTCCAGTAGATAGGCAGCCAGGCGGTCAGCGCCATGAAACCACCGAAAGTTGTGAAGTAGATCCAGACGAGCGCCCAGGTCCGCCATACTCGAGCAGACGTTCGCAGGCTGTCCTTCAGGCTTCCGGCCGGAAACAGATCCTGCCCGAGTTCGTGCGCACGGACCCGCGCATCAGCGGGCGCCAGGCCTTTCGCTCGCAACTGAAAATATGGGCTATTCCGTCCAAGGACCGCATAGAAAATTGTCCCAGTGGCGAGGATGCACAGCCAGAGAATGTAGGACCAGGCAAGACCGAACTGGCGCAGCGCGAATGGCACAAGCAGCAGGAAAATGCCCGGCGCAACGTTGCCAACCCCGGCGAAGATGGCGAGCGCGCGTCCTTGTTTCCGTTGCTGGAACCAATACGAAACCTGGCTGATACCGACGGAGAACGTTGCGATTCCGCAGCCGCTCAATACACCGAGGACCATCAGCAACGGAAAGCTTGTGTAGCTGAGATGTGTGGGATAGAGAAAGCGAACGACCAGCGACAGGCCGATCATGCCAACCACGGAAAGACTCAGCAGCCAGAGAAACGGCTTTCGCCCCCCGGTCGTGTCCACCCATGCCGAAAATGGAATGCGCAAGAGCGAACCCGAAAGTGAAGGCACGGCCACCAGAAACCCAAGAGCCAGGGGGCCGAGCCCCATAACTTGCTGGAATCGGTTCGCGGACGGTCCGAAAAGCGCGACTGCGGCAAAACCAACGAAGAATCCGAGCGTCGCGCTCCACAACGCCTTCCTAGGTGAGCCTACTATCGAGTCCATTTTGTGCCCCTCCGGATTACCTCCCGCCACGATCCAACAGCTTCAGAAACGAAAATTGGTCTCGATGTACGCAAATTGACCGTTGGGATCTTTGGGATAGATGCTTGCGATCACTGCCTTACCCCAGGCATGTGCGTAATAAACTCCCAGAGCGAAGTCCCGCGTTACTTGATAGTCGGCGCTGAGGTCCCAAACGTTGGCTAGGCTCCGGTTGCCGCCGCTTGGTCGGCCCGTGTATCCGAACGTGTGCGGTTGGAAGGCGCCGCCGCCCAAATACCAAAGGTCGTTCTGGTTGGTCAAGCGAAGCGCGTGTAGTTCGCTGCGGACGGCAAGCTTCGCGTGCGGGCGGACATTGAGCGAGCCGTAGTAGTCTTCGTTGTTCTCCATGTTATAGAACGGCATGCGCGCATAAAGCCGCGGAGTCGGAAGTACCTGGAAGAATGTCCCGTGGATGGAGTCATTGGAGTTTCCGTCGCCACTGCCGTAGGAGTACCCAGCGCTCAGCCACGGCTTCAGCGTCTTCACCGGCGGCTGCCAACCGAATTCGCCGACGAACGCGCCGGCGCGCTGTGTGAGCTTTCCCCACGCGCCCGTCTGAACCGCGCCCCAAACGAGGAAGTCGAATTTGCCCGACGCGTCGGTGTTGAACACGTGGAGATAATCTCCGCCGTAGGTTCCGATTTGAATGTCTTCGTGATCCGCTGCGCGGATCGTCTGGGAACGGTTGTCGGTTTTGAGCACGCTCGTACGGTGATCGATGTAGCCCAAGCCAAATAAGCGCAGCTCGCCGGCGCGGCGTTCGGTCCCCGTCGGCAACGTCAGGGCGCCATAGTAGACATCCACGTCCAGCTCGCCCATGCCATCGATTTGATAGACGCCCCTTGTCGTTCGGGCGCCAAACAAGGTGACGTCGCCCTTCCCGAGGTTGTAGTTGAACTGTGCGCCATCGTAGCTTCGCTGGACCGCCGAAAAGCTGAAGTTGCCAATCAGCCGCTGAGCGATCCGGGTCTGCACGAGTGAGGCGAGCGTAGCGTCCTTTGGTTTAACCTCGGAGCCATCGAAGTATTCGAAACGCCCCAGCTTCAGTTTGCCCTGCCCGAGACGATTGAGCTGGAAGTAAGCCTGTTTTACGAATGCGTTTGCGTTGTTGCGGCCATTTCCGTTCGCGGCATGGTATGTGCCGCCCGGTCCGAGCTGTCCCTGCGGCGCAGCAACGACTGCGTCTCTAGGGAGCATGAGTATCGCGTCCTGTGCGGCCTCCACCCGCCAGTAGAGATCCTCACTCTCTTGTCCAATTGCGACTCGCAGAAGCGAGTGAGGGAATGCATACGAATTATTCCCCGAATTACCCTCAAACCAATCCCAGCCTTCCACGCGCACACGCCAATTGCCGGATATTTCGAGCGGCCCGAGCTTGTGTTTGGTGGTCTGCGTCGGGTCGGGCTTGGCCGGCTGCGATCCCGATTGCGGTTGAGGCTCCAAAATCGATTGCGATGTCAACTGGGACTGCCCCCACCCAGGAACGGGGCTGAGAAGCGTGAGAACAAACAGGGTCGCCGCGGTGGCGGCGCGGGCGGCGCCCCAGTGCCGGACGCAAGCGTTCTGAGCCTCTTTCGACAAGTGCAGCCACCTGCTCACAAGGATTCGTTAGGGGCGCGATACCAGCGGACGACCTGGTTCTTCCGCCAGAAGTAAGGGTTCGGCGCCACGAGGATGTGCACCAGCCGCGTGAACGGCGCGACCGCGATCAACGTATACGCCATCACGATGTGGAATTTCACGATCAGTGGCATCATGCCGATAAAGCCCAGATCCGGGTTGAACCTGACGAGCGACCAGAGATATGGCGCCACCGCCGCCGCGAACCACGACGAACCCCACGGATGGAAGACGGCGACGTACACTCCGCTCACTACTTGCACAAGCAGGAGCACGAAGACAACCCAGTCCATACGGGTCGTGACCGCGCGGACTTTCGAGAATGTAAGCCGCCGATGAATTGCACCGCAAAGACCAATCAGTGTCAGCAGGCCGAAGATCAGCGCGGAAATTTCCAGAACGTAGAGACGCAGTGGCCGGCTATTCCATGCGAGGATTTCGCGCGGGATCAGGAAAGCGACGATGTGTCCCAGAAGAACGACGACAACGCCGTAGTGAAACGGCACGAGCCCCCAGAAGTGCTGCTTGTTTTCAAGAAACTGCGTCGAAAAGCTCGAATAGGTGAACGGAGCCTTGCGGTATCGCATGATGGTCCCCAGGAAGAAAACGAACATCGCCAGATAGGGGAAAACGATAAAACACAAGCCGTCGGCAAAAGGCAGAGCGGAAGTCATCGCCGTCCTCCTGAATTCAGAATGCGAAATGTGGGCTCCGCCGGAACCGTTTCAGGATCGGGCCGTGGATACCGGTGCTCGAGCACGCGTCCGGCGGCTAGCAGGACATTCTCGAAAGGATTTGACTTCCCCTTGAGTGCCGCACGCATCTTGTCCAAGGCTGGAAATAGGCACGCCGTCGCAAAGTCGGCAGCTTCCTGCGGTTCCATGCGGCCGAACGCCGCGAGAGCGTGCGTGAGGTGGTCCGGCAACTCCGCGGATTCTGCGACGCCGAGCCGGCGCAATTCTCCGCGCATTTTCACCAGGAACTCTCCGCGCTCGTAATTCTCGCCAAAGAGATGCCAGCCGACCTCGAGCGAGCAAGCCGGATCTAGATCGAATGTGGCGGCGTACAGCTCCTGAACATCTTCGAGAGAAGAACGCCGGGTCTGTTCGAGGAATTCGCTGAGCGGGACGGCTGCTTCGGGATCACTTTCAGCAAGCATCTCGACGCAAAACACCGCTTTGCTCAAGTATTGCTCGCCGGGATAACCAACCAGCGAAGCGAGCAGGTCGAATTCATTCGCTCCCGTCATCACATTCCTCTCTTCGGGCCGGAAAGGAATCCGAATCCCACGCTCTTCTTGTGCTCGAGCGGATCTTCCATCATCTGGATCGCTTCTTCCCGGTGCATCGGGGGAATGACAAAGCGGTCGTCAAACGTGCAGAGGGAAGTAAGCTCGTAGATCGCCTCGGCCTCCGCCGGCGAACAATTTGCTTCACTCAGCATGCGCATAGCGGTCTTCTCATCCACGTCGCCAACCGTCTTGAAGCGGCGATACCAGCGGACCGCCTTCTGCTTGCGCAACGCGTAACGCAGAGGGCCTTCCTCGCCTGCGCCGAACAGATTCGCCAGGAACTTCATCGGCACGCGAGCGTCTTCGATGTCGTGGAAGAGATCATCTGAAACGTGATCGATCGCGCTGTTCGTCTGGTTGGACATCACCGGCGACATCGGTGGCACGTAAAACAGCATGGGCATCGTGCGATATTCCAGGTGCGGCGGAAGCGCCAGCTTCCATTCCTTCACGAAGCGGTAGACAGGCGATTCTTGCGCCGACTCGATGACCGAGTCATGCACGCCGTTCGCGCGCGCCGCAGCAATCACGTCGGGATCGTTCGGATCAAGGAGCAGCGAGCGATGGCCTTCGATCAGTTGGTCGTTTGGCAGGCTGGCCACTTCTTCGATCCGCGACGCGTCGTAGAGCAACACGCCGAGGTATCGAATGCGGCCGACGCAGGAATGGAAGCAAGCGGGCGCCTGGCCGGTCTCGAGTCGCGGGAAGCAGAGAATGCACTTCTCGGACTTGCCGGTATCCCAGTTGAAGAACATCTTCTTGTAGGGGCATGCCGCAACGCAGGCCCTCCAGCCGCGGCAGCGCGTCTGGTCAACGAGCACGATGCCGTCCTCACCGCGCTTGTACAGCGCTCCCGACGGGCACGAGGCGACACAGGAAGGATTCAAACAATGATTGCAGATGCGCGGAAAATAGAAGAATACGAGCCGCTCTATGGCCATGAGCTGTTGCTGCGTGTCATGGCTCAGGCCTTTTAGGTTGGGGTCGTTCGCGGCATAGATGGGAGAGCCGCCGAGGTCGTCGTCCCAGTTTGGCCCCGCTTCGATATTGATCAGTTCGCCCGTCACCATCGATTTCGGCCGGGCAGTGGGTTGGTCGTCTCCTGCCGGAGCGGTGAACAGGCGCTGGTAGTCGTATGTCCAGGGCTCGTAGTAGTCGTCCATCGTGGGCATCGATGGGTTGTGGTAGATATTGAAGAGCGTCTTTGCCTTGCCGGTGGATTTCAGCCGAAGCTTGCCGTTATGCATCTCCCAGCCGCCGTGGTATTTCTCCTGGTCCTCCCAATCGGTGGGAAAGCCTGTGCCCGGCTTCGTCTCGACGTTGTTCCACCACATGTATTCGGTGCCCTTGCGGTCGGTCCAGATGTTCTTGCAGGCGATGCTGCACGTGTGGCAACCGATGCACTTGTCGAGATGAAAGACCATTGAAATCTGCGAGCGAACGTTCATTGCGGCGCTCCTTTTCCTACCATTTCAGTTCGGGCAGCTTGCGCACGAACGCGTGCGTATCGCGGTTGCTTCCGGTCGGGCCCCAATAGTTGAAGTGGTACGTAAACTGGCCATAGCCGCCGACCATCAAATTCGGCTTCAGCCGCGTGCGGGTCAGGCTGTTGTGGCCCCCGGCGCGACGCCCCTTCCGCATCGGCGACTTTGGAACAGAGAGCGTGCGTTCTGGTGAGTGGTACTGAATGCACATGCCGCGCGGAATACGCGCGCTGACGGCGGCGCGAGTCACAACCACGCCGTTGTCGTTGTGCACCTCAACCCAATCGTTGTCCACGACGCCGATGTCGGTGGCATCCTTATCGTTCATCCAGAGGGGCTCGACGCCGCGCGAAAGGGTGGTCATGCGGTGGTTGTCGCCGTAGGTGGAATGGATGTGCCACTTCCCGTGCGGAGTCAGGTAGCTCAGCATCTTTGTAGGTCCCACCTCCTGGCTTACACGCAGGTCGGCGTATTGGGCCGGCGACGGCTTTGGCTTGTAGGTGGGCAAGTGCTCCCCGAATTGCAGATAGCCTTGGTGGTCAAGGTAGAAATGCTGGCGCCCCGTCAGCGTGCGCCAGGGCACGCCGCATTCGACGTTGTACGTAAATGGGGAATACGCGCGCCCGTTTTCGGTCAAGCCGGACCACATCGGGCTGTTGATGAGACGCTGCGGCGGACCCTTCAGCCTCTCGTAGTCGACTCGGACGCCACGGTTCTTTTCGGCCAGCTGCACCAACGGGAGTCCGACTTTTTCTTCCATGTTCTTGTAGGAGCGGTAGGCAAGCTCTCCGTTCGTCACGGTCGCGAATTTCAGGATCAGGTTGCAGGTGTCTTCATCATCTGCAAGCGATGGATACCGTTTCCCTCCCCAGGAACTCGTCGGCAACGTTCGAACGCATTCGTCATAAAGATCGTCCACCGGATAACTCGTGCCATGCGCGCCGAGACCGTGTTCGCGAACGAGCGGCCCAAAGGAAACGAACTGGTTGTAAAGATTGCGATAGTCTCGAGCGACGAGCTTGAATCCAGGCATCGTCTTACCCGGAATCGGTTTGGTCTCGCCGTATTTCCAGTCCGCGATTGAGGGCTGAGCGATCTCCGCGGGCGTATCGTGCGCGAGCGGCGAAGCCACCAAATCCCAAACGGGCGCCGGAAAGTGCCGCTGCGCGAGTTCCGAAAACTTCTTCGCGACGGCTTCGAAAATCTGCCAGTCGCTCTTCGATTCCCAGCACGGCGGCACGGCAGCCGAAAGTGGATGAATGAAGCTGTGCATGTCGGTTGAATTAAGGTCGGCTTTTTCGTACCAGGTCGCGGCCGGCAAGACGATGTCCGAGTAGAGGGCCGACGTGTCCATGCGGAAATTCAAATCCACGACCAAATCCATCTTTCCAACGGGCGCCGTCTCGTGCCAGGCGATCTCCTGAACGGAATCCTTGGCCATGTCTTCCGCGATGGCGTTCGTATGCGTGCCGAGGTAGTGCTTCAGGAAGAACTCATGGCCTTTGGCGCTTGCCATCAGCGCGTTGCCGCGCCAGATGAACCATACCCGCGGCCAATTCTCTGGCGCGTCGGGATCTTCGACAGAAAACTTCAGCTTGTCTTCGGAAAGCTGCCGCACGACGTAGGCGTTGATTTCATCCTGAGTCTTCGCACCCGTGGCTTCGGCCTGTTTTACAAGATCAAGCGGGTTCACATTGAATTGCGGATAAAACGGCAACCAGCCGTTGCGCACGGCGCGCACTTGCGTATCGGCGGTGTGGCCCGCCGCAAGCGAACCCGGCTGTTGATCGGCCGGCACCGTGTGGTAATCGGTGAAGCTCTTCTCGTAGCGCCACTGATCCGTGTGGATGTAGTGCCAGCTCGGCGCGTTCTGCAAGCGAGAAGCTGGGATCCAATCCCGTCCAAACGCGATCGACGACCACGACTCCATCGGCGCGAGCTTCTCCTGGCCCACGTAATGTGCCAGACCGCCGCCGTTCACGCCCACGCAGCCCGAAAACATCAGAGCGTGAATCGCGGCGCGATACATCAGATTCCCGTGATACCAGTGATTCACGCCTGCCCCGATGATGACCATGCACCGGCCCTTTGTCAGTTCGGCCGTCGTGGCCCATTCGCGTGCGAAGCGAATCACCATCTCGCGCCCCATTCCGGTATATTTCTCCGCCCAGGCCGGTGTGTAGGGTTGCGAATCGTCGTCGTAGTCACGCGGATATTCGCCGGGCAGGTCGCGCGAGACGCCGTACTGCGCCATCAGCAGGTCGTATACGGTCGCCACCGTTACGGTCTTGCCATCGGCCGTACGGATTTTCTTGACCGGAATCCCGCGCAATAGGGTGCGGCCCTCGCCGAAATCGTCGAACCGCGCCTGGACCACTCCGTCATTTGCCTGGAGGAACGTGAGCGTGGGATCGATTTCACTCCCATCCACGCCGTCTTTCAGTATCAGGTTCCACTTGCCCTTTTCCTTGCCCCAGCGGAACCCCGAGCTGCCCATGGGCATCTTCGGGCGCAGGTCTTTTGCATCCCACATCAGGAATTTCCAATCGCCGTTCTCTACGCCCGAATACCCCTCGAGCCGATTGGAGCGAAGCATCTTGCCCGGCTGGAAGAAGCCCTCTTTTTCGTGCAATTCGACGAGGTACGGCGCGTCGGTATACTTCTTCGTGTAGTCGAGGAAATAGGGTGTCTGTTTTTCGTGGTGCGCTTCCTTGAGAAGGACGTGGTTCACGGCCATCCACCACGCGCCATCCTGCCCGGCGCTGATCTCCACCCACTCGTCAGCGTATTTCGACACCTGGCTGAAATCCGGCGAGAACACCCACATCTTGGTCCCGTTATGGCGCGCCTCGGCAGCGAAGTGGCAGTCGGGAGTGCGCGTCATGTTCAGGTTCGAGCCCATCACGGCGAGCAGCTTCGCGTTGTACCAGTCCGCGGATTCGTGGACGTCCGTTTGTTCGCCCCATGTTTCGGGCGAAGCGCTCGGCAGGTCGCAGTACCAGTCGTAGAAGGAAAGCGAAACACCGCCCATCAGTTGCAACAGCCGCGAACCCGCCGCGTAGCTGATCATGGACATCGCCGGAATCGGCGAAAACCCGGCGATGCGATCGGGGCCGTGCTTCTTAGCCGTGCAGATGCAGGATGCGGCGATCATTTCGAGAACTGTGTCCCACTCCGCGCGGCGAAAACCTCCCTTGCCACGCGCCTGTTGCCAGCGCTGCCGAGCTTCGGGGTTCTCTACGAGCGACTTCCAAGCCTCCACTGGATCTCCGTGCTTGGCGCGAGCCTCCTTCCACAGGTCGAGCAGTACTCCGCGCGTGTAGGGGTGCTTCACGCGCAGCGGGCTATAGAGATACCAGGAGTAGGAAATTCCGCGTTGGCACCCTCTCGGTTCATACGGAGGCAGGCCGGCTTCCAGTGACGGATAGTCGAGACCCTGCATCTCCCATGTGACGATTCCGTCTTTCACATAGATCTGCCAGGTGCATCCGCCGGTGCAATTCACGCCATGCGTGCTGCGCACAATCTTGTCGTGCTGCCAGCGATTGCGATAGAACTCCTCCCATCCTCGCAGTTGCGGATTCGATTCATCGCGAATCCATGAAAGAGCGTCTTTGCGCTTCATTGCTCACCTCGCACTTGTGCCCGGACAATGGTTCGTCGGACGGACCGGAATCGTCCTCGCCAGGCAAGCTGAAGCGAGGCGAGGCCAACCAACATTCCACCGAAGCCGAACAGAACAAATTTCGCTATCGAGGACTTATCCGCAGCCTGGCTGCCCTTGCTCGCGTCGTCGATCACTGCGAGCAACGGGAGAATCTCTTCGGGCTGGAGGGCATGATTGCGGAAAACGGACTGCATGGTTTGGGTCGGTGGAGCGGATAGCCATGGGCCAAGACCTTTGCGCCCGCCGAGCCGGTCGAATACTTGCGTTAGATCCGGGCCGAGCCGCCCGCCGCCTAGGATACCAATCGTGCCGAGCGTGTGGCATGAGACACAAGCCGGACCGCCCTTTGCGAGCGGTTGCTCGCCGAGAAAGATTTGTTGTCCCATCACGACGTCGCTTGCGGTGAACGGCCGGTCGTCAATGGCGACGCCAGCCAATTCAGATTTCGCAGGACCCGGCGCCCCTTCGATCAGGTCGAGCAGAGCACCAGCGAGTTCCGGTGTCATACCCGCGACATTGGGCATCGCTATACCATGGGCATCCTTCAGGAGTTGTGCGGCATACGAGTCACCGCTATCGATCATGGCCTGCGGGCCCTGGAGAAACTTGATCAACCAGGCACGATCCTTCCGCTTCGTGACGCCTTCCAAGTCGGGCCCGATGAGGCGGCCCTTTCCTACCGTGTGGCACACCGTGCAGTTCTGCCGAAAGTAGTCCGCTGGCACCTGGGCTCGTGTCACAGCCGGACTGCCCACGCATGCGAATGTGCTGATGGCCAAGACGCCGAGTCTTACGGTCCAAGCTGGTCTCATGGCCGATCCTGCCTTTCACGAGTAGCTTCGCTGTTGGAGAAGGCATCGGTCCTACGGGCGTGACGGTGAAGGATGGATTGTTCCTTGCCCGGAGCCTGTTCCAGCTCACGCATCAACGCAGCGAGGGTCGTCCCTTCCAACAGCTTCTGGAAATCCCCTCGAAGAGGCGCCCATCTATTGTGGAGTGGGCACGGGTTGCTGGGCGAACAGTTCCCAATTCCGAGGGCGCACCGATCAACGTCTGAGGGGCCGTCGGTTGCACGCACCAGAGACCACAAAGTGATCGCTTCCGGAGACTTGCCCATCTCGATCCCGCCACCCGGTCCGCGAAATGTCCGAACTAGACCAGCTTGCGCGAGCCGTTGAATGACCTTAGAGAGGTATGCATTGGGGAGCTTAGTCGCCTTGGCGACTTCATGGACGGGAGAGAGTTGGCCTGGTGGCCGGCCCGCCAGGTAAAGGGCTGCGCGAATGGCAATCTCGGCTGCATGTCCGTAGAGCATCACGTCACCCAATATAAGAATTACAGACCTTGTAATCTTTAATAGTGTCACCGTCAAGGAGAATCTGTGCACGCGGTGCGAAACACAAAAGATCTTCGCCGCGCTCGATTGTTGTTGAATATCTTCCCACGCCGCTTTCCCTTCGGGTCGACTCGTTCTGGCCGATATTCGGGCATCTGACGCATTCTCATGGTCGTCTGATAGGGCAAGCAGTGAACTAGATCACGTCGTAAGGTGATGTATGTCACAGGCGCGCTGGCGACTCGCACGTCACCACGACGGAACTGGCGAGGGCGGGCCTTGACGAAATCAAGTGGAATAAGGAAAATGGATTCCGCATTCCTTTATGATCTATTCAAAGCCGTGCGAATACGCGATTCGGGCCCTCGCCTTCTTGGCGCAATCCCCTCGCGACGGCGGGACGCAAGGGACGGCCATCGCTAAGGGGGAGGGTCTGCCGGCGCCGGTCCTCGGCAAGGTGCTGCAGGAGTTGGTTCGCAAAGGTTTGCTCGAGTCACGGCGGGGGCCGGGCGGCGGGTTTCGATTGGCACGGAATCCTCGGCTGATTACATTGCGGGATGTGGTGGCCGCAATTGACGGCTTGAATCAGTTCGCTGAATGTGCAGTCGGTCTGGAAGGCTGCTCGGATGACTCCCCGTGCCCGCTGCACGACACTTGGAAGGGCCTCCGCACCCAGTTGATGAATTACCTCGAGACAACCACGCTGTCCGACATGGCTGCCACGCTCAGAAGAAAGAATGAGCTACTCCACCGCCCGAGGCCATCCAGGAAAGGGTGATTCGGCGGTTGCTTGCCTTTCGCAATGGCCTCGCAAATCACTTTCCGCGCATGATGTCTTCCGCCCAGCTAAGCGCCGCTTGACCGTTAGGAAACCCGATTGTGGTGATGGATAGCAATATGGCGTGGCGAATGTCGTCTCGCGAGACGCCTTCCGCCAAGGCGTTTCGCACAGCAGAATGCATCGCACCTTCGGAACCAGACCCTGCGGCAATCCCTATCTTGACCAGCCGTCGAGAACGAGCGTCCAGCGGACCCGCACGATGACATTCCTCTCCGAGCTTTTGGAACGCGCGCCAGACCTTCCCGTGAGTTTTCTGAAACCGTTTCGTCCACCGGGGGAATTGTGTTTGCATTCGAAATCTCCTTTTTGAATCTCAATACATCTCACGAGCAAACTACATCATTTGGGCGACTACGCGAAATGCTGATTACTTCGCCCTTTGTTCTGTGAGCGCTTCGCTTCGTTCCCGCACCTAATACAAAACTATGACAATGAGAAGGGTTCGGACAGCGCGATACTCACTGGTATGAGGAATCTTCCCACGATCATTCAAGGTGGAATGGGTGCGGGAGTGTCGAGTTGGAGGCTTGCTCAGGCCGTATCGCGGCTTGGTCAGCTCGGCGTTGTTTCTGGAACCGCTCTGGACCAAATCTTCGCCCGGCGCCTGCAAGACGGCGACCCGGGAGGGCACATGCGCCGCGGCCTCGACCATTTCCCTTTCCCGCTCATGGCCGAGCGCGCGTGGAGCAAGTTCTACATTCCCGGCGGTAAGCCCGCGAGCGCTTCGTACCAAACCGTGCCTATGCACACAAAAGACACCCCGCGCGAGCTGAGCGAGCTGAGCGTCGTCGCCAATTTCGTTGAAGTCTTTCTCGCCCGCGAAGGCCACGACAATCCGGTCGGAATCAACTATCTGGAAAAAATTCAGATTCCGCATCTGCCTTCTTTGTATGGTGCGATGCTCGCCGGTGTTGGCTATGTCCTCATGGGCGCGGGCGTTCCGGTGAAAATTCCCGGAGCGCTTGATCTCTTGTCTTGCCACAAGACCGCAACATACTCCCTACACGTCACTGGTGCGGAGGAGGGTGACGACACCACGATGACTTTTGTTCCTTCGGAATTCATGGAACGCGACCTCGCGCCGATGGTCCGGCCCAAGTTTCTTGCCATCATTGCTTCAAACACGCTGGCCGCCACGATGCTGAAGCGGGCCAACGGCCGAGTGGACGGATTCATCATCGAAGGACCGACCGCCGGAGGCCACAATGCGCCTCCCCGTGGGAAGCTGCAACTTGACGAAGCAGGCGAACCGATCTACGGAGAACGCGATCAGGTTGATCTCGGAAAGATCCGCGAACTCGGCCCGCCGTTTTGGCTCGCGGGAGGATATGGTTCACCCGAGAAGGTTCGCGAGTCCCTAGCCGCTGGCGCGGCAGGCGTTCAGGTCGGCACCGCGTTTGCGTACTGCGCGGAGTCTGGTTTGAGAGAAGACTACAAGCAAGCCCTTCTGACAAAGGTCATTTCGGGCGACGCACGGGTCGTCACGGATACTTTGGCCTCTCCCACGGGTTTTCCGTTCAAGATCGCGCAGTTGGAGGGCACGCTGTCGGATCGCGACGTCTATTTGGCTCGGCCGCGCATTTGCGATCTTGGCTATTTGCGCGAGGCCTACAAAGGCCCTGACGGCAAGATCGCTTACCGCTGTCCCGGTGAGCCCGTTTCCGTATACCTCTCGAAGGGCGGCAAACAGGAAAATACAGTTGGAAGGACATGCCTCTGCAATGCGCTGGTGGCAACGATCGGACATCCTCAGGTTCGCAGCGGTCGGTACGTTGAGAAAGGATTGGTGACATCAGGGGACGATTTGAGTGGAATTACGCGATTCCTGCCCCAAGGCGAGCCGATCTACCGTGCGGTGGACGTGGTGAACAAACTCCTAAACGGTTGATCTGGTTCTGCGCTGCAAGTGTCTCACATGGCCCCCATCCATCGCCGGAACACACGCTGTAGCCTCTCGGTTGCGTCAAACCAATCTCACGGCCAACGGCTGTGGTGTAAGCTTGTCGTGAGGTGCGCGTCTGAAGTTCATGTTATTCGATTGGAATTTTCGGTTTCGGTAGGAACGGCAGTGGTGGGTCGCCACTATGGCTGAAGACGTGGAAGTAATTCTGCGAAAAACGCCGCTCTTCGCGAGCCTCACTGAGACGGAGATGCGCGCATTGGCTGCGCGAGTAAGCAAGAGGCACTTTCAGCGGGGCGAGTTGCTGTTTGGAGAAGGGGACCCTTGCACCGGGCTCTTTCTGGTGGCGTCGGGCAAGATTCGTATATTCAAACTGTCAGCCGGGGGCCGCGAGCAGGTGTTAGCCGTGGAAGGGCCTGGTAGCTCGTTTGCGGAGCTTCCCGTGTTTGATGGAGGCAACTATCCGGCTTCGGCATCGGCTTTGGAGGATGCGTTGGTCCTCTTCATCTCGCGTAAGGATTTCCAGGGTTTCTGCCGTGAGCATCCGGATGTGGGGCTCAAGGTGATTGCCGTGGTCGGGTCGCGATTGCGACGTCTCGTCGGAATCATCGAAGAACTGTCGTTCACGACGGTTCGCCAGCGGCTGATCGCGGTTATCCTGCGCCTCGCGGAAGCGGGCGGTAGACCCTCAAAAGAGGGGGTGCACTTGGAATTGACGATGAGCCATCAGGATTTAGCGTCAGAGTTAGGCACGGTGCGGGAACTGGTTTCCCGAAATCTGAGCCGGCTCCAAGCGGAAGGATTTCTGGAAGTGGACGGCCGCAAAATTGTGGTGAAAGACCTGGCCGGTCTGAAGAACGAGCAAAACTCCTCCGAGTAACATTCCCTGGAAAATTTGGCATCCCTTCGCAGGGTAGTGACTTTGGTCACTGCTCCCAAGCGGAGCTTCGTCCAAACTGCTCGCTCATAAGGGAGGAGACCATGAACATCACGGCTGAAACCAAAGTGAAAGAAATTGCAGTGGCAAACCCGGGGGCGACGCAAATTCTGGAACAGGCTGGCGTCGACTATTGTTGCGGGGGCAACAAGTCCCTGCACGACGCGTGCGCACATGCAGGTGTGTCCGAAGAAGAGATTATGGAGCGGCTACGCGAGAACAAGGCCAATGTAGGACCAGAGGATGAGAAATGGGCATCGGCTCCGCTTGGCGATCTGACGCAGCACATACGAGAAAAACATCACCGGTATGTCCGCGAGGCAGTCCAGCGTGTCCCATCGTTGCTCGCGAGGGTGAAGACAAAACACGGAAACAATCACCCCGAAATCGCGGAAATCGAGGACCTCTTCCTCAAGGTAGCCCGAGAGATGATCACGCACATGCGGAAAGAGGAACAGGTTCTGTTTCCTTACATCGAGGCGGTGGAGCGCGCTGCCAGCGGAAAGGAAACGCTCGAACCACCATTCTTTCAGACCGTGCGAAATCCGGTTCACGCCATGATGGAGGAGCACGATGCAGCAGCGGCCTTGGTGAACCAGATTCGCGCAGCCAGTTCGGCGTACACCCCCCCAGCGGACGCGTGCGCAAGTTATCAGGCGCTATATGCGGATTTGCAGGAGTTCGAGGTAGATCTCCACCACCACGTACATCTCGAAAACAACATTCTCTTTCCGCGCGCAGTCGAAATGGAAGCCAGTATTGTGTGACGCCCGAGGCTTCTCTATGCCGACGCCACTCGAAGGGACTGTCGCAGCGTCCGGAAATGAGCGCCGTCCTTTGCGCTCGCCAGCCGAAATCATGGACATTGCCCGTGCGCGCGAGAGTTCACTGTCCCGCCTGCTGATCGCTTATATCAGTTCAGGACTTGTATTCATGCTTCTCCCGGGAACGTTTCTCGGCGTCTGGAATCTTCTTCAGATCAGCGGGCGCGAGAGCGCAGGGTATGTTTCACCCGCATGGTTGCAGGCGCACGGCCACGCGCAGGTGTTCGGGTGGATCGGGAGCTTCATTTTCGGTATCGGTTTCTACTCGATCCCGAAGCTGCGCGGCTCGACGAAGCCAGCTTTCGGCGCCGCGTGGGCCTGCTGGATCCTGTGGACGATCGGGGTCGCGATGCGCTGGACCGCAAACGTGTACGGCTGGAAGTGGCGTTTGCTCCTTCCGGTTTCGTCCTTCCTCGAGCTCGCGGCGTTCGTGATTTTCTTTCGCGCGGTTTCGCGGCACCGTCCAGAAAACTCCGGGAAGACCTGGCTAGAGCCGTGGGTGTCGGTCGTTATCACCGCGAGTATTGGTTTGATGCTGACCCTCGCCGGGAATCTTGCCGGAACCATTTTCATGGCGGTACGGGGTGTAGGCCCTGCGCTGCCGCACGCTCTCGACCAGCGCTATCTCGTGCTGGCCGCCTGGGGGTTTCTGGTGCCGTTTGTCTGGGGATTCAGCACCAAGTGGATGCCTGTCTTCCTGGGGCTAAAGCCGCTTCGTCCCAAGCTGCTCGTGACCGCACTCGCAGTCAACTTTGCGGGTATTGTCTTGACGCTCGCGGGATGGGGAACTCAAGCGACGCCGCTCTTTGTCGCGGGCACGGCGCTGGCAATTGCGGCATTACGGATGTTCGAATCGTCGCGACAGGAGCCGAAAACCCGTGGCGTGCACCGGAGTTTTCCTTTCTTCGTCCGCATGGCATACGGCTGGCTGCTGGTGGCCGGCCTCCTCGGAACGAGCGCAGCGCGCTGGGATTCTTCCGGCGGAATTTGGGGCGCGTCGCGACATGCGTTGACGGTCGGATTCATCGCCATGATGGTGCTGTCAGTAGGCCAACGCATTCTGCCGGCTTTTGCGGGAATGCGTCTGCTGTGGAGCACGGGATTGATGTTTGCCAGCCTCGCACTTCTCACGATTGGATGTGCGCTTCGCGTTTCCTGTGAAATCCTCGCGTACCAAGGCTACGCGAGTTGGGCATGGGATCTGCTGCCCGTCTCGGCCATACTCGAACTGGCCGGGATCACGGCCTTTGCCATGAACGTCTTCGGGACCTTCATTCTCGAACCGAGCCACGTACAGAAGCAGCCACTGGTTGTTGGAATTGACCAGGTAACCTCATAGGACTGGCGGGGAGTCTTGCTATGACAAAGATCGACGGCATCTGCAAGGAAGTGATAGACAAGGCCGAATGGATCGCCATTGCTACCACTGGTCCTGATGGCCCACACCTCGTAGCAACCTGGGGCGATCAGTTGCGCGCGTGCGGCATCAACAACGACACGCTCCTCATCCCCGTCGGTCACATGCACAAGACTGAGGCAAATGTAAGCCGTGACAACCGCGTGGAATTGATCTGCGGCACGCGTCAGGTGCAGGGAACTCATGGCCCGGGCAAGGGGTGTGGCATTGTAGGCAAGGCAGAGTTCCATACCGGGGGCCCGCATTTCGATGCCATCAAAGCCAAGTTTCGATGGGCGCGTGCCGCGCTCGTGGTCAACGTGGAAGAAGCAAAGTCTCAACTTTGATAGCTGGAGAGCATTTGTAGGATTTTCGGTCCATGTTTCAGGAGCGGGCGCTGGATTTGCTATCTATCAAGAAAACGGATCTCGGTATAACTTCGGTACAACCGAGGACGAGATTTGAGGAGAGAACGACTGTAAGCGACGCTCAGCAAAAGCTTTGTAAGATTTGCGTCCGTCGTTAGAAGGCAGATGCACTATCCATCTGTGCTACGGGCGCGTTTGTCACTCTGATTCTAAAACATTTGTGCCTCGCGCTGGCACTGTTTCGCAGGCGTTGAGCTTCTGCGCAAAGGGCAGACGCTCTTCTCTTGATTGACATGCGGAACTCCCTCGCAACTTCCTTCTCGACAGTTACCTACTCGGAGATCCACGCGCTCCGCGAACCGCTGTTACTGGCATTCTCGGTACAACTGGCCGGGAAGCCGATTCTGCCAAATCGTTGTTGCGCGAGCTATGGCCCGAAGTCTTTCGTTGCGCCTCGACCAAGTGCAAGCGCATGTGCGTCAAGGGTGGGCAGGGCGTGCCGAGCCACTCCGAACGGTGACGAGGAGCACAGCGTGGCCTCGCAATGGTTCCCAGCCTACGCCAAGTATCTAGCGGCTTTCGCGGTAGCGGACACCTGAACTTGAATCGGAGCGCTTAGTATCTTGGAGCTGACGCAGATAGATATGGCGCTCCAGATCGTTCGACTTCAACGTGAATGCTTCGAAGGCCCGGACGCACTGGTCGTCGAGCGATTCGACGACGGGGGGTAGAAGGCCACGGAGACCAAAGCTCTCGCGCTCGGTTTCACTGAATGCGGTCCCCTTGTTCAAAGCAGGGTTGTTAAGCAACTCCATACCGCGACAACGCACGGTACGAGTTGTATTTCTCCGGCGAATCTCGGTCAGCGGCATGGGATGTCCAAAACTATATCTGGGATTTTAGCCGTACGTCTCTGGTGTTGCGCGCACCCCGAACACAAGGAGGGCACCCTTTCAATTCGAAAAACTTCGCCCCAGGCGATGCGGCCGGCGGAATTGTTTGCTCGCTGGTCGCAAGCACAATCTCCTGGTCGATCTCACCGTTTAAAGTTCCTGCGAAGACTCGTTAGACCAACGAATATCCCCTTGTTGAGAGAATCGCTGAACTAAGCTATCGCCTTCAACGCTCCCGAGTTACTGACAGAGTCATTCGCGGCGATTCATTTCGCTACGCGGCGACGCAAAACCTCAAGTATTCCGGTTATGAGCATGGCTGGAGTCGGCGGGCAACCGGGAATGAATCCATCGACGGGTATGACAGCATCAACAGCGCCGACAATGGCGTGGCTTCCCGCGAAAATTCCGCCACTGCATCCGCACGCCCCAACAGCGACGACCAACTTCGGCGCCGGAACAGCTTCATACGTAGCTTTGACTGCTTCCGCCATATTGCGAGTGACGGGTCCAGTGACAAGAAGCATGTCGGCATGTTTTGGAGACGCCACGAAATGAATCCCAAATCGTTCGAGGTCGTAATATGGGTTTGTAAGGGCGGTGATCTCCGCTTCGCATCCGTTGCACGAGCCGGCATCCAACTGGCGAACGTTTAGAGCCCGTTGAAGCAGCGAATGAATTCGCCCGCGCGTCGCTTCGGGGTTGGAAGCGACAGGCGTCACCTCCGTGCCGCTGTCGATGTCCCAGAGCCGCACCGTCTGCTCTTTGGCTACGCCGCAGCGATCGAAACGCCTCACAATGGCTACTGCCCCTTGTCCTGCTTCCCTGCACTTGCCGCAGCCAATGCACTGACCGTACGAAAACCTCAGGCAGCGACGGCCATCGCGTTCCACCACGCCTAGTGCTGAAGTAGGGCACACTTCGCTGAGCTTCAGCGCAATGTCTGGCGTCAAGCGATCCGCGATGATCTCAGGCATGCGGCTGCCGTCGCAATTTGCGAACAACGTCTCGACAGGAATTACCGGGCTGCCTTGGCGCAGGCTCCGCTCAATCACGTCACCAATCATCGGTCACATCCCGAGTACGAAAGATTGAAGCTCTTATTGATCAGCGGAAAATCCGCGATGATGTTTCCCGCCACGGCGAGAGGCATTGCAGGCCAGTTCTGGAACGATGGCGACTTGACGTGGCACCGAATCATGCGGCCGCCCCGGGCCTCCAACCAATAGCAAAGCTCCCCTCGGGGTGATTCCACGGCAGAAAACCCTTGGACGTCACCTTGCGAGGTAAGGGGAGTGATAGCGCTTCCATCCGGAAGAGACTTCGCGGCGTCCTGAATCAGCTGCGCGGAGACCGACGCTTCAGCGATTCGAATTCGCGCGCGCGCCATTACGTCTCCGTAGTGCGTCACGGGAACTTCTATCGGATGTTCTCGGTAGCAGCCGTAGGGATGGTCACGGCGAACGTCGAGATCAACGCCGCTCGCGCGCGCGACGGGCCCGACGAGTGCCAGGTCCCGCGCTGCTTCCTTGCTCAGGACTCCAGCCGTCTCGAAGCGATTTTGGATCGAGGGGGTCTCCACAATCAAACGGGCGATTTTGGAGAAGTCCCGAGAGATTCGCGCAACAACTTGGGCAAGTTCGACTACCCTCGCGGTATCAAAGTCAAGTCGCATCCCACCCGGAACCGTGACTCCGCGCCAATAACGCGTACCACAGCAATTCACCGATGCTTGAAGTAGGGATTCCTTGAGGCGCGTCGCATACGCCGCGGCCACGCTGAACCCGACGTCCGTGCACAATCCACCGATATCCGAGATGTGGCAAACAAGACGCTCGAATTCCAGTCCGATCAAGCGGACGGCCAAGGCCCGCGGTGGCGCCTCGATTCCCCAGGCATTCTCCAAGGCCTGTGAATAGCACACTGCATGGGCAAAGCAGTTATCCCCAGAAACCGACTCGGCAAGCATTGCTCCATCCGTGGCGGATTTCCCCTCGAAGAGCTTCTCGGTCCCTTTGTGAGTGTAGAAGTGACGCAACTCAAGATGGAGAATTGTGTCCCCTACGACGCTGAATCGGAAGTGGCCGGGCTCGATGATGCCAGCGTGAACCGGGCCTACTGCAACTTCCGCAATACCTTCGCCTTGGACCTGCAAACAGCGGTACTCGCGCTTCGACCACGGCACATCATCCACGCGATCGATCATTGGGTACACGCCATCAGGCCAGTTGTCGTGGAGGACCAAGGGCCGCGGATCGGGATGCCCCAGAATCTCGATGCCGTATTGGTCGCGGAGTTCTCGCTCGTGCCATGCCGCGCCGGGTATCTCGCGTGCAATAGATTGAAGCGGACGATTCACAAGCAGCACGATCTCGGAGTAGGAGGGTTTTCCAACATCGAATACGTACTGGACCCGTTTCTCACCGTGCGGCCCGAGGCTTCCGAAAATCGCTACAAGCCGAGACTGGCCTCCGTTTTTGGACACAGGGAGCGTTAACCTCGTCACAGAGGAAGCTTGTTCGTTACCGCGCAATACTGAGGGCGTGTCTTCCTTCATCGCAGTACCGCCATTGCTTCCCGCAACAGGACACCAAACTCATAGGGAATCCGCACGCCAAAGAACAACACGCAGAGAGCGGCGATTCCCATCGCGATGTATTCGGACGGAATGAGCTTCGAATTCTCAGAGCGCCCGTCCGGCTCTCCGCCGAGCATGCGAAAGAAATGGAAAGCGAATCCCCCGAAAACTACCGAAAGGATCACTAGGAAAAGAATCACGACAAGATAGTGTGCCTGCGTAAACGCTTCGGACAAGATGGCAAATTCACTGACGAACAAGCTGAACGGCGGCAGCCCAACAATCGCCAAGCCGCCCACAAGAAGAGCCGCAGTCGTTTGCGGCATGGTGCGCGAGATGCCTTTGATCTCATCAATGCGCAGCGTGCCTGTATTGTGACGGATGTTGCCAGCGCCGAAAAAGAGAAGAGACTTTGCCACTGAGTGATTGAACGTGTGCAGCAGAGCGCCGAAAAGCCCCAGCGGACCGCCCAATCCGAGGCCGATGGCGATGATGCCCATGTGCTCGATGCTGCTATAGGCCATCAGGCGTTTGAGGTTTCGCTGCACCAAAATGAGTAGCCCCGCCACGACCATGGACATCACACCGAAGATAAGCAGCAAAATGTGAGGAAATGCCGGCCCCACCGAGAGCGAAACGATTGCATCATAGCGCATCAAAGCGTACATGGCGCAGTTAAGCAGAACTGCCGAGAGCAACGCGCTAATCGGCGTGGGGGCCTCTGCGTGCGCGTCCGGCAACCAACTGTGCATGGGAACGAACCCGATCTTAGTTCCATAGCCAACGATGACAAAAACGAATGCGAGCTTTACCAGGTGTGGGTCAAATCCTATCCGCTGTGCGGCATCCATCAGGGAAACCCAATCGAGTGCCGAGGCAGGATTCATGCCTGCCTTGACGGCGGCGAGATACAACACGATGGTCCCGAACAGCGCGAATGCGATTCCAACGGTGCAGACTATCAGATACTTCCAGCCAGCCTCGACCGCGCCCTCAGTATTGTAGAAGCCGACGAGAAGAGCCGACGCCAGCGTCGTTCCTTCCATCATGATCCACAGCAAACCAAGACTTGCTGCGAGGCAGACGCTTATCATTGTGAAGAGAAACAGGAAAACTAGGGCGTAGAACCAGCGCGGCGAGGAAAAGCGGCCTTCTCCCATGTGACGCAAGTAGCCCGAGGCGTACACCAGTACGAGGCCAGCGACGAGCGCGATACCCATCAAGAAAAACGCACTCAGGCTATCGGCTCGCAGGTACCGTCCCTCTCGCAATTCGCCGTGGGCGTGAACCTGCCAAACAACGGAGCCCAGTGCTGCGATTTCCATCCCTCCGAGAACAAGTGCCAGGCGGGTGGCCGCTCGCGGATTGTTGAAAGCAAGGATAAGTCCGGCTCCGACAGCCGGAATCGCCAGTGGGAGCAGAAGGATCATCCGCTCAGCCCCGGAGCCTTCGCAGCTTGGACACGTCCAGGTGTTCGAATGTGTCGCTGATACGGAATGTGAAGATTCCCATCAGAAGGAGCCCCATGAGAATGTCGAAGAAGATTCCAATTTCGATGACCAGCGGCATGCCGAATGTAGTGATCAACGCAGCCATAAAGATGCCGTTCTCCAGAACGAGCAGCCCGAGCATCTGCACGAGCGCCTTCTTCCGGCTGACCATCAGAAAGGCGCCGGTAAGAATTAGGGAGACGGCGGCGGCAAGAGGGTCGTCCGGAACGTGAACGGCTCCGCCATAGGAATGGACGGCTGTATAGGAAAGGTAGATGATCACCGCGACGATAAATACCGACTGAGTCGGCGTGGTGGAAGCTTTCACATCACGCACTGTTTTCAACCTCTTCGCGAGAATGAAGAAGGCACGGGGAATCATCACCACCTTGATCACAAACACCAGCCCGCCGACGACATAAACTTCCGGGAGTTTTTCCTGGAATGCCGTCGCAAGCACCTCCGCCGCGATGATCGCGGACTGCAAGCCGAACAGAAGCACGCTAGTGGAAATCCGGCGTGCCACAGCCAGCAGAAGGATCGTAAGAAATAGAAAGACGGAGAACGAACTCAGAATTTTCTCTGTCGCAAGTCCGACCAAGCCCATCTCGTTACCTCTTCACCCACATGGTAAAGATCACGGCGAGAGCACTCAGCGCGGAAGCCACACCGAGAAAATCTGGAACTAGGTACATCCTGAGTTTGGCTACGGCGCTCTCGATCATGCTCAGTAGAATCATAAGGACCCCGATTTTCCCGCAATAGATGAGCGGCGCCACGAATATTCCTCGCTGCGCGCTGGCGGATGCTATCCCCCACGGGAAAAACAACGCGATCAGTAGGGCAAGCATCGCGTGGAGCTTAATAGCACTCGCCCATTCGATAAGCGCGAGGCTGGGACCCGAGTATTCTAGGGCCATTCCCTCGTGAATCATCGTCAACTCGAGGTGTGTGGTCGGATTGTCCACGGGCATGCGTCCGGTCTCAGCCAAGATCACCATGGCAAGAGATGTAAACGCCAGAATGTGCACCGCGGAAATGTTGAAAAAGTCTTGCTGGAGAGTCCACGCTACCATACTCGCTAGGTCGGCGTGGGACGCCAGGATGGCGATTGCCACGAGTCCCAACAGAAACGGGGCTTCAGCAAGACTCGATACCAATGCTTCTCGGCTGGCACCCATCCCGCCGAACGCGCTGCCCCCGTCCAGAGCGCCGAGGGACAGGAAGAACCGCCCCAACGCCAGCAAGTACACCAACAGGAAGAAGTCGCCACGAGATCCGAAGAGAGCTGAAACGTGCACGACCGGCACAAACGCGGTCACGCACAGTGTGGCCCCAAACATCACGACCGGCGCGAGACGAAACACCGCAGACGATGTTGGAGGTACCAGCTCCTCTTTGCGGAGAAGTTTGAAGAGTTCGGCATAGGGACGCCAGAGGCTGGCTCCACGACGCCTTTGCAACAGGGCCTTCAGGCGAGCGATGATCGCGGGCACCAGCGGCGCACCCAGGATGAGAATCAAAACCTGGATAACGTCGAGAGTAATCTTCATCTCTGGAACCTCAGGAACGTCAGCAACGACACGAGGGCCAGAAAGATATAGAGCAGATAGACCTGGATGTTCCCGGTTTGCAACCGGCGCAAGCGGTACGCTAGCGAAACAAACACTTCGACGAAGGGCCGGTAGAGAGCCCGCTCGTACGAGGTCGTTCGCACCGATCGGTAAGAGATTGAAACCGGGAAGTATGGCTCGTCGGCCGGGAGTTCCTCGACTTTGCGATCAGGCCGGTAGACTTGCGCGAAAATAAAGCGGATCGGCTTCGAGAAAACCGTCGAGGTGTACTGCATGCGGCTTGAAAGCCCAGGCAGACCGCATGCCCACGTCCGAGCCACTCTCTCCCGGCGCTTGAACAAGGCCACTAGGGTGCCTGTTCCCAGCAGAATCGCGGCCGTCCACGGAAGGATGCGAGCGATACTCAGCGTCTCTTCCGGCACGCCCGCGCCGGGAATTAGGACTTGGGCCAGAGTCACCAGTGGGCGCAGTAGAAAACCTGGAAATATTCCAGTCGCAAGGCAGCCGGCACCTAGCAACACCAAGCCAACGCACATACCGAAGGGCGCCTCCTCCGCATGTTCAGCGCCCGTGCTACGAGGCCGCCCCAGGAACGCCGTGCCAAAGGCTTTCACAAAACATGCCGCGGCCAAGCCGCCGATCAAGGCCAGAGTGCCCACCATCAAGGGCAAAATAATCTGCGCCTTAGTGTCTATGAGGGTCGAGCCGGCGAGTAAACTTCGAAACGTGAGCCACTCGCTAACGAAACCATTGAAGAGTGGTAGTCCTGCGATCGAGCAGCAACCAATGAGAACGGCCGCCCCGGTAAGCGGCATTCGACGTTGCAGCCCTCCCAATTCATTCAGGTTTACGGAATGAGCCGAATTCGAGATCGCGCCAGTGCCGAGAAACAGCAGGCTCTTAAAGAAAGCATGGTTGAATGTGTGAAAGAGCGCGGCGACAAGCGCCAAAGCTGCGCCGAGTGGGGCTCCGTGGGCCAGAAACACGAGTGAGGTTCCCAGCCCGAGGAAGATGATACCGATATTCTCCACGCTGCTGTAAGCGAGGAGCCGCTTCAGGTCATTCTCAGCGATTGCATAGAGGATGCCGAGAAGACCCGTAACGGCTGCTGCCAGCAGGACGACATAGCCACACCACCAAGGACCACCTCCAAGAAAGTCAAACATGAAACGTACAAATCCGTAGACTGCCATCTTCAGCATGATCCCGGACATCAGCGCCGAGACGGGACTGGGTGCGATGGGATGAGCCCTGGGCAACCACAGATGCAAGGGGATCAAACCGGCTTTCGCACCAAATCCCACGAAAGCCGACAGGCAGATCGTAGCCCGAACTCCACCCGGTAACCCGGTACCTGACGCGCGAATCGCTCCAAAACTCAGGCTGTGTGAATAAGGAAGGAACAGGAAAAAGCACGCCGCAACAGCGGCTGCGCTCACGTGCATCATCAACAAATAGATGAAGACGTTGTGACGTCGCTCAGCGGAATCCCCTTCCATTAGGATTAACCCAGCGGAGAGAAGCGTCATTAGCTCCCAACCGATCAGAAATGCAAAACCGGTGGATGCCGTCACAACGACTATCATCGATAACAGGAAGAGCGAGTAGAAAGCCCACATCCAACTCCGGCGTTGCTCGCTATGGTGCTTATCGAAATATGAAACAGCGAAGATCGACACCGGAACCGCCACCGCGCAGATCAACAGCAGAAACAGCGCACTGAGTCTGTCGATTCCTAGCGCAAAGGGGAAAGGGGTAAAACTAGACAAGTCGACGACGGCGTGAGACTCTCGCCAGAAACACACCGCAGCCACAAGGCAACCTACGACGTTGGAGCCAACGATCAAGGCGATTGCGAACGCCCGCGCGGTTTTCGTTCGGCGCGCCATGATAACGAGCGGGGCAAGAAGACCCAGCGACGCCAACAGAAAAACAAAGCCGATCTCAGCGGGAGCTAGTTGCATCGAGTGCCCTTCACGATGACCCCTTTGTCAGTCAAGCCAGGCACGAACATGTTCCGTCCCTAATGCCATCCGACCGCAATAGTAAGACCTAAGATTCGAGCCAGCTCGACCCAGCCGATCACGAAATCATAATACTGACCGCGTATTTAACTTGTCATCGGAGATGATTGAGGAAGGTGATGCTACGTCAACATGTGCTCCTCATCGGAGCCAGCCAGTAGCTCTACGCCGCCAAACAGTTCCCTCCATGGAGCGTTAACTTGAATCCGTTTCGAGAGTTGTTGCAGAATCTCCCGGCCGTGGCACTCGTCATGTTGCTTAGTTCTAAGACGCCTAAGGCCGGCGATGAGTAATTGTTGAACAGACCTCATCAAACCACTCAAGCCCTAGAATCGGACGCGCAAAGAGCACAGGAACTGCTTATCCCGCTCCGTCAACGCCGGAGCCGCTTCAAGAAAGATACACCGGCTGAAACATTCCCGAGCTAGCGTTAAGCAAGAATAGGCAATTCGAGTCCTTTTCAATCACCACAATGTCGTCCGGGTCAGCAATCGCCAACTGTGTCGCCGATTCACGCACTTTCATCACGGCTTTCATTGCTGCCCCCTTCCGGTACCGTTGCGTCCACCTGTGCGAGAGAGGCGAGCACAATGTTTTGCGACCATATCTCAATTCCGTATCGTGCTTGTTTGGCGAAGACGCACCTCCTCGACGCGGGCGAACGCCTGGTCCAAACTGACTCCCTGATTTCGACCGAGTCGCAGGGCCACCTTTAAGGCGTGAGCCTGGCTGGACGAGAAGAATCGCTTCCCGTTCTTCATTTTCGGACGAAGTAATGCCTTCAACTCAAGCTCAGCGATTTGCGCTTCGCTGATACCGACCTTCAGTGCCAACTGCCGAAGTGTGTAATAGTCCGCCACAGCTTCCTGTCGGTGCCTCCTCGGTTTGGTCTCGGGTTGCGTTTCGATCAGAATATTTGGCGACATATATATTCGAATATATGCATATCATTCGCAAAAAATAATAAATGATTCGTCCTATGACACTGCCCGCATCTGCTGAAGCATGTCTCGTACACCGACGAGATGATTATTGAAAATGATTTTCGCTACATCGAGAAGCTTGAAGAGGGTTCGGTCAGAGACCGAGTAGTACACATTACTTCCAGATTTCCGGCCCACAACGATATTGCGCACTCGCAGGATCGCAAGTTGCTGAGAGACGTTCGCCTGCTCGATTTGCAGGGCCCCGCTGAGCTCATTCACGCCTTTCTCGCCATCGCGAAGACAGTCGAGGATCCGAATTCGGATGGGGTGGGCGAGTGCCTTGAAGAACTCCGCTTTGAAGTTGGCAAGTTGCTGCGGCATATGATTCCCCTGTACGCACATACTGTAATCTGCGAATATTAGTATGTCAAGGAAGCGCCGTGGTGTGAAACGCGGATGCCTGTTTGGCCATGAATCAAGAGGCCGCCGACGACCACGAAGAAGCGCTGCGAAAAGTGGGAGATTGCGGTGTCGGACGAACCCAGGTTCTCTTTCTTCCGGCTTTCAATCAAGCCCATATCTTCGAGGGATCGACATGACAGCAAGTCGCATGCCGTCTCGCTTACCGCTGTCGTATCTGGAGAAGAACGGAAGGCCGACATTAGGCGAGCATTCTTTTTTTCGGGCGTTGCAATTCTTCTTGTCCTGGCAAATCACCTGGGCCACGTTAAAGGGGATTTTGATTCAAACTCCACCGCAGATTCCGTAGCCCGCGTGGAGTTGGCTCTCTATCCCCAACAGCAGTTCGAAAATCACGGCGGCTTCGTCGTCCGTTTTCGGCTTAGTAATATGGGAAACCATCCTGTGTTTTATCCGGTGCGTGCAGGGACAAATGTTCCGCTCGGACAAATCGTCACTCGAACATCTCCGTCATCCGAGTGGACAGCACTCTCTGTTCCTTCGCAACAGCAAGGAGCTGCTGCCCCGGGATATATCGACCCGAACCTTGCGTGGATTGAGATGCCGCCAGGTGGATGGGTCGAAGGACAATTCGCTGATCTCGGCCGACCCGGCGGCGATCACGCATACCTAGTTCACCTGAAACCAGAACGAGAAGCAAAAGTTGTTAGCCTCGTCTCGTCACCGTATCCCGTCACAACCAAGAGGTGACTCCGCTCACGAGGCACGCGCTCCGTCTCCGTCTTTGTGACCTCTGCTTCTTGATAGATGCCCGCGTAGAGCCAACGGCCCAGAATCCATCCATTAGCCATTTGAACTCGTATTCTGTTCATCGGTCCCCGCCAGCCGCCGCCCACGGCGCGATGTCGCCGTTCGCTGACATTCGTATATGTCGCCGACCGTTGACATCTGGCAACGGAGGATTCACTGACCCTCTGCTGCGACTAGGTCGCACTATGCGGGTCCACTTTGACAGGCCTGCGCCACAGTTCGTAGGAACTGGCTGATGGCCGAGAGAGTAGCTTCGCGTTGGTCCCGGTGCGGGGCATACTTGCAATTTTCGAGGATGATGGCTGAGGTCGAAGGGATTCTAGCCCGAATAGCGTCTATCTGTGCCGTAGTGCCATACTCGTCTTGAGCTCCTTGCAGCACGAGGACGGGGCAGTGGATGAGATCCAGGAACGACTCGATATTCCACGTCCGAAAATTTGGATCAAGCCAAATGTTATTCCAGCCCCAGAACAACGAATCGGCATTTGCGTGAAACCTCGACAGCCGTCGGGGCAAGTCCGTATCGCTATAAAGCACCCGGGCTTGCGCGATGC
Organism: Candidatus Acidiferrales bacterium; assembly: GCA_035949735.1. GTDB lineage: Bacteria > Acidobacteriota > Terriglobia > Acidiferrales > UBA7541 > Palsa-295. The sequence goes on along the minus strand of DASYZC010000402.1, from coordinate 18,643 downwards.
TGGCCACGGTTAGGTCTTCGACGAAAACATGAGGCGCTTCCAAGATAAGTCCGGCAGGAGAATCGGGAAACATTCCAGCATAGAGAATTGCTATCGATGCTCCGTCGCTGTGGCCCAGAAGCACGGGCTGTTCGATGCACGCCTTGTGGAGAATTTCCGGCAGCACGATTTGCGCCTCGTGGTGCATGTAGGAAGGCGGCCGTGGTTCTCCTAGGGGGGCCGAGTTGCCGTGTCCATATCGCGAGTAGACAAAGATGCCGGCGCCTGTTTCTTCGCCTAATTGAGAGGGGAAATCCTTCCACTGAGCGACCGACCCCAGTCCTTCGCGACACACCTCTGCGGAATTCGTCGCTTCCTTGCAGACATCGTCGTCAACCAGCCGCGCGGCAAAGAGATTCACGTGATTGCCGACAACCTCTCGGCCCATAAGACGGGGCAGGTGGAAGACTTTCTGGATCGACATCCCAAGGTTCACCTGCATTTCACTCCGACCTATTCCTCCTGGCGCAACCAGATCGAACTCTGGTTTTCCAAGACCGAGCGCGACGTCCTTGCGCGCGGTGTATTCACTTCGGTGCCCGATTTGCGAAGAAAGCTCGTGAAGTACATTCGGCACTACAACAACGCGCCCAAGACTGTGAAGTGGCGCTATTTTGACCCTACACGTCGCATTACTCCCAGTTCAGCTGTTACAGTCCACTAGTGCAGCGTGTTCTTAGATGGCGAGGGAAAGATCACTCTCGCAGGTCCGCAAGGTTCAAAGCGCTTCCGTGTTGTAGAACTCGCCGAAAAGCTCGGTATCGGAGGGACGGTCCTCTGGAATCGGACGGCTAACCCACGTCACCTGCATGTAGTGCTTGAGCGAGATGTTTTCGTTGGTGATGTTGCCACCCCAGATGCCGCAGCCCATGCTCGACGTCATCGGCATCCCATTATTGAATGCTCCTGCGTTGGCTTTGGACTGGGGCTGCCGAACCATCATACGGCTGACCGGTGCAGCCAGGGCTAGTTGATGGATGTGCTCGTCGTCGAATGAGTAGATCCCACATGAGTGCCCCTTTCCGCCAACGGCATAGATTTGTTTCACCATTTCGAGAGCGTTTTCGAAACCACTATATTTGAAAATGGAGAGGACAACGGAAAGCTTCTCGCTCGAGAAGAGATGCTCCTTCCCGATTTTGTCTTCCTTCACGATCAGGAATGTCTTGCCCGCAGGGACCCTGAACCCGGCCATTTCAGCCATCTTCCCAGCAGGCCGGGCGACGGTGTTGCCCGTACGATGTCCTTCGGCATCCCACATAATCTTTTGCAAGAGCTTCTTTTCTTCAGCGGTGACGAGGTAGCCTCCTTCCTTTTGGAGCTGTTCGAGGAATCGGTCATAGATGGATGCTTCGACCACGAGATTTCCGTCGGCCGAGCACCCGGAGCCGTTGTCCGAGGTCTTGCTCAGGCGCGTGTTGCGTGCGGCTTCCTCGATGTTAGCGGTTTCGTCGATGACCATCGTGGAATTTCCGGCGCCGACTCCGTAAGCGGGTTTGCCGGAGCTGTAGGCGGCCTTGACCATGGCGGGGCCGCCGGTGGCGATGGCCAAATCGCAAACGGACATCAGCTCCTGAGCGAGCGGGATGCTCGGCTTTTCAATGCACTGGAAAATGTCTTCGGGCGCGCCCTGCTTCTTGAGCGCAACGCGCATTATACGGACCGTTTCATTAGTCGTCTTGTTGCTGGCTGGATGCGGAGAAAAAATGATCGCGTCCTTGCACTTCAAAGCCAAGATTCCATTGCCCGCTTCAGTGAGAGCAGCGTTTGTGACAGGAACTAACGACGCGATCACTCCGGCTGGTTTGGCGTACTTGACGATTCCTTTCTCCGGGATTTCCTCGATGACGCCCATGCTTTTCTGACGGAGGACGTCCCGGAGGATGCCTATGATCTTGAATCTCTTGTTGGGGCGACCTTCACGGTCGCCGAGGCCACTTTCGTCCACGCTCATGTAAGCCAGCCTGGTGAAAGTTTTCTCATTCGCAGTGGCCCAGGCGACGGCTTGGCACAGCCTGTCGATTTGAGGCTGGTCATAGTGCTCGATCGCGCGCATGGCGTAGCGCGCCTTTTTCAGCAATTCCTGCGCATATTCCTTTTCTTCTTCGGTGATTGTCCTTGCCATTCTTCTCTCCTCGGAATCTAGGGTGCTCGCTAAGGGATCTCTCTCGCCGGAGGGCCGTCATACACAAATGGAATGTGGATCCGCATTGCCTTTTCGCGCGAGAGTTCCTCTGCCACTTCCGCCGTGAGGCCCGCGACTCGCCCGATGATAAAAACCAACCTGCCAAACGCAGGAGAAAATCCGAGATCGTGCAGCACCGCCGCAAGCACGCCATCAACATTCATCGGCAGCGTTTTGATTTTTCCGGACGCGGCCTTTTCCAGAGCAAGCATAAAGGCCACGCCGTCACGTGCCAGCCCATGCTCGCCCGCCATGCCAAAGAGCACGTCCTTGCGAGGATCGTGCGTGTGGCTCCGGTGTCCCAGTCCAGGCAATCGCTTTTTGCGAGACTGCGCGTCATCAACGGCGCGGGCGGCGGCTTCCTCGATCGAGATCGAGTCGGATTGGGCCAGCTTGAGGCCCGCCGCGATAACTTCCATGCACGCCATTCCCGCTCCGCCATGCTCGTCGCCGATCGCAAGGATTCCCGCGGCGACGGCCGACGATACTGACTGACGGTTGCCGGAGCAGGCCAGCCGTGCCGCCGCTGCAGAAGGCGCGCCCGGTCCGTGATCGGAAGCAGAAATCAGGATCGCATCCAGCAAACGGCTCTCGCCATCCGTTGGCAGCCTTCCCTGGTGGAGCAGGAAGATCGTCCCCGCGAAGGTTTGCTTCTGCATCAGCGAACCAATCTCGTAACCACGAATCCAGAAATTTCTTTCGCCCACGCTAACGATTGCCGTTCGCCACGGTTCCATACGATCTTCTCGGTTCATTTGCATCGAGTCTCCAGTGAGCTAAACGATGCCGCGCATGACGCTAGTCCACCCTTTCGCAGGCGAAGACGGCTCCCGAGTCACGTCTCATGGCCCCCCAGCCTTGGATCGCGACGATCATAGCGTCCCGCGCACCTTTCTTGCGTCTTTAACGGTACCGACACCGTAACTGCGTTGATCGAACTTTCGCTCCCGTGATAGTCTGCGTTACTTCTGGCCCGTCATGCCGGGCAGTATCGCTGTGCACTGTCTATAAGGAAGTGATTGATTTCAGTGGATTAAGCTGATGCGTCATTGGGGTGCTTCCTGAGCCTGTCTGTTCCCGTGGACTTGAATCGATTCGAGGAGAAAAACAAAGCAAAATTTCCGCCGTGGTGGCTTTCGTCGCTCGTGTGGGCGATTGCCGCCGTGTTTTATCTCTCTGGCTTTTATCAGCGTGTCTCTCCAGCCGTGATGACCGACGAACTGATGAGGAGTTTTCACATCAGCGCACGGGCACTGGGCAATCTCTCGGGTTTCTATTTCTACGCGTACGTGGCGATGCAGATTCCCACGGGAGTTTTGGTCGATTCCTGGGGGGCGCGGAAGCTCCTGATCTGGGGATCGATTTCCGCGGCTGCGGGGACACTGCTTTTCGGCAGCGCCGGCAGTTTCGGGCTGGCGTGCCTCGGACGAGCAATCATTGGTGGCGCCACCGCTGTGGGATGGGTGGTTCTGCTCAAACTATCGACGCACTGGTTTCCTGGACGAAGATTTGCAATGCTTTCCGGCCTTGGGTTGTTCTTTGGAAACATCGGCGCGCTCGCCGCCCAAGTCCCTTTGCGACTTCTGATTGACCACTTTGGATGGCGGGGTGTGGTGCTAGGTTCCGCTGCGATAGTCCTCAGCGTGGGCCTGCTGGCCTTCTTGTTTGTTAAGGATGACCCCTCCGACACGGGGTTTGAGAGTTACGCGCCTTCAACGCTGCGACGCCCGGACCATACGAGATCTATGCATTTACTTGCAGGCTTCACGAGAATTTTTGCCTATCGCAATACATGGCTTATCTTTTTTGCCCAGGGCGCGATGGTTGGGTCCGTGCTCGCCTTTACCGGACTTTGGGGGGCTCCGTTTCTGAAGAGCCGTTTTGGCTTGCAATCGACTAGAGCAGCCTTGGTTTGTTCGGTGATGATTATTTGTTGGGCCGTGGCGAGCCCGATCTGCGGGGCGCTTTCAGACAGGATCGGTCGGCGAAAGCCAATTCACCTGTCCGGATGCGTGATTGCCACGATCGGATGGATATTGCTGTTTTACGTCCGAGGCATGCCGTTCGGGATGTTCGTTGTGTTAGCGGCTCTGACGAGCGGGGCGTGCGGTGCTGTTGTTGTGGGTTTTGCTTACACTAAAGAATCCGTTCCAGTTCGGTATTTGGGTACGATCTCCGGAGCAACCAACATTGGGAACATGATTGGCCCCATGCTCCTGCAGCCGGGCATCGGATGGATACTAGACAAAGAATGGACGGGGGCGATTTCGAATGGCGTGCGGGTATACGGAATCCCGGACTTTCAGACGGCATTCCTACTGGTGATTGGGTGGTCGGTTTTTGCCTGCGTCCTGCTCAGTTTCACAAGAGAAACCTACTGCAAGCAAGCGGCGTAGTCGGGAGCATCGCCGCGATTCTCGCGGGGCACTACTGTCCCTTGCGATAGATGTCGTTAATGTTCCAGTAGCCAGGCGTTGGCGTAGGCGCATTCTCCATCGGGACCTGAATCACTGTGGGGACACCGGAAGATAGAGCTTCCTTCAGCGCCGGGGCGAGTTCGCTGGCAGCCTTGATTGCAATGCCGCGGGCGCCGCATGCGCGAGCGACCGCAGCGTAATCCACGCTGTATGGCTTGCCTTTGCATTCGAACATGCAGCCGAAGCTCCACCCATAATGCATGTCCTCCAAACCCGCGATCGTACCAAAGCCGGAATTGTCCATAACGACCCACACCACGGGAATCTCCGCTTCGATTGCTGTGGCAACTACCGACATGTTCGTGCTAAATCCTCCGTCGCCGACCAGCGCAACTGCTGCGCGGTTCGGCTGGGCGACTTTCGCTCCGAGCACCGCGGCAGGACCAAAGCCCATCGTGGCAAGTCCGCTAGGGGTGATGTATGTCCCCGGAATCGTGAAAGGAAATTGTTGGGCAACACCGTTCTTGTTCCAGCCAACGTCGGTGACGATGAAGCCGTCTTCGGGGACGGCTTTTCTGAGTTCACTCAAGATGCGTTCCGGGCGCAACGGGAACTGATCCGAACTCCATTCGTCTTTCCAGTTCGCTGCAAAAGCTGAGCGCTGTTGGTCGATTTCCTTACGCAGTCCTGGCCGGCTCCGATGGGTCTTGCCCCGTGCGGCGGAAGCCAGTGCCGAAAGAGCTGACTCGGCATCAGCGACCACTCCGAACTCTGTCGGGTAGTTCCGTCCAATCTCGGCGGGATCGATATCGATGTGAATGAGACGCGTGGGCGGTATCGAAAACGTGAATTCCGGGTTCCACGAGCTGGAGTTGGCTTCGGCAAGGCGTGTTCCGATAGCGAGGATCAAGTCCGCTGTGCGGCATTTTTCGTTAGCAACCGGCATGCCCCAGAATCCAGTCTGGCCGAGGAGCAGCGGATGGTCGTCGCGCAAGCAGCCCTTTCCCATCAGGGTATGCGCAACCGGAATTTCCAGTGCCTCCGCGAGAGAAGCAAGCTCCGCGGTCGCACGAGAAGAAATTACCCCTCCTCCCGCATAGATTACCGGGCGTTCGGCGGCGGCTAGGGCCTCGATGATACGCGCGGTTGCGGATGCTTCAATCGCCTGGCGGGCAATCGTAGGAGGATCCTTCTGGAAAGCATGCAACGGAAGATCGGCAGAGAAAACGTCCATAGGGACATCGACGAGAACGGGGCCCGGTCGGCCACTCTGACAAAGATGAAATGCACGCTCGACTATGCGCGGTAGGTCGGCGACGCGGTCCACGCGATACGCACGTTTGCAAAAGGGACGGTAAATATCAAATTGATCGGCATCCTGGTGCAGATTGACTTCCTGATGGGGATGGCGCCCGTAGTAATACGAAGGAACGTCTCCCGCAATCACAACCATTGGAATCGAATCGAGCGCTGCGTTCGCGACACCCGTTGTGGCATTGGTGAGGCCCGGGCCCAGATGCGTGATGAGCACGCCAGGTTTGCCGGAAGCGCGCGCGTAACCATCCGCAGCGTGCGCCGCAACCTGCTCGTGACGGGTGGAGATGAAGCGAACCCGACTCTTGCCCAGCGCGTCTAGCAGGGCGATGATCGTGTGTCCGCAGAGCCCAAAGACGACCTCAACACCGAGGTGTTCCAGGTATTCGACAAGTTGATATGCGGCAATTCGGTTTTCTGCGGGCGCACCGCTTCGGCTGTCCGAAGTCGCGATTCCGACGGAACGATTTTCCGTTGCACTCATGGCGGAATTGAGGTCTCTGGCGGAGCGATCGGTCATGGGACGCCTATCCTAGCCGGTCCGAGCAACGCCAACAAGTCTGTAACCGTGTCGTCACCGTAAAGACTGGAAGTCGCTCGGTGCATGGTGGAGAATCAAGCCTTTACGCAACCGGAGGACGGATACGAGCTTAGAAGATGCGACACGGTGAGGACGCGCGACAGGTGCTGAGAAACGATGAGTGCCAGCACATGTCCAATCCATCGCGAGAATCCAGCGTTAACATAGTGCCATGAGGCCACGGAGCACACCCCTGGTAGTGAATAAGCAGACTGACAAGAAAGTTCGCCAGCAGCTTAGCCGGATTCTCGGCAGCAAAGCCTTCCGGCAGGTGGAACGTCTTCAAAGCTTTCTCAGCTTTATCGTGGAAGAAATGGTTGCTGGCCGCGGCGATAAACTGAAGGAGTTCCTCGTCGGAGTGGAAGTATTTGGCAAGGGGGCGTCCTTCGACCCGCGCATGGACCCGTTGGTGCGCGTCCAGGCAAGAAGATTGCGCACGCGATTGGCGCGCTATTACCAGGAGGAGGGGCAGAATGACGAGGTTGTCATCGAACTGCCTAAGGGCGGATACGAACCGGTCTTTCAACTGCGCGAAACTTCAGGGATGAAGCGATCCGTCTCCGCCGCGCTGGTCAGCCGAAATACGATTTTGGTGCAGCTGTTTGACGACGACAGTCCGAACCGCGAGTTGGCTTATTTTTGTAGCGGCCTCAAGCAGGAAATTATTCACGCCTTGGCAAAAGTGGACACCGTCCGGGTTGCCACGTCGGACCGCGTGCATGACGCGTCCGAGTCGCCCGGGCAGTTAAACGTCGCGATGATCATTAGCGGGAGCGTCAGGAGATCGCGCGATACGCTTCGCATCACGACGAACCTGATCGATTCGGCGACCAATTGTTACTTGTGGTCGGAATCCATCGACAGAGAACTGGAAAACGTTTTCGGCTTGCAGGAAGAGATAGCTCAACGCATTCAACAGAAGCTACAAGCTGAGCTGATTGGCAGCGGAAGCGGCCGCGGTGCCAGACGGCGAACGGAGAACCTGGCTGCCCACAACTTGTATCTTCAGGGCCGCTATCACCTGAACCAGCGCACGGAACAAGGACTGCGGAAGGCCGTCGAGTTTTTCGACAAAGCCATCGCCGAGGATTCGCAATATGCGCCGTCCTATTCCGGATTGGCGGATGCCTACGGACTACTAGCTCACTACGGGGTGCTGGCGCCAGCGGAAATCTGTACGAAGGCAGCTTCAAACGCGGCGTGGGCTGTTTTGCTGGATGACGAATCCGCCGAGGCGCACACATCACTGGCACACGTGAAGTCCACACAGGATTGGGACTGGCGTGGTGCAGAGCGTGAATATCAGCGCGCGATCAATCTGAATCCGCGCTACGCTTCGGCACATCACTGGTACGCTATGTCGTGCCTCGTGCCGCTGGCCAGGCTGGACGAGGCTCTGGAAGAGTTGCTGCGCGCGCAAGCTCTCGACCCGGTTTCCTCGATTATTTCCCGGGACATTGCTGTGACATATTACTACAAACGGGATTTCGAGCTGGCTCTGGACCAGTGCGACCACACGATCGAGCAGAACCCGCATTTCTCAGCCGCCTACTGGACGCTGGGTCTTGTCCAGGAGGAAAGGGAAGACTTCGACGAAGCAATTGCCGCGTTTCAGCGAGCGATTCAGCTTTCGCCACCAAGCCCTCGAATCCTGGGAGCGCTGGGCCGAACGTTTGCAAGGGCCGGAAAGCCAAGGCAGGCGCGCAAGATTCTGGAAGAGCTTGGCGAGCTTGCAAAAAAGAGATATGTCTCACCCTTCGAGCTGGCGTCCATTTATTTTGCGCTCAATCAATTGGATCATGGATTTCAGTGGCTCACTAAGGCCTACCAAGACCGTTGCTTTGAGCTAGTAGCTATTAAGGTGGATCCCAAATTCGATTCCGTAGCGGCAGACGCGAGATTCGCGGCGCTGTTCAACCAGCTCGGCCTCCCCTAGGCTGAACCGTTCGTTTACAGTTTTAGAGCTGCGCTTCAATCTCGTCCCGTATGTATTCCTCCAAGTCCCTGTTGAACACAGCCTTTAACGGCTTTGCCGCGAAAACGACATAACAGGCCAATTTGCGCCGTGACCGAAAAAAGGTCCGGTTATTAACGCCGTTGGACTGCTCGATTGGATCAAGGCCGCTTACCGCGTAGGCGCAGGGGCTCGTGCGGATGAAACCGGACGAGGTGTGACGTCCGGGTCGGTCAACCCTAGCGACCACTTGATCGCCTCAAACCACATCCGTTGCACATCGGGGTTATCCCACGTCGACGAGTCGTGTCCCAGCGCAGAATAAAAAACTCGACCTTTGCCATACGTCTTTGCCCACGTGAGGGGATAAGGAGCATCGGCTGTCTTTGCTCCAGCTCTAGTCATATCGAGTTTGCTCGTGTCCAGGCGCATTAGGACTCGGCTCTTCTCCGGCGAGAAATCCTTGATCTGGTAGAACTCGTCACGAAAGTCGAAAACGCGGGGAAAAAACTTCATGCCGGGAAAGTCCGGATCTTCGACAATCACGGGCGCTTCAGTGACGCCCCAGGGATGTCCATCGTATCGTCCACCGAGCAGGTCGCCGAATTCCGGCCAAGACATCCATGCGTTAGAAGCGGTGTGGGCTGCGACAAATCCTTTGCCGTCGTCATGGACGAATTTCAATAGATCGGCCTTCTGCTCGGCGTCGATGGGGACCTCTCTGTGGCCAAGGAAGAAGATTGCGTCGACGTTTGCCAGACTGGGGCCTCCGCTGGCGGGCTGGCCAGTCGTCATTCTTGGGCGGTAGGAAATGATGTTGGAATCAGTGCGGATGTAGGTGAAGTAAGTGCCGGTTTCGTAGCCAAGTCGCTCGATCACCGCTAGTGCATGCGCCACAGAGGAGTGTTGGGCAATCCCGTTCCTCGTATCGGCCCACGCCAGCAAGACTTTCATGCCGCGCGGGGGTCCGCTGTATCCTCGCCCAGGCCCGCGTCTCCCCGGGAACGCGCCCGGCGTCTGACGTGGTGGACTCTGGGCGGTCACAGGCACTGCCGCGAGCAAGATCGCTGCAAATAAAAACGAAGGCACCCGAATCTTTGTCATCGGCGTTCTTCCTCCGCGGAAATTGCCAGTTTGTTCATTCGCATCTTCGCAAAATGCGGCGCGCAAGTGGCGCCGATAGTATCACTCGCGGCCAAATGAGGCGGTTCTTAACCGTGGCGGCACTGTTACCACGTTGACAGAGCGGAGTGCGGAAACTAGCATCCGCCGCCAGTTGACAAAAAAACAAGGTGGGCACGCCGGAGCGATCTAAGCAACTGTGCTCGATTTCAAGTTAGGCGACGGGGGTGTGTAATGAAAGCAAATGCGTGCAACTTCCTGACAGGAGCCATGACTTTGCTCTTGGTGTGCACGGCTGTTTGGGGCCAAGCGGTTTCAACGTCGCAGGTGTCCGGGGTGGTTCAGGACCAATCAGGGGCAGTCATCGCGGACGCACAGGTACAGCTAGCGCAAACCGACACGGGCCTGGTTCGCACTTCTGTGACGGATCAGAACGGTTATTACGTGATTCCTAACCTGCCCGTAGGGCCCTACCGCATGCAGGTAACGAAGAGTGGGTTCAACACCTATGTGCAGACCGGCATCGTTCTGCAGGTCAGCAGTAACCCGGTCCTTAACGCAACGCTAGGAGTTGGGGCGGTCAGTCAAGAAGTAACCGTGCAGGCCAGCGCGCAGATGGTGGAAACGGAAAACAATGGCGTGGGCCAGGTTATCGATCAACAGCGCGTTGTCGATCTACCGCTGAATGGGCGCCAACTCCCACAACTTATCTCCCTCGCAGGCGGGGCGACGCCGGCGGTTGCCGGTGACTTGAATACGAACAAAAACTACCCCATACCTACGGGGACCATTTCCGTAAGCGGAGGACTGCCGAACGGTATAACCTACCTATTAGATGGGAGCACGCACAACGATCCGTTCAATAATTTGAACCTGCCGCTACCATTCCCCGATGCGACCCAAGAGTTCAAGGTTGAAACCAGCTCTCTTCCGGCTCAATATGGCGACCACGCTGCCGCCGCAGTCAACGCCGTGACAAAGAGCGGAACCAACTCGTTTCACGGTGACGCGTTCGAATTTGTGCGCAATTTCATGTTCAACGCCCGCGAGGCGGATCAGGCCGCACGGGACAGCCTAAAGCGGAACCAGTTCGGCGGTGTTCTGGGCGGGCCACTCAAGAAGGACAAGCTGTTCTTCTTTGCTGGCTACCAGGGAACGATTCAGAAGTCCAATCCTCTTGGCACGGGTTTTTTTGTGCCGACCGCGGCAATGAAGGCTGGGGACTTTTCGGCAGTTACCAATCCCGCGAACAAGTGTCCGGGCTATAACGGTGTTGTCTTACGCGCACCCTTTGGAACCGGTGGCGCTGCTCCGAATACACTTCCGGCCGGTGCTATCAACGCACAGGGGCTTAATTTTTTCGACCGTCTCCCATCTCCAAGTAGTCCAACTGATCCGTGCGGAAGTGTTACGGTTCCAGTCGGCGCAAACCTGAGCGAGACGCTAGCCGTAGGCCGGGTCGACTATATACTTACCTCGAAGCAGACGTTATACGCCCGGTACTTCGTAGGCGACGCCAGCCAGCCTGTAACGTCGGACGGGAAAGACATTCTGGAGGTGGTGAACAAAGTCGCGCAGTATAACCGGGCGCAATCGCTTGCCTTGGGGTACAGCTACACGATAACTCCGAATTTGATCAACTCTATTCACGTGACGGGGCTCCGCTCCCGCAATTTGCGTGCCGTGCTTCCTTGGTTCTCCCCATCAGACCTAGGGATAAACGACACAACGACTGGTGTGGATTTGGTACCGCATTTTATGGGAGCGATAATATCGAACAATGGTGCTCCTCTTCTCATCGGTATTGGAGCCACCAATCCCGGCCACTTTAATTCGACGTCCTACCAATTCGCGGATGATTTGGATTTGATTCGCGGTTCGCATCAGATCACCCTGGGAGTGGATTACATTCACGCTATTATGTACACCGTGAACTACCGGCCCGCTAACGGTGTATTCACCTTCAGCAGTGGTGGTCCTACGGCGTCGGTCACAGGGCTTGGCTATGGGGACCTTCTGACGGGAAACCTCGACGCCCTCCAGTACGGCAATCCAGACTTCGAGAACGACGGCGACAACTACATCGGAATGTACATCCAAGACTCATGGAAAGCGACTCGACGCCTCACGCTGAACTACGGTTTGCGCTGGGAACCGTATTTCCCGTATCACAATTTGAATCAGCATGCCCAGCTTTTCAGCCTTCAGAACTTCCAGGCGCTGGTACCGAGCACGGTCTTTGTGAACTCCCCAGCCGGTTTGATCTATCCCGGAGATCCCGGATTTCCAGGCGATTCGTATCAGTCCGCAAAGCCCGACGATATCGCTCCGCGACTTGGCGTTGTGTGGGATCCGAACGGCGACGGGAGGATGACGATACGGGCCGGCTACGGCATCTTTTATGACACGCCGCAGATGTTTTTCGACACGCGGTATTCCAACAACCCGCCGTGGGGCGCGCAGATCAACTTGACCGGACCAGGGCTGTCGCTCACGAATCCGTGGACGACCTATCCCGGTGGAGTTTCCCCATTCCCCGCCCTGAATGCAGTTTCGAAGAGCATGCAATTTCCAACGGCGGGCGTCTACGTGACCAGCCCGTTGAAGTCCCAACCAATGTATTTGGAGCAGTGGAATCTGACCATCCAAAAACAGGTGGGGTCTTCGTGGCTTTTCTCTGGGTCGTACATCGGAAACGAAACCAAGCATCTACCGACCTCCTTCGAGGGGAATCCAGGCTTTAACATTCCGGGCAATTGCACAGCAGGAGGCTTTTTCCCCGCCCCGTATAACAACGTGCCCGACGGCCTCACGGCGAATGGTGCGTGTTCGTCGGGCCGAAATCTTGCTAACCGTCGGCAGTTATTCTTAGCCTCTCCTCCGCCGACGTCCGGGACGCCGAGCCCGGCGCAGAATCCGGGTGTCTTCTATTCGACCATCGGCACGTTGGATCCAACTGGTAACGCCAACTATAACGCAATGTTGCTCTCGGCTCAGCACCGATTGACCCACAACTTCAGCATTCTGGCCAATTGGACTTACTCGCATTGCCTGAGCGATGCCGAAACAACGGAGCTTACGGGTCCGTCGTACGTGATACCGGGCCACCGCAACCTGAGCTACTCCAATTGTGACTCCGACATCCGCCATACCTTCAACATTTCCTTTATCGGGAATAGTCCCAAATTCTCGAATCGTCTGCTGGAGACCGTCGCCGGGAATTGGCAGTTTTCGACGATTATCACGCGGCGCACAGGACTATATAGCTCGGTGACCATGGGCAGTAACGACATCGCACTTAGTGGCATAACGCCACAGATTGCTGAGCAAGTGTCAACGAATTTCTACTCCGCCAAGAAGGGCTCAAAAACCCCCGGTCCATTCGATGTCAACTGGCTGAACAATGCGGCAGCTAGTGGCGTTGTTGGTGCTTGGACCACGCCTGTTGCAGGGACCGGTTGCACAGTCACAGTGAACGGAGGAGTGTATGCTTGTTCGCGTCCGTTGACGGTGGAGGGGCCGGGGCTGCTTGGGGTGGACACCTCCCTGGAGCGCAGTTTCAGAATCGTGGAAAACCAGTCCCTTGTGTTCCGCTGGGAAGTGTTTAACTTACCGAACTATGTGAACCTCGGGACTCCGAACACATCGATTTCATCGTTTAAGAATCCGGGTACGTTCGGACTGATTACAACTGCTGGGAGTCCGAGGATCATGCAGTTCGCTTTGAAGTACATATTCTAGAAATAGGGTCACCCACGAAGGAGGTTTTACCCCCTTCAGCACCCACCACCTTGGACTACTTCCGGCCACCCCCGGGAGTAGCCACCACCCCGGTGCTGAGGGGGGTATTACCACGGATGCGCAGACGCGATTTCAATTCCTTCCTCGCGATATCTCTGTCATCGTTGTTTTTCAACAGGCCTTCACTCGCGAAGCCGCCGTCGCGAAAGATTCTGGCGATCGGGGACGTCCACCGGAAGATTTATCAGCACGATTCCGTGTCGCATGCCCTGTCCACCGTCGAACGGCTCGGCCGCGAGTCCCAGATGTTCGATACCTATATTCACACCGATATCCAGTTGCTCACGAAGCATCCGATCGTCTTCCCGGAAACCAGTACGGTCCCGGATGCGAGCGGCAATTCAGTAAACTACAAAACTCTGAATGATTTCGACGCAATCTTCTTTTACGGGATCGGTGAGCTCGAACTGACAGATCAGCAAAAGGCCGACCTGATGTCGTTCATCAAGGAAGATGGCAAGGGATTTATCGGCTGCCATACGGCGATCAACGCGTTTCTTACCTGGCCCGAGTATGGGGAAATGATAGGCGGCTATTTCGATGACCACCCGTGGACGATCTTTGATGCTCCCGTGATCGTGGAAGACCCGAATTTCCCCGCCATGAAAGCCTTCCCGCGGGAGTTTACGATTCGAGACGAAATCTATCAGGCGAAGAATTTTTCCCGGAAACGTGTGCGTGTGCTAGCAAGGCTGGACGAAGCCAAACTGGATTTGAGCAACCCGCGCGTCCATCGCACCGATGGAGACTTCGCCGTTGCGTGGGCAAGAAATTATGGAAAAGGCCGCGTTTTTTATTCCACGTTCGGCCACACGGACGAATCCTGGGACAATCCGATGCTGCAGACGATGTGGCTGGAAGCAATTAAGTGGGGCATAGGGCTCACCAAGGCCAACGCCACTCCGCGACCGCGGCCTTCGTAAGTACGTAGCCATTGGCATCAATTTTCAAAGGCGACTCCCGACGTAGGTATGCGCGTACCCTGTTGCGCGACAAAACGAAAATGGCGCACGACGTGAATAAGTTTCTCATCGGTGTGGCACTCACCTTGACGGTTGCTTCGAACGCATGCACACAAGACGACTGGCCTGCGATTGGGCAGGATCGCGGCGGGCAGCGGTATTCCACGCTGACCCAGGTCAACCGCATGAACGTGACGCAATTGCACGTGGCGTGGACGTACGACACGGGCCTGAAGGGCGGCACGTTCGAAGCGACGCCCCTCGTCGTCAAGGGAACGATGTACGTTTCGACGCCGAAAGATGAACTAATCGCCCTGAATGCCACCACGGGAAAGGAACTCTGGAAGTACGATACCGGGGAACCGTCCGTTCGCGGCAGCCGGGGAGTTTCCTACTGGCCCGGCGATCATAAGAATTCAGCGCGCATCATTATGGGTACTGCAGGCGGGCTGATGATCGAGTTGGATGCCGAAACGGGAAAGCCGGTTGATAGCTTCGGCGATCACGGACGCATCAATATTGTGGAGCCTTCCTCCAATGCGACTTTCCGCACTGGCTTCCAGGAAACCTCGCCCCCGGCCATCTATAAAAACCTTGCGATCATGGCGCCCGCTACCCAGGAAGGTCCGAGCCACGGTGAGACGGGTAACGGCGATCCGCGCGCTTTTGATATTCTGACGGGAAAGATGGTCTGGCGATTCCATTCGATGCCTCGCGATGGCGAGTTCGGTAGCGAGACTTGGGGAGCTGCTGATGGATGGAAGGACCGCTCCGGTCCCAGTGCGTGGGTTCCCATCACCGTCGACGAGGAAAGAGGGGTTGCCTTCGTGGCAACTGGAAATCCTGCCGATAGCTACTACGGAGCGGATCGCAAGGGAACAAATCTTTACGCCAATTGCATCCTTGCGCTGGATGCCACAACGGGGAAGCTCCTGTGGTATTACCAGATGGTTCATCATGACTTGTGGGATAGCGACGCCGTTGGTACAGCTCTGATTGACGTCCACCGGAACGGGACCACGATTCCTGCCGTCGCAGGGCTGGTCAAAACGGGATTGCTCTTCACCCTCGATCGGACGACAGGCAAGCCGATTTTCGGAGTCGAGGAACGGCCGGTGGCGAAGAGCGATGTGCCGGGAGAGCAGTCTTGGCCTACGCAGCCGTTCCCGCTAAAGCCACCACCCCTCACACGGCTTAGTATGACGGCCGCAGATCTGACAAGGATGACTCCAGATTCGGCGAAAGCCTGTGCGGCGGAGTGGGCCACGGCCCACAACAGCGGTCCTTACACGCCGCTCGGCCTGACGCCGACGGTGAATTTCCCATCTGCCGTGGGCGCAGCCAATTTTGGCGATGTTTCCTTCGATCCCAAGCTTGCGTACGTGTTCGTCAATACGAGCGAATTGGGCGTCTTAACCGAGATGGCTCCGGCAGGTCAAGGCGGTCCGCCGGGCAGCGATGAAGGCGGTCCGCCGAACGCAGGCGTCCCGCGGAACGCAGGGGCTGCACAGGACGGGCGTGGTGGTGGACGCGGTCCAGCAGGCCCTCCGATGCCGTATCATAACGTTACTCCCACACGCCGCTTCGTGGGGCCTGATGGATTCCCCTGCCAACAACCACCTTGGGGCTTGTTAACTGCGGTGAACGCCGACACGGGTGACATTGTGTGGCAAGTGCCGCTCGGCAACTATACCGATCTCGCCACGGCCGATGCGAGAACACCAGTGCCGGCATTAACCGCTGCGACCCTTCCTGATGGGCCTGGCAAGGCCCAGACCGTTACCGCATGCTCCACCTGTCACACGCTCCCGACCGTCACAAGCTTGCGGCTTACGAGAGATGGTTGGGACGATGTGGTTGGCTCAATGGTCCCTCGCGGCTTCCAGGCGAGCGATGCTGATAAAACTCTAATTGTCAATTATCTCGCTACATATCTTGCCCCGCCTGCTGGTGCGGCTGCGCCACCGCCAAACAGCGCGGGTCAGACCGCTCCGACTGCGGTACGCATCTCGTCCAACGCAAAGCAAACTGGAACGCCCAATATCGGCTCGAGCATGGTGACGGCGGGAGGCCTCGTTTTCATCGGGGCTACGCTCGACAACACATTCCGCGCATTCGATTCGCAGACGGGGAAGGAACTTTGGTCTGCAAAGCTGGATGGTGTAGGGGTGGCCGGTCCCATAACCTACATGGGAAGCAACGGCAAACAGATCATCGTGATGGATGTTGGGGGAGCAGGTAGCCTGCGCGCCATCCACAACCATGCGAGCGAATCTCCCGAGGAAGTCGTGGCCTTCACGCTTCCATAGAGTCCGCAGTCGTCGCAGAAATGCCTGATCAACGAGGGAAGCGATGTTGCTTCCACATTTCGGAGCAGACTGGTCTGCAAGGTCCGGCTGCCTCGGGCTATCGCACACTACCAAGGTGTTGACGCGATTTGGATATTCCGCTAATGAGTTGATGCACCTGCGCAAACGAAAGGCCATTCCGGAGTGATGGAACCACTAAACGAGCAACTGATCGAACGAATAGACCGATATGTTGAAAACCTCTTCACACCGGCTGATGCATCATTGGCGAAAAACCTGAAGGACGCCGATGCTGCAGGCCTTCCTGCCGCCAACGTGTCGTCCAATCAAGGCAAACTGCTGTACCTTCTCGTGAAGATTGCGGGCGCCAAGCGTATTCTCGAGATCGGCACCTTGGGCGGCTACAGTACGACGTGGTTGGCTCGCGCCCTGCCTGACGACGGAGTTCTCATTACTCTGGAATCTGACGTTAGACACGCCCAAGTCGCCCGCAAAAACCTGGAGCGGGCGGGTCTCGGCGCGGTGGTGGATGTCCGCGTGGGGCCAGCGAATGAGTCCTTGCGCTATCTCATCCGCTTGGCCAGTAAACCATTTGACCTGATCTTCATCGACGCGGATAAGGCGGGATACGTCGAGTACCTCGATCTGTCGCTGTAACTGTCGCGCTATGGCACGATTATTCTGGCGGACAACGTGATTCGTCACGGTCTCGTGCTGGCCGAGAATCCACCGATGCGGCCGATCACGGAGCCCGCGCCTACAACGACGTAATCGCTCATCATCCGCGGCTCGAGTCATTGGTCTTGCCGATTATCCGCGGCAGAGTCGATGGCTTGGCGATTTCGATCGTTCGATAGCGGTTTAATCGTCGTGTGGAGCGTCCCGCTCGGAAATTACGATGACCTGGGCCAGAGCGTGGCAGACACCCCTGCGCTAACCCCTGCGACTCTTCCCGATGGGCCGGGAAAGACCGAAGCTATCACAGCATGTTCGAATTGCCAGGCGCTCGCGACCGTCACGAGCATGCGGCTATCAAAGGACGCATGGACCGACGTCGTCAATATAATGGCTTCCCGCGGCATGCAAGTAACCGATGCTAACAAGGCTCTAATTATCAACTAGCTTGCCGCGAGTCTTCCGCCTGCCGCGAGTGCGCCGGCGAGTCCGCCCTTGGCGTCGGCCAGCAGCGCTCGCGGTTCCTCTCCCAACGCAAAGCCCACGGGGACTCCAAACATAAGCGCGAGCACGGTGATTGCCGGAGGACTGGTTTTCATCGGCGGGACGCTTGACAACATGATTCGCGCATTCGATTCGCAGACGGGGAAAGAGCTGTGGTCTGCGAAGCTCGCTGGCGTAGGCGCTTCCGGAACAATCACCTACGTGGGCAGCGACGGCAAGCAGATGGTTGCCACTACGATTGGTGGACCCGGCAGTCTGCGCGCGATCCATAACCATGCGAACGACAGCCCCAATTTGGTTGTGGCTTTCACGCTCCCTTAAACCTGCGGCCCGACCGCGCTGCTTATGTCAAGCGGAGTGTAAAGGGTCACCTAGAGACGTTGTTCGTCAGATATGCTGAGCCGCACAGGCCGACAACAATCACTGGGCGAATTGTCAGCAACCTTGAAGCTATTTGGAGCTCGCGGTCCACAAACGTCCCTGCGGGAAGTTGACAAGGCAACGCACGGGCGTCACTCGGACGCGTATGCCGTAAATAGACTAGGAACGTGACGATCAGAGCTGCTCGCGGCAAAGGTAGGTCATCGAATTCGGTATAATTTCGGTACAGTCGGGGGCAAGATTTGGGGAGAGAGAACCTGTAAGCGACGCCCAGCAAAGCATTTAGATTTTCTGCCTTCGTCGTTAGAAGGCAGACGCTCTTTCCAACTGAGCTACGGGCGCTTGATTGATTCTAAGAGATTTCCGGTTTGCGAAACCATCATTTGTTCCGGTTCTCCCT
>DASYZC010000401.1:0-4030 GCA_035949735.1 Candidatus Acidiferrales bacterium | reverse complement strand
ACGAAAGACGGCAAACTGATTCGGGCCGGATTCACGCGCTACCTGGGCGTCGGAGCGATTTACAGCATCACGCCGATTGATGAAGCGGCCGTCCGCGAGCTCCTGCCGCGCGTCGATGGCGGCCCGGAGCCGCGGCGCTGGTCTTTCCAGCCGGAGCATAACGACGATGATGATGATGATGGACTTTAGGGATTGAGATGGCGGTTCGGATGGCGGTCTATAGTCTCGTTCGTGTGCTCCCTTATGTCCCCTTCTACTCCCTCCTGTCCACTCGAATTGCCGCTTGATTCCTGGGCGAACTAACTGGACTGCTCCCTTGTGTCCCCTACTGTCCCCTCCTGCTCCCTCGAAAAAAACGCATTTTGAGTCTCGTGCGTCTGCCAGTTCCGCCACTCCAGCTCAATAACTTACAGACCGTCACTAGCCTGAAGTGGCGGTTTTCGGGGGTTCCGATTGCCCAACTTTTGCTGCTTTCTTGCCAAACGACTCCAGGGCTTTCACTACGTCTTTCTGATACTCCGGCGCCAAGTGTGAGTATCGCTCGGTCGTCGTAAGTGACTTATGCCCCAGGAATTGCTGGATGAACCGCAGCGGCACTCCGGCCTGCGTCGCCCGGCTGCCGACTGTGTGGCGAAGGTCATGCCAGCGGAAATCCTCGATTTTAGCATCGTTTTTCGCCATTTTGAACCATTCTCGCGGGTTTTTGATGTCAAACACTCGTACCCCAGTGTGATCGCCTAATGGGGACAATGGGGACAATGGGGACACTGAGGACGCAGTTACCGCTAGCTCCCGCCGTCGTTTCGGCAGCAGGCTCCGGAAGGCCGCGAGGGCGGTATCGTTCAGCCGGACCACGTGAGCATCCCCTGGCTTGGTCAGCGGCAACACGATCAGCCGGCGCTCGAAGTCCACCTGGGGCCAGCGTAGACCGTACTGCTCGCCCTGCCGGAGGCCCGTGTGCAGCGCGATGTCGAGCTCGGCCAGGCGACGGGGCCAGCGGGCAGCGATCGCCGCTCGCAGGCGGCTCTCCTCTTCCGGAGACAGGAACCGCTGGCGCTTGTTGTGCTCCGCCAACTGCCGGACCCGCGCGCAGGGATTGGAATCCAGCTTGCCGTGCTCGACCGCGAGGCGAAATACCAACGAGAGCAGCGCCCAGGAGCGGTTCACCGTGGCCGGACGCTTCCCCGCCCTGATCTCTTCCGCCATGAAGTGCTCGACGGCCGCCGGCGTCACGTCGCGCGCCAGACGCTTGCCAAAACGGTCCCGCAGGCGGCGGATCCGCCAGGCGTCCTCGCGATGGCTGCGCTTGTGCAGCCGCGACCAGGTGAGCGCGTCGTCGGCCAGCTCGTTGAACGTGGCCACTTGGGGCCGCGCAAAAAGCTCGGGCAGCTTGCGCCGGGCCAGCGCGTCCGCCTTGCGCTTCTGATAGAGCAACCGCGCGTGGGATTTCTTTCCGACCTTTTCCCGATGGCGGCGGTGCTCCGCGTCGTGCCACTCGATGCACCAATCACCGCGCGCGTTCTGGTAGAGGCCGCGGTCGATTCCACCCTTGCGCGCCATCACCGGACCTCGACATCGTACTCAAGCGCGATATCTCCGGTGACTTCTTTTCGCGAAACGATGGCGTTCTTGTTGCTGAACCCGAGGATATAACTTCCAGGCTCCAATCTCACGTTGATCTCTCCGTTCGTCGTCGGTCCCGGCGTCGCATAGAGCACCTGAGCCTGGTGGCCATTGATCCAATTCTCCCACTGGTCTGGCGTGGCAAGGACCGCCTGAATATCGTTGCCGGAACCGCCAAAGGCGTGAAAGCTGCCGACGATCTGGGCATTGCGCATGGAGTCTGTGACCGTGATGTTCCTGCCCATGTAGCCTTGCGGGTTGATGACGATGTGACCGGTGTCGAGCAGCGGGATCCTGACACTCTTATACGTCGGCGGAGGCGGTTGCTCTTCGGATTCTGGAGGAGCTTGCTCGGACGACGAGGCTGCCGTGTCAGGTCCGCTTGGGTTCGGATGCTTCGTTAGGACCAGGGCAAGCACGGTCCCGCCAATGAGCACAACGCCAATTCCCGAAAGAATGGCCCAGAGTCTCAGGCGACTGGGCTGCGGCTCTACGGCCCGGTTGCAGTACCGGCAGACCTTCGCTTCGCGGCGGATCGGCTCGGCGCAGAATGGGCAAGGCTTTAGGTCAGTTTGGTCTTCCATCTTTTCCCCCTCCCGCTTTTTCTCAGGCTATCCGATTGGATAGCTTCATCCCTTTCGGCTAGCCCACTTCCCCGCCTTCGTCCGAAGCTGGTCTACCAGACTGTTAAGCAGCGTTTCCGGGGCGCGCTCGAAAATAAGGTCAATGGCTTCATGCACTTCCTGCCGCAAACGCTCGCGGCGCTGGCGGTCCTCAGCATCGGGTGGAAGTTCCACCATTTCAAACAGGTCTGGGGCAAGCTCGGCTAACTTAGTCAAGTACTTGGCCTGCGGAACTGTCTGCCCGTGTTCCCAAAGAAGAAGGGCGCGGATGCTGCACCCGAGCCGATGAGCCAGTTCCTGTTGAGTCGTTCTCAGGCGCTCCACCCGGAGGGTCCGAATCGACTCCGCAAAATATTTTCCCAAGACCCTCATTTTCTTCTTGACATCCAATATTCATGCATGTAATCTTCGTGCCTGTAAGGCTAAGAAGCATAGCTCAGGCTAAGATGATGCCTCAGACCAAGCCGCGAAAGCAAGCCGCAACGCAGCCAACAAAGACGCGAGCAAACGGCACGCCAAACGACGGCGTGGTGTTGGCCGCCCGCCGAATTCTGCGGATGCACCGGGGCTCGCAGAAGAAAATCGCCAAGATTCTTAAGGTGAAAGAAGCCGTAGTGAGCCAGGTGTTGGCCGGCAAACGCCGGTCGCGCCGCGTCGAGCGCGTGATCGCGTGGTATTCCGAGCGGCTGCGGGTGAAGTTGGCAGCTGCGCTCAATGGAGGCAGCACAGGAGAAAAGGTCAAAAATGAATGACCGTACATGGTGGCCTGGAAAATATCAGCCGCTTCGGCCAGGCGAGGCGCTAGCCGTAGACGACGGCAAGCTAGTCAAAGCAGGAGAGCGGACGCTTCGACAGTTGGGGCTGAAACCCTTAAGCGTCGCCCAGGTTCTCGCTTTACCTGTGTCCGTGATCCCAATGGTGGAGCGTGACCGACCGAGGAAGAGTTCAAACCCCTCATCGAAGCTCGGGCCGAAAGGCTGAAGGCAGCTTTGGAAAAATGATATTCGCATGGGGAGGCGGCAAGTGAGCCAGTACATTCGGCTTCCAAACTACGAAGGGCCGGACCGCCGGCTGTGTCGGTCCTGGCAGTGGGTCCGGGAGTGGAGCGGCACTGGCCTGGTGCAGCGGCAATGCGCCGAGCCTTCGACTCACACCACGCCGCACCGATTCGTCCGGGAGATGACGGCGAGCTATGAAGGTCCGGAGCGTCGCCGGGTCAATGTAGGTGTTGAGGTTGTGCTATGACCGCGCTCGCGGAACGCAAGACGCAACTGAAATTCGAGACTTCGGCCACGGTGCGCGGCAAGCGCCTGGTGATTGAGGCGTCGCCCTACCTCGCCACTATCCGGCAGAAATACACGCGGCAACGTCGTTACGAGGTTTCCTGGGAGGGGATCTTCTTGCTCGCGGTGAAGGCTCAGGTGGACTCAAAGAAGCGGCGGGCTGATCGGGCCTCTCTTATTCGCAGGAGGTAGGTATGAAACCAGCACTCTGGATTCTAGCTGGTGACGCGGTGTCCGCGGTGTTGTGCGCCATCGGGCTAGTCGCTAGCGTGGTGTTGTTCACCAGACTAGCACTTGACGCGGTGTTCTTCGCCATCGGGCGCGTGAAGCGGTGGTGGAAGGAGCGGCGCGAGCGTGAGAGCCGCTATGAGGCGGAGTGGGATCGAAGCCACGGGCTGTAAAGTTTTCGCTCGCTTGCCCCGCCCGAATCCCGATTGGATCGGGATCACGGAGCGGGAGCCGCAAGGCTAGTAATCAAGGTGACCAAGCAAATCCCTGCTC
>DASYZC010000400.1:0-3054 GCA_035949735.1 Candidatus Acidiferrales bacterium | reverse complement strand
CGGACGGTAACGCCATTCTTTCACCGCGCTCATCGCCGATGCCATCAGCAGTGCCGGCCCGGAGACAAACTGCAGTTTCTCGACCGATCCATCCTTGGCGATGATCGCGTGCAAAACCACCGTGCCGGAAACGTGAGCCGTCTTTGCTATGGGTGGATACTGGGGCTCAACTTTATTGACCAGCGCTGCGGCCTGCACGTTGCCACCGACCGTGATGCGCTTCGGCGCAGCAGGCGGAGGGGGTGCTGGAGCGGCGCCCGTGCCAATTCCTCCGAGCACATCTCCGGTTCCGCCCGCGACGCCCGGTGTGTCGTTCGGGTTGACAGCCGGCGGCGCTTCGTCTTTCACGACTTCCACCTTTTTCGGAATTACCGTCGGCGCTGACATCTTGTTAACGACGAGAACTTTGACTGGCTTGACCTGTTTCACAACCGCCTGCTGCGGCGGTGGTGGAGGAGGTGGCGCTACCAGAAACGTGGTCAGCATTGTCTTGGGCAACACTTGCGTGTAGATCAGCGGTATCAGCAACATCGCGCCCAGGATCGCTGCTTGAATCATCACTGAGAGGCCTATGGACCATGGCTTGTGAGTTCGGGCCATGTCTCCTCTCGCGCCAGAAACAACGAGCTCGTTAAACATAGGCACCTCCTCGTTCTACCCTCACTTGTGGGGTTCTCTGCTCTGCCGGAAGAGACGCAAGAAGCATTCCAAACCCGCCGGGCTAACTCCTTAGAACACAGGGGACGACTTCCGCAGATGCGTACTAGTCCTAGGCAATAACTTCACGGGCTTTACCCGACTTTCTAACTCGTACATGATTGATGGGACTTGGCTTACATAAAAGACCCTATGTGGCCGTTAGTTGAGGTTAGCGGGGGCTTCGCCCGGCAGAGTCACGAGGGTGTAGAGAATGGCGACGGTTTGGCTAGTGGCTCGCGCGAGCCTGGACTGTACTCAAAGCCCCTCAATGAGTACAATCCGCCACCGAAACTGAAGCACAGCACGGCAAGACTGGGGAGAGGACGATTATGCGCAATCGATGGGCGAGTGCTGCGTTCTGGATCGCATTGCCGGTCATGATAATTAGCGCGATTGCAGCGCCAGTTAGGCTGGCGAATGCCGCGGAAACTCCATCGCTTGCCACGGCGGACAATTGCGACTACGGCTGCCTCACAACGCTCGTGGATCAGTACTTGAAAGCTCTCGTCGCGCACGACCCGGCGCAAATTCCCGTTACGAGCAGCGTCAAATTCACCGAGAACACGATTCCGCTGAAACTTAGAGACGCCCTGTGGGGCACGATGAGCGGCCTCGGAACCTACAAGCTTTATTTCGCCGATCCCCAAGACGGCACGGCGGGGATCGAGGCCTCCATTCGTGAAAATGGGACGCCGGCGCTTCTGCTCCTCCGGCTGAAAGTAGTCAACCACAAAATCAGCGAGATCGAGATGCTCGTTCACCGCAATGCGCAGGACGCCACGGCCCTGGAGAAATTCGGCCATCCGAATGCCATTTGGTCGCAGCCTCTTGAAGCATCGCAGCGCGTTTCGCGGCAAGCAATGGTGAAAATCGCGAATTCGTATTTCGACGGCATCCTTCATTCCGCGGGCGATTCCGTGCCGTTCGATCCCAGATGTAACCGCATTCTCGACGGCGACCAGGATACCAACAACCCCACGGCCAAGGGTTGGTTCGATAAGGATTCCTTCAAGCCCGATGCCATGGGAATTCGCGAGAACATGAACACGCACATCTGGTCGTACATTCACTCAATTGATCCGCGGCGCATCGTTGTAGTCGACCAGAAAATCGGAATCGTCGTCGGAATGTTCATGTTCAATCATCCCGGAAACGTCAAGTTCGCGGACGTCCCCGGCGTAGGCAAAGTTCCCATGCCGCCGGTGACGCAGAGGCCGTCGAGCGTCCTGATGGGCGAATTTTTCAAGCTGGAAGGCGGCAAGATCCGGCAGATCGAAGGAATTTCCGTCGCTCTGCCCTACGGAGCGAAGACCGGGTGGGAAACTTCCGGCCGTAAGAATTAGCGGCAGCAGTCTTAGGCTGCTCAAGCATCGCTTTGTTACAGAGAGGAGATTCGTATGATGAAGAAAATTCTTGCTGGCGTCGCGCTTTTGTTTGTGGCGTTCCTCGGCTCTCTTGCCGCGACGGCTAAAAACGATGCGCAACGCGAGGCTCAAGACCGCGCTCAGATCGAGAAGTTGATGTGGCAGTACACTCGCGCCCTGGATACGGAGAACGCCGATGCGTACGCCGCCACATATACGCCGGACGGACAATTTGGCAGCGGCGCCACCGCAGTCAAGGGACACGACGCGCTCAAGAAAATGATCGCGGATTTTCGCCAACGCACCGCCGACGCTGAGGCCAAAGGAGAGAAAAGACCGCCCATGTACCACATGACCGCCAACAGCTACCTTAAGTTCATCGATAAGGATCACGCGCGCTTGGAAGCTTACTGGCTGACGGTGTTCGCTCAAGCCGGCCCCAACGTGCCTGTTCGCGTAGCCGCTGCCGGGCGCGACGTGGACGAACTCGTCCGCGTGAATGGCCAGTGGCTCATCAAGATGCGTGACGTCGCGCCAAAAGACTAAACGCTGCCAGCCATGATAAACGCAGTTCCCGACACCTCCCTCTGGTAGAATTCCGGCATGAAGAGACGAACATTACTGGGCGCAGCGGCGTTGGCAGTGCTGGCGCCCGGCGGTACAGCGGAGACGATGAAGTTGACGTTCGCTTCGGTTGCGCGCGGGAGTTTGGCGACCGGCGAGAAAGTTGGCGAGATGGCAGGATCGACCGCGGTGTATGAACTGCGGATTTATCACGTGCTCCCTGGAAAGATGGAGGACCTGGTGGACCGCTTCCGGGACCACACCATGAAGTTTTTGCGAACCACGGGATCAAGAGCGTGGCCTATTGGAGAGCGCTGGACGAACCGGTGAAAAGCAGCACCTTCTTTTACATCCTCGAGCATCCGAGCCGCGAAGCCGCGGCAGCGAACTGGAAAACCTTTCAGGACGATCCAGCGTGGAAGGCCGT
>DASYZC010000399.1:0-4527 GCA_035949735.1 Candidatus Acidiferrales bacterium | reverse complement strand
GGCGGCCAAAATTATTCGCCCCACAACTACGACGCGAAGTTCGAAGGCCGCATCACTTTGCGTCGCGCCCTCGCCGATTCGCGAAACATTCCTGCTGTGCGTCTGCTCGATAAAGTGGGCATCGAAAACGTTGTGGATTTGGCGCGCCGCTTTGGCATCACCAGTCCGCTGCCGCCCTATCTTCCGCTCGCCCTCGGCGCCGCTGACTTAACGCTCCTCGAGCACACCTCCGCGTTCACCGTTTTCCCCGACGATGGCATTCACATTGAGCCGCACGATATCAGGCGGGTTCTTTCCTATGACGGAGCCATTCTCGAGGAGCCGCGTGCCAAGGTCACCGACGTGATCGAGCCGCAGGTAGCTCAAACCATGACGGCGATGCTTGAGGACGTAGTGCAATTCGGCACCGGCGTTCGCGCCAAGGCGCTTGGCCGTCCCTCCGCCGGAAAAACCGGCACCACCAATGACTTCACCGACGCCTGGTATGTCGGCTTCACTCCGCAGATCACCGCCGGCGTTTGGGTCGGCAACGACGATAAGCGCATCTCGCTCGGCAAAAAGGAAACGGGCGCCGAAGTTGCGCTGCCTATCTGGCTCGAGTTCATGCAACAGGCTATGCAGGGAATGCCCGTAGAGAAATTCCCCAACGTCACGCCGCTCGAAAAACTAGCGCCCACCCAGCAGGTCCAAGTCGATACGCCGGATACCGCTCCTCCCTCCGACGCCGCCGAGCAAGGTCTCACCCAAGTTTCCGCGCCGGCGCCAGCGCCGCCAAAGCCTGAGTCCGCCGCAAAGCCCGAGCAGGCGAAACCCGCGCCGCCAAAACCCGAGCAGGCCAAGCCGCCGCAGCCGCCGCCGGTCCCAGTCGCCGTGGAGCGCTCCAAGCCAACTTCGCCTCAATAAATTTCAAACTTCGAAGGAAATCGCGCCGCCGCAGGAAAAAGTATTGGCCACGCGGTTTAGAGTTGGGAGGTGGCCTTTGAACTTGCCGTCGTAGCGGCCGCCTTGATTTTTAGGCGGGCGCCTTGGCCTTGCCTTGTGTAGCGCCACCCCTTTCAGGGTGGCATCTGGCTTCTGCCTTGCTTCCGTCATTCTGAACTGAGCGCAACGCGAAAAAAAGTGTCGTTACGCTTTCCGTTCGAAGGGATCCCAACCGCCCGGACGCAGTCGCTTCGATCGCCCATCTTTATCAACGAGCTTGATCTGTCCTCCACGCTCGATTTCGCCGATGGACGCGATCTCGGAGAATCCCGGTGCGCGCCGGAGCCGTTGCACGTTTCGGTGAGGGACGCTGAAGAGCAGCTCGTAATCGTCGCCGCCGTGCAGCGCCATTTGCAGCGGGTCCAGCTTCAGCGCAGGGAGCAATTTGGATGCGGAGCGGCTGGGTACTTTGACGCAAGGGACTCGCTCGGCCCAAATCCGTGCCCCGACACCGCTCGCCGCGCACAGCCGCGCCAGGTCGGTCGAAAGTCCGTCCGAAATGTCGATCATCGCCGACGCGATCCGCCGGGCAGCGAGCCAGGCGCCCAAACCGACGCGAATTTGCGGATAGAGATGCGGTCGCAGCAGTTTGCGGTACGTTTTTTGTTTCGAGCTTGCTGTTGTTAATGCGCCAGACTTGATCAATTCCAGCCCCAATTTCGCGCCTCCCAGCCTCCCGCTCACGAACAAAATGTCGCCCGGCCGGGCCCCAAACCGTTTAATTGCAAGCCCGCGCGACACCTCTCCCAGCACTGTCACGCTGATCGAAATCTTCGAGCTCGAAGTTAAATCTCCTCCAGCAATCGTGATCCCTAATTTTCGCGCCGCTCGCCCCATCCCGCCCAAGAATTCATCAAGCCATTTTCCAGTCCGCGCATTTGGTAAGGCTAGCGTAAGCAAGAAGATACGCGGATGCGCGCCCATCGCGGCCAAATCGCTGGTTGCGCGCGCGAGCGCTTTAAAGCCAATAGAATCCGCCGGATGGCTGTTCACAAGAAAGTGAACGCTTTCCAGGAACGCGTCACAGCTCAGCACCCACTCAAAACCTTTGCGAGGAGATATAAGTGCCGCGTCGTCACCAATTCCGAGACGCAAGGTGCCGCGGTTGCGCGAAGGGATCGCGCGCCTAATCCTTTCGATCAGTTGATCTTCCTGGCCCATTGCTGTCCTTCTGTACAGTTGTAAGACTTAGCCCGTTTCGGGTAGAGTTTCAGAAGGGGACACTCGGATTATAGAGTGCCGCCAGGATCGAAGCGAGCCCAGCGCTCTGTAGTGGAAGATCGGCATTGACGCCGATGGTCGGGCTGACTACAATCCGCCTGGGTTTCGAACCAAGGCTCCCGGTTCAAACTCTGGAGCGAAGTTGCACGCGAATCGCTAACCGCAATCTTAGGCAGCGGTTTCAGGCCGGCGAAAAACCAAACGGGTGAAATTAAGAGCATGAAAGGCAAGTCTTACACGTTTTTCATTGCTTCTCACGACTCGGGCGGCATGAAACGAGTTCGCGTACCCGTCTACCTACTGCATGCCGTTGCGATTCTTGCGGTTGTCGGGACTGTTACCGTTGCCGCAGCCATGAGCTCCTACTCCCGAATGCTGTGGAAGGCCACCAGCTATAATTCGCTTCGCCGGGATCAAGACAGCCTCAAGAAGCAGTACGTCCAACTTCAGACCCAGGTGAAGGATACCAACACGCGGCTAAACTCCCTGCAATCTTTGGCGGGCGAAGTGGCGATGGCCTACGGGATCACGCGCTTCCATCAAACGGCGTTCGATCTTACCGATGCTTCCGACAGACCCGATGCTGAATTCCAGGAATCTGTCGACGAGTTTAGCTATCTTGCGAAGAACGTGACTGCCGTTTCGATGTCCAACGGCGGGATGCGGCTCCTCCCGGCGTCACAGTTGAGTACCTTGGGCATCGCGCCGACGCTTTGGCCGGTGCTGGGTCAAATTACCGGGCATTTCGGTGAACGGCTCGATCCGTTCAGCGGAGAAGGCGCGTTCCACTCAGGTTTGGATATCGCCTCGCGTTACGGCGACCCGATCCACGTGACCGGCGACGGCGTGGTCGAGGAAGCCGGACAGCGGGCCGGGTACGGCCGCGTGGTTGTGGTGGATCATGGCTTTGGAGTGACCACCTTGTACGGCCATCTTTCCGCTTTCAACGTCCAGGCCGGAATGCGAGTGAAGGCCGGCGATGTAATCGGTTACGAAGGCGATAGCGGCCGTTCGACTGGGCCGCATCTTCATTACGAAGTCCGCATCTACAACACCCCTGTCAATCCGTGGCGTTATCTGCGCAACGTAGCGCCGGTGGTTAAGGCCGTCTCCACTCCGGTCGCTACCGGCGACTAAGTCTACCCCCCGCTCAGGCCTTGTTGAAATTGTCCCATCGGGCCGCTTGATTTGACACCGCTGCTTGTTCACTGTACAATCTAGTCAGTCTAGTCGGCATTGGAGCGTGGTAATGACCAGGCGGACTTCAAAGAATAAGTCAATCCTTGGACGCGAAGCCAAGAGATTGCCGAAAAAACGTTGGCAGCTTCAGACCGCCAAGGCCCAATTCAGCGAGCTTTTCCGCCGAGCGCGCTCAGAGGGCCCGCAATGGGTGACGCGGCAGGACAAGGAGGCTGTCGTGGTGCTGCCCGCCGAAGAATTCGAGCGCCTGAAGGCACGGTCGCGCCAGCCGCAGAATCTAGTGGAGTTTTTTGCGGAGTCCCCGCTGGCTAAAGTGGCGATTGACTTGGAGCGCGAGCCGGACTACGGCCGGACAATCGAATTGTGAGCGGCTTCCTACTGGACACGAACGTCATTTCCGAGTTGGTGAGACCCAGGCCCGAGCCGAAAGTGAAAGCCTGGGTTGCCGCCACCGACGAGGATCTGCTTTATCTGAGCGTCCTCACACTCGGGGAGATTCGCAAGGGGATTGCGGCACTAAAAGATGCGTCGCGCCGCGTTAGGCTCGAAGCGTGGCTCGAGGGTGATCTTGTCGTACGGTTCGCGGAGCGCATTCTCGCGATTGACCGAGCCGTGGCGGATCGCTGGGGCCGCCTCGGCGCGCAGGCAGGTTCGAAGTCGCCTCTTCCGGTTATCGACGGTCTGCTCGCGGCGACGGCCTTGCATCACAACCTCACTTTGGTGACCCGTAACACAGAAGATGTCGCTGAGACCGGTGTTCCGATTTTCAATCCTTGGGTTGCATAAATCGGGCGAGAGACGGGGTGGCGCGGGCGAATTCGGTAGAAGGGAACAAAGACAATGAGATCGCTTCTGTCCCTGTTAGGTCTTGCTGTCTCACTCTGCAATCTGCGATTGTCCCGGCCCCAGCCCGTCAGCAGGTGGTCCATGCTGCGCTGCATTGGCTTGGTAGTGTTGATGGGTCTGAGTTGCCCGGCTCTTGCCGCGCAGAGCGCGCCCAACGCACTGTTGCCTCCACCCGACGCCCAGAAATGCGCTTCTCTGGCGAATCTCAGCCTGCAAGATGCTGCCGGAGGGCCAGCCCTAATCACCTCAGCGCGACTCGTCGAGGTGCCTGCAAGCGGC
>DASYZC010000398.1:0-3139 GCA_035949735.1 Candidatus Acidiferrales bacterium | reverse complement strand
CCGAAGTGCGTCCATAATGGACGCGCGGTTTGAGATACCGGTCAAAATGTCGTGGGTGGCCCGGAACCGAAGTTCCTCTCGCGCTGCAATCAGATTGTCCTGCAAGTTGAGTATCCGCTCGCCGACCAAAAGGCGCGCTCGTAGTTCTTCGGCGTCGAAGGGTTTCGTGAGATAGTCGTCAGCGCCCAACCCCAGACCCCGCAATAAATCCTGCTTCTCGGTTCGCGCTGTTAACAACAGAACATACACGTACGGCCGATTCTTGTGTTCGCGGATGCGCTGACAGATCTGGGGGCCTTCCACGCCAGGCATCATCCAGTCCAGCACGGCGAGCCGGGGACTGTCTTCGCTTTCTAGGATTTTCAGAGCCGCCACGCCATCTGTGGCAACTGCTACATCATAGTCCCATTTTATGAGGAAGCTGTTAAGCAGATGGCAGGAAACGGGGTCATCCTCCGCAATGAGGACCCGTTTTTTCGATTGTTCCTGATTACTCATGTGAACGCCATCGGCAAACGGAGCGCGCGCTCGCGGGCGGCGACTCGGACCGCCCGGGAATCCATCACCCTTCGCGGATAGCCTCTAATTCGGAAAACAGCCGTCCGACTTCCTTTTGCAACATCTTGAACTGCTCTCCGGCGCCTTCCAGTTTCCCGGAGCGCGCCAGCTTCTCGAGCGCCATGGCTGCCTCCGAAACTCCTACAGCGCCTAGATTGCCGGACGACCCCCTGAGCGTATGAGCACTGCGCTCTAAAGCCCCTGCGTCGCGATCGTCAATGGCACGCCGCATCGCGGCCTCCACCTTTGGAAATTCACCCTTGAATACTTCCACAAGTTCGTAATAGAGATCGCGGTCTCCGCCGAGCCGATCGAGCGCGGCGGCCATATCCAGTGCTTCAGCACGGGGTTCAAGCGTCGCCCGCTGCAACAAAACCTCCCGCGCGAGCTTGCGGGCACCGACTTTCTCAAGCGCCGCAACCAGTTCCTCTGTGCGAATCGGCTTAGTCAGGTAGTCATCCATGCCAGCGGCGAAACACTTCTCGTCGTCGCCCTTCATCGCGTGCGCGGTCATGGCGATAACGGGAATACGTCCGCCAGCTGCTCGCTCTCTTTCCCGGATTGCTCGGGTCGCCTCCCAGCCATTCATCTCAGGCATTTGAACGTCCATCAATCCTTTGCTCATAAATCCGAGCAAACTCTAAGACCAGTAATTCTCGATAGTTATAGGAATGTGCTCATTGTCTAATCGGTCTTAAATCGACGACAGTGGCGGCAAATATGCGCCCAATCCTGTCGGCTACATCCTTAGTTATGATGAAGACGAATGCCTTCATTCAAACCAGAGCGTCTCTTTACTTAGTTAGCGCGACCGCCACGAAACGAGCAAACCTCGTCAACAGTTCGTTAAGAAGCTCGCGTGGATTCTTGTCGTTGGTATTTCCACTAAACGCCTCATGTATTTTCTCGATGACAATCTCTTGTTCGGCGGCAATCGCTGCTTTTGCCTCAGCTAGAGCTGCGTTTAGTTCGGAGACTGTAAGCACTTCGTTCTACACTCCCTTTGCCTTTTTAAGTTCGCAGCTGCAGACTGACTACACACCTACCTCTTACCGCTAAAGAAACCGAGTACTTCGGGCGTAGGCTGGAGCCTTCTTAGAACAGGTGTGTTCCAAAGCTTCTTCATCTCCGCGCCGCAGCAGCACTTGGGATTCGATTCGCCTTCGACGGAATCCTTCACGATTTGCATCTCAGCGTGACACTGCAGGTTTTGGCAACGGTAAATCTGCCCCTTCTGTAAGACCATAATGATCCCCAAGGTACGGAATCTACTGTCGGCCAGCTCAATCGGGGGCAAAAAGGAAACCTTGCTCGGTTTAGCGAGCAACGGCTCCCCATGCGTCGGACCGGGCTGTTTCGAACTTGAGTCATGTCGCGGCTGGATCCAGACCAACCGAGGGATTGCTGCGAGGCGATCCCTCACATTCGGTAATCGCCGTCAATTCGCGATAACCGCGTCAGTATTACTACGTACTTGGTTTTGTGAGAGAGGCGGAAGCCACTAGTTCATGTCGTCGAGACCTTCGTCGAGATAGAACTTCACCCAATCCTTGGTCATGCGGTCATAAGCATCTTGAGGATCGAGTGTACCGTCCTTAATTTGAGCGCAGACATATGCCTCGAGCTTGTCCTTTTGGTGATAGCCGAAATGCTTGCCGTTCCAGTCATTCGAAGCCGGCTGATACCAGAGGTTCTTGATGTCGTTCGAACCTCCGGCGCAAAGGGGATAGAAATGGTCCACCTCGCCGCTAGTGCCGTTTCGCTTGGATTGGGGCACTTCGTACTCGTCATAGACTTTCGTATGTACCGTTGCCAGCACGTTTCTGTGGTCCTGGGAATAGGTGCAGGTTGCCTTGTGAGCCGGACACTTGTCTGTATAGGTTCTCGTGAGGTCGTCACGGCTTAGCGTGTCCGCCAGTCCGGGCGTCATGCCCGCATCGGGATAAAGGCTTGCCGGACCCACATGAATTCCGTTCGCGGCTTCGTTGGTTTGAACGTGGAGGTTGTGACCCCAAGCCCAACCTTCGGTCCCGTCTGTCGTCTTAACATGGAAGAAGCCGCTAGTCTGGGTAGGTTCGACTAGCTCGACTTGTGCGCCGACGTTCAGCTTGGCGAGCGGAGCACCGTTGGTGGACGCGTTGGGTCGAAGATTGACGTTTCGGGTGACGACTGCGGTCTGTGCAGCCGCGAGACTTCCCAGCGACAACAAGAATACGAGAAGACCAATTACTCTTTTCACTTCGATCTCCTTACAAGGAGTGACCGGAGTCACGCGGTTTTACGGCACTTGATAAGCTGTATCGGTTCCTGTTGGGACAGGTGGGCGACTCATTGCGGGCGACGCTTTCCTATGCTCACCTCGTTTTTTATCTTTTCGATTCGTTCCAATACTTCACTTTTGTCCAGAACACCCTTCTCAACCAGCAGTTCAGACAGAGCCTCTACTAGCACCATGTTGTAGAGCGCCATTTCCTCAAATCAAGCCATCACCCTGCCGGTTTTTGCATCAGTGAACATGGTGCCCTCCCTAGAGCAAGTCAGCAGTTCTTACAGCGTCGCTGGCTTGAAGTCAATCTCCGAG
>DASYZC010000397.1:0-3114 GCA_035949735.1 Candidatus Acidiferrales bacterium | reverse complement strand
GAGAGATCGAGAGAATGCTGAGCGGCGGCAACCGCGGCGTCCTGGGTCTTCGTTTCGTTCTCAAGGATGCGCAAGGCGGCCAGATTGTCCTCAACCTCTTGAAACGCGGTCAAGGTTGTCTGGCGGTAATTATCCACGAACCTGTCGTAAGAGGCGCGCGCTTGCTCGGTGAGGCCACGGCGCTGGCCGCCATCGAAGATCAACTCGGCGGCCGATCCCGCCAGGGACCAGAATCCGCTGGGCCCCTCGAGAAGATTGCCTATGCGAGCGCTCTCAAAACCGCCTGTGCCAGTGATGGCGATGGAAGGAAAATAAGCGGCGCGAGCGACGCCAATCTCAGCGTTAGCTTCCTGGACGCGCCTTTCGGCGGCGGCTACGTCGGGACGACGCTGAAGCAATTCGGAGGGCAGGCCGACAGGAATTGGGGGAGGAGTGTAAGTGAGAGGCAAAGGCACTTGGGTGAATTCGTAACTGGTCTTGCCGATCAGCGTGGCGATGGCGTGCTCGAAAGCCGCACGCTGAACGCCGACGTCTTCGGCCGCCGCACGGGTGGTTTCGAGCTGAGTTTGGGCCTGGGCGACATCGACATCGGAGGCGATGCCGCCCTGATAACGGCTGCGAGTCAACTCGAGGGCGCGTTCGTAGGCCGTGACCGTG
The DNA here is from genome assembly GCA_035949735.1 of Candidatus Acidiferrales bacterium. Classification (GTDB taxonomy): domain Bacteria; phylum Acidobacteriota; class Terriglobia; order Acidiferrales; family UBA7541; genus Palsa-295. Next base: position 2,457 of record DASYZC010000397.1, on the reverse strand, counting down.
GAGTTCAGGAGCTGCTGCTCTGAATCGAGGCCTCGCAACTGAAAGTAATCGAGGGCGAGTTCGGCGTGAAGGCTGAGATCCGTACTTGCCAGATCGGCGGCGGTGGCTTGAGCCTCTGCGCGGGCGGCTTCAACGCTGCGCCGAACGCGGCCCCAGACGTCCGGCTCGTAGGAAACGTCGATGGGCAATTGAAAGTCATTGTTGGTTCGAGCCGCGGTGACCGACGGCTTATTTTGCGAGGTGCGCGTCCGCGAAAGCGAGGCTCCGCCCGTGACGATGGGGAAAAAAGGAGCGCGCGCAACGCGGACAGCGGCCCGGGCCTCGAGGAATTGCGCCTGAGCGGCTTTCAGTGTTTCGTTGGAGACGGTGACCTGCTCTTCCAGAGCGTTGAGCTGGGGATCGCCGTAGATTTGCCACCATTGGCCCTTGGAGATTTCGTCGCCCGGCTGGGCGGGAATCCAATTGCCCGCTTCCTTGTATTGTGGAGGAACGTTCGCTGGGGGACGAACGTATTTGGGTCCGACAGTGCATCCGCCGAGCAAAAGCGACGCGAGGCTTGGGACAGCAGCCAAGCGGATGCACAGCCGATTATGTTTTCCCCACACTTCACTGAAAACCACGAGCCTACTTTTTCCCGTAGGTAACCCGCCAAATCGAATTCGAGCCGTCATCCGTCACCATGAGGGAACCATCCTGGGCGACCGCGACTCCCACGGGACGGCCCCAGCAATCACCCGAAGGGGTGACGAACCCGGTGAGAAAATCCTGGTACGCGCCGGTGGCCTTGCCATTCTTCATGGGCACGAACACGACTTCATAGCCGGCGCGAACCGAGCGATTCCAGGACCCGTGCTCAGCGCCGAACAGCTGTCCCTGATATTGCTTGGGGAATTGCTTGGCTTCGTAGAAGGTGATGTTCAGCGAAGCATCGTGGGGCTCAAGAAGCACGTCGGGAACGATGGCCTTGTCTTTTAGCTCCGGATGCTTACCGGGGAAGCGAGGATCGGGATTGCCGCCGGTGTAATACCAGGGCCAGCCGTAAAAGCCGCCCTCTTGAACGTGAGTGATGTAGTCGGGAGGGAGATTGTCGCCGATTTCGTCGCGTTCATTTACGGAAGTCCAAAGCTCGCCAGTGTGAGGATCGACGGCGACTCCCGAGCCATTGCGAATTCCAGAGGCGTAGACGTGCAAGTCCGAACCATCGGGATTGGCCTCGAGAATATCGGCGCGATGGAATTCACTTTTGTCGGTATCGATGTCCGTGACATTGTTGTGGGAGCCGACGGAAATGAACATATGCTTTCCGTCGAGGGAGAAGGCCACGCCGCGGGCGAAATGGTTGTAGCCGGCAGGAAGATTGGGGACCACAACTTCTTGAGGGCCGCGAGCCTTCATATCGCCATTTTCGTAGGGGTAGCGGACGACGGCGTCCGTGTTACCGATGTAGACGTATTTGGGATTTGGTCCCAGGGGATAGAACGCTATGCCGAAGGGCAGCTTCAGGCCGGTGGCGAACTCTTCGGTTTTCTCGGGCTTGCCATCGGCGGTCATGCCATGAAAGACGAGGATTTTGCCTTTGTTTGTGGAGGCGACAAAAAAGTCGCCATTGGGAGCGGTGATGATGGTTCGCGGCGGATCGGCCAATTTTTCAGCATAGAGCGTTACCTTGAAGCCAGTCGGCGCTTGGGGCCAAGCATCCGCGGGCTTGGGGACGGGGCGCGAGAAAATGGCCGCGGATTTCGTGGCGTAGGGGCCCGGCAGATCCGCCGCCGTAATGTGATGGACGTTACCCGGCGCTTCGCCCTTGAAATCGGTGAACACGCCCGGAGTGCCGGGTTTGGCGTTCGGGTCTATGGGGTGTTCTGGCGGCCGGGTGAACTGGGCGCCGATAGCGTGTTCGCTTCGCGTTACGATGAACAATAGCATCACCAGCCCAAACACGATTGCCATGCTTTGATAAAAACGTTTCATTGCTCTTCCCCCCTTAAATTCGGTGCTTGTTGAGTTTGAATCTTACGCGAAACGAGGCTCCATTCATTCTTGAGAATTTCCGGCCGGCTCGCGTTGCGGAATACTTGCGGCGGCGACAATGCGGACGGCTTCTCCGGTAACCAGCGAGTCGGGCGGAGTTTCGATGATGGAATCGGCGGCTGAGACGCCGGATACGACTTCAACTTCGTTTCCGAGGTCGCGGCCGAGGGTGATGTCCCTCAGTGCAGCGCGGTTGTTGGCGTCCACGGTGGCCACCTGAAGGCCGCGGGAGCGAAAAATCAAAGTGCTGACGGGCAAAATGAAAGCGGGATTGTCAGCGGGCACTTGCAGATGGACTTCCGCGTAGGAGCCCGGGAGGAGCTCGCGGGCCGGGTTGTCAACGTCCACTTCCACGAGGAGCGTTCGCGAAGCGGGGTCGATGGAGTCCGCGGTTCGGACCAGAGTGCCCTTGAACTTGCGTCCCGG
>DASYZC010000396.1:0-4493 GCA_035949735.1 Candidatus Acidiferrales bacterium | reverse complement strand
TCCCAACGAGCTTCTCGAAACTGCCAGATGCATCGCGATTATTCCGGGCGAACTTAAGTTCGCCTTTATCCTAGGGGGCAATTATGGCCGCGGCATTGCCACATGCCACACAGCCCGGGGATGGAGCGCGCCGATGTTTGTAGCTCTCGGCGGCGGCAGCGTTGGATACCAAATCGGAGGTTCGTCGACCGATATCATCATGCTGTTCATGAATGATCGCGCGCTGCAGAATCTTCTGAGCGACAAATTTAGATTAGGCGCCGATGCGACGGTTGCTGCCGGCCCCGTAGGCCGTCACGCGGCTGCTGCCACTGACTTAAAACTAAGAGCCGAGGTTCTCACTTATTCTCGCTCTCACGGCGTGTTTGCTGGAGTCAGTCTCAACGGCGCCGTGGTGCAGACGGATAAGAGTGGCGACCAGGCCATGTACGGCGACAACATTACCCACCGTCAGATCCTCGACGGCAAGGTATCAGTGCCTCGTGCTGCTGAGGCGCTGATTCGACAAATCAACACTTCTGTCATGGAAGCGAAGGCCCATTAACCCTCGAACCCACTGAAAGGGCGGCTGACTCTCCGCCGCCCTTTCCCAGTTCCTGTGCACTCCCGTCTGCAACACAAGCCAAAATCGAAATTCCTTGGCCTTCCCTAAGGAGCAAGCCCCATTACTAGATAGAAATTGCGGGATCGCGCAAAAAGAGCCGTAGTTCAAATGCGACGCCCTTACGTAACCCCTCCAATTGCTATTACTTCCATGAGTTTTTGCATGGCAACCGACGTGCTTCCCATGGGGCGTGTTGACCGCATCCGGCGGGTTGGTGAGATGAGAGAAGCCGTTCAGTCGGTGAGTAATGTCGATTCCAAGCAGCTCTCGTCTCCCGCGCCAAAATGGCGAGAACGCCTCGCCGCTCTCCGAAGAGTCCCACCTATTTTTAAGATGGTGTGGACGTGTGCGCCGGGAGTGGTGCTGGCCAGCCTGGTCACTCGGCTGTTTGTTTCAGCCGTTCCGCTCGCCCTTTTGGAAGTCACCAGGTTCATCATCGACGCCATAGATACGCACATCCACTGGCACACGCCGCTTCCGGGCAGCTTCTGGTGGTTCGTCGTACTCGAGTTTGTCCTGGCTAGCATGACCACCAGCCTCGGCCGGGTAATCGACTTTTGCGATACCGTTCTCGCGGATAAGTTCACCAAGAACATCAGCACCCTCACGATGGAACATGCTTCCCGCCTGGACCTCACCCGCTATGAGGATCCGCTCTTCTACGACAAAATGGAGCGCGCTCGCGTGCAGGGTACGGACCGGGTCGTCCTGATCCAGATGACCGGCCGCCTGGTGCAAGAATTCGCCACGACTATCAGCTTCGCTGCTGGTCTCGTGACCTTTTCTCCCTGGTTGTTCGTTTTCTTGATCGTTTGCGTTGTGCCCGCTTTTCTGGGCGAAACCCATTTTGCGTTTTTGGGTTACTCCCTGAATTTTGAGCAGACCCCGGCCAAGCGTCAGATGGAATACCTGCGCATCCTGGGTGGCAGCCGTGAGAGTGCCAAGGAGCTGAAGCTGTTTGGTTTGGGTCCGTTTCTGGTGCAGCGCTATAAAGGCCTCTCCGATAAGCTCCACCTCCAGAATGTGAGCCTCGCCAAGCGCAAGCTGTTCTTCGGCACGCTTCTCACTTGTCTTGGGACACTCGGCTACTACGGCGCATACGGTTACGTAATTTATCTGGCTGTTACCGGAACACTGAGCATCGGCAAATTGACCCTTCTTGCCGGCGCCATTGCGGGCGCCAGCACGAACATCCAAGCGGTCTTTTCTACGTTTTCCGGCATTGCCGACCAATCGCTCTTCCTCACGGATTTGGTTGAATTCTTTGCCGTGCAGCCGAAGATACTTTCCAAGCCCGGAGCTTTTCTGGCTCCGCGCCCGATTGCCCAGGGAATCGAATTTCGCAACGTCTCCTTCGCGTATCCCGGCAATCGCCGTCGCGTGCTTTCCAACATCAACCTGCGGCTGGACCCCGGAGAGCGAATCGCCCTCGTCGGCGCCAATGGGCAGGGCAAAACGACCGTCGTCAAACTGCTCACGCGCTTGTACGATCCGACCGAAGGCCAAATACTCTTGGACGGCATCGATCTTCGCGAGTACGACCTCGACGATCTCTGGCGCGAAATCGGCGTCATCTTTCAGGACTTCATGCACTACGAGATGACCGCATCCGAAAACATCGCCGTTGGGCGCATCGAAGATGCCAACAATCCATTCCGGATTCGTGCCGCCGCGATGAAGAGCTTCGCCGAGAACGTCATCCACAAGCTCCCCAAGGGCTACGATCAACTTCTCGGTTGCCGGTTCGAGGGTGGAGTTGACCTCTCCGGCGGTGAGTGGCAGAAGATTGCCTTGGCCCGCGCCCACTTGCGAGATGCCCAATTGCTGATTTTGGACGAGCCAACCGCGGCTCTTGACGCGCATTCCGAGCACGAAGTCTTTAAGCGCTTTGCCGACCTCACTTCTGGCAAAATGGCCTTGTTGATTTCGCACCGGATGTCCACGGTCCGCATGGCGGACCGCATCCTCGTGATGGAGAATGGCGGAATTGCCGAACAAGGCCCGCATGAGCAACTCGTCAAGCACGGCGGCATCTACGCCGAAATGTTCGAACTCCAAGCGGCCAGTTATCGGTAGTTCGCCCGCCAGTTTGCAGACCCGCAACTTCCTATCTTTGCGGAGCCTTCCGTGACCTTCGACCAACGCTTCTTGGCCCGCGCGTTCGTCGCGTGGCTCTGTCTCAATCTGATTTGTCTACCGTCGCTGACGGCAGCCCAACTCTCGTCAGGACGCCAGGAACCCTCCACTCAAACCGAGACCATTGAAGTTGATCCCTCCGCTCCCAGTCATCCCTTTCCCCATTATTGGGAGAAAATGTTCGGCTCAGGCCGGGCCATTCTGAGTTTGCGGGATAGCTATCGCCGGGACCTGCGGCAGGTGAAGCAGGCCACCGGTTTCGAATACATCCGCTTCCACGCGATCCTGGATGACGAGGTCGGCGTCTACGATGAAGACGCCGCCGGGCATCCGATCTATAACTTTTCCTATGTCGATCAGATTTACGACGGCTTGCTCGAGAATGGCGTCCGCCCGTTCGTCGAGCTGAGCTTCATGCCCAAAAAGCTGGCTGCAAAGCAGGTGGTCCAAGCTTTTTGGTACGCGCCGATCGTATCCCCACCCAAGGATTGGAATCGCTGGGGCGAGCTGATCTCTCAACTCGCTCGTCACCTGATCGAGCGGTATGGCATTGACGAAGTTTCTCAGTGGTATTTCGAGGTGTGGAATGAACCGAACCTCGATTTCTGGGCTGGCGACCCAAAAGAAGCAACTTACTATCAGCTTTACGATGTCACTGCCCGCGCTCTGAAAAGCGTGGATCCACGCCTCCGCGTCGGCGGGCCCTCCACAGCTCAGGCCGCCTGGGTCGACCGGTTCCTCCGCCACTGCGCGGCGAATCATATTCCCGTCGACTTCGTTTCCAGCCACGTTTACGCCAACGATTCGGCGCATGATGTCTTCGGCACAAATGAATCGATTCCGCGGACCCAAATGGTCTGCCGCGCCATTCACAAGGTCCACGACCAGGTGGCCGCGTCGGCGCTGCCCGCCCTGCCCATCATTTGGAGCGAATACAACGCGAGCTACAAGAATGAACCGGATGTCACCGATTCGATCTTTATGGGTCCTTGGTTGGCAGACACGATCCGGCAGTGCGACGGGCTAGTCGACATGCTTTCTTACTGGACTTTCTCGGATGTGTTTGAGGAGCAAGGTGTGGTGAAGCAGCCATTTTACGGAGGATTCGGACTGATAGCCGAGGATGGCCTCCCCAAGCCCTCCTTCAACGCTTTCAAACTCCTGCATCGCCTGGGTGATCGGCGGCTTGCCGAAGCATCCGATTCAGCCCTGGTCACCCGGCGCGCGGACGGCCGTCTCGTGATCGCAATTTGGAACGAATCGCTTCCCGATCAAGCAGGCGAATCCAAAGCCGTCGTCCTTCATGTAAAGGGTTTCAACGGCCGCCACCAGGCCGCTATTTACCGCGTGGACTCAACGCACGGCTCTCTGACGAGTGCGTACGCCTCAATGGGAAAGCCAATCTATCCCACTCAGAAGCAGATCGTCCAGCTTCGACGTGCTGCCGAAATGCCCCCTCCGGAAAGCCAAGCCTTCAATCACGGCGAAATAGAACTAATTCTCCCGCCGAAAGGCCTCGCTCTGCTCGAACTCAAATAGTGGAGCCTGAATAGCTACGCATGCGCTAGGCTTTGGAAACGGGTGGAGGTGAAGGATGGGCATTCGGCACGAAACCCGCGCGTTTCATGCCTCGCTGTGCCGCTGGGTTCCTCATAAACGTTTCCCACACGAAACCGGTGCGCGCGTTTTCGGCCATCAGCATGGTGATGCCTAGGTCGATCCCAATCACGTCTGTGTCATACCAGTCTGTCAA
>DASYZC010000395.1:0-18418 GCA_035949735.1 Candidatus Acidiferrales bacterium | reverse complement strand
CATCGGCTTCTGGCCGGCCACCACGGTGATCGCGCTCATCTTTGCCGCGGAGCACTATTTCTTCAAGCAAGGCGAGAATATCTGGGACGTCATCACGCTCGTCTCGCTGAGCATGCTCCTTAGCTACACCATGCTGCGGACTGGCACGCTGTGGTTCGCCGTCGGTTTTCATATCGCATTCGACTACATGCAGCTCTTCGTGATCGGAACCCCCAATGGCTCCCAATTCCCCGTCGGGCGTTTGCTCGACGTGCGCTTCAATGGACCTGCCTGGCTCACCGGAGGCGTGCTCGGCACCGAAGCCAGCTTCCTGATGTACCCGGCGATCGCGCTTCTGTGGCTCTACGTCTGGCGTCGCTATCACGCCAACCCGCCTCTTCAGCCGTAAACGCTTTTCGCTTCGTGTTTTTTGCTTTGTGCTTTTCGCTTTGTGCTTTGTGTAGCGCCACCCTTCAGGGGTGGCATCTTGCTTTTTGGAAGTTCCAGTACCGAAGCACTGGGACTCTGCGGATTTGCTCACCAAGGTGCCGAACTCTTCCACAATGCGCCGCAAGCGCCAATCGCTTAGATCCTACGCTCACGGCATATGTCTCTTATTTTGTTAAACATAGTCTGGTCTCCTCTCTGGTTCCCCAATTGCCATTGTATTCGTCGAAGTGATCGTTCATTGCTCTGAAAGGCAAGCAACTATGAAACGAGCAATCGGCGTTGCAGCTTTCATCCTCTTCTTCGCTATCCCGGCTCACGCCCAGGCCGGCAGCAGTTCCTCGGCTCGCCCAACCCAGAGTGGCGGAGGCGGCGGTGGTGGATTCGGTGGTGGTGGCGGCACAGGCCCGCTGCCGGCCCGTCCTCCCGCGCACTTCAAAATGAGCGCGGTCACCGGTTCCGCCGCCAGCTTCATTCCCTCGGGCTACCTCCCATTTGATCGCGCGGTGGCGGAGGGTCAGGCGATTCTCGACGCGCAGAAGAAAACTCCCGCTGAAGCAGCCGCAGCCACGAGCATTGTCCCGAAGCCCCATTCGAAAGTCGCTGTGGTGCAGGATGCGGACGGAGATCCCATCGTTATAAAGCAGTGAGGAGAGAGAATCACCCTGGCGCTCTCCTCGCCTTGAAAAACAGAAAACGGCCGCCCGGATTCTCTCCCCGGCGGCCGTTTTTACTTTTCTGTCTCGATTCGGCCCTGCGTTACTATCTCGCGGTCGCTGCACTAAGCGTACATTTTGGAAGTCATTCTGGTTCTCGGATGCGATAATCAGAGCACACGAAGGAGGCTCGCAATGGCCATGAGTTCGGAGAGCGTAATTGTGCGAGACCCGGAAATCCTCAGCGGCGAGCCCGTTTTCCGTGGCACGCGCGTCCCTTTCCAGGCCCTTCTTGACTACCTGGAGGGCGGAGACACGCTGGATGAGTTTCTCGAACAGTACCCTGGTGTCACACGGGAACAGGCTATCGCAGCTTTAGAGGAAGCCAAGGCGCTCGTTCTGGCACGCTTCGCGAAATGAGAATTTTGATCGATGAGTGCCTTCCGGTCGGACTGAGGGAATCACTTACGGCCTTGGGCTATGAGGCTGAGACGGTGCGTCGCGCGGGCTATGGCGCCAAGAAGAATGGCGAGCTTCTGTCGACGATGGAGGGCCGTTGGGATGTACTCCTCACCAACGACCGAAACATCCAGTATCAGCAGAATATGAGCGTCGGGATATCTCCATCCTGATTCTCTGCGCGAAATCAAATCGCATAAGTGACCTGTTGCCGCTCATGCCGGCGTGCGCCAAAGCTTTGCTGTCCATTTCGCCGGGTCGAATCGTCGAAGTTGGGCCATTGTAACCAAATGAGCGAGCAAACCATTTCGGCGGGCTCATCGTACTACCGCGGCGGGTGGAACACCCTTTCGCACACAGCCGCCTAGTTTCTCCTCGGATAAGCAGGCCCCACCAGAATTCCCCTCACAGCACTAATAACAACTGAGGGTGCCGCAATTCTTTCGGCTTTTTCGAAAGGGTGCGGCTCTTGCTTCTTTCCCGATGAGTCTAGCCTTTCGGTCTCCAATCCGGATTTGGCGCCCTCAGAGTCGTTCCTGGAAAGCAAAAACGGCCGCCCGGAGGGTTCTCCCGGCGGCCGTTCGTCTTTCCGCAAGCATGCGGTCCCGTAATTCTGGAATCCGCAGCAGTGGTGCTACTTCAGGTTCGCGCTACTGAACGAGTACACGAAGCTGAGGTATGCCGTGTTCTGCTCCTTTACAAACTTCGCGGGACCGTTCTGGAAGATAGGCTGTTGCGCGAAGTCATACCTATACTCCCCGCGAACCAGCAATCCGCTTGTGAGGTTATACGAGTAGGTTCCCGTGACTTCCTGGGCGGCGCCCGGCGCACCGAAGAGCAACCCGGTCAGGCCTTCGGGGTCGTCGTAATACTCGTAACGCACCGCGAAGTTGGCTTTGGGGCTGAAAGTGTACTTTGCGTACGGTGCAATACCCCACCATGTCAGGTTCTTCGGCGAGATAATCAGCGCGCCGTAATCGCCGTTGATCTGGAATGCCCACTTCGAGTTTGGCGTGTATCCGATTACGGTGTCGGTCAGGTGCTTCCACTTATTGGACGTCAGGGTGCCATCAACATTCGCGCCGGTGATTACTGGGCCACCGTAGTAGTTCTCGGTAACGGTCCACGCCTTGTTCGGAGTGTAGATCACGGTCCCGCCGTAAGTCAGACCAGAGCTGTTGAAGCCATTCGGACCGGAGGCATGGCTGATCTCTGTGTTGTTCCATCCGTTTACTAAAGAGGCGTTCACGGACCACTTGGGGTTGAAGGTGTACGCCGCCTTCCCGCCAAAATGGAAGTACGGGATCGAGTAGTAGAACATCAAGCTGTGCGAATAGTTCCAGTTGGCGTTGGATTCAATCACCTCGGCGCCGGCGTTGGTGACGAACTTGCCGACCGTAATCGTCAGCCCCTTCCCGACTGGAGCAAGATACGAAAGGTACGCCTCTTTGAGGAAGAAGTTGCTGCCATCGCCGAACGGCGCGTCCGAGCCGTTTACGACTTTCGCAGCCTGGCCGTACCCGGCGGACACGTGGTATCCCAACCTGCTGTCGGGCGAAGTCGCGTCGGGCGGTTTGTCCAAGATCAACTCCGCCATATTGAACGCGAATCCGTTCGTGGGCGCGTCGAAAAATCGCAGGCCGGCCTGATTGTTGCCGGGGTGGTTCGCGTCATATCCGTAGTACACATCGCCGAACCCGCTCAGCGTAACCGGGCCAAGGAGGCTCGATATGCTGATTTTCGGCGCGTCGTCCGCGGCGGCAGGCGGGTTAGTCAAGCCAACCGGCTCCGAGGCTGGCTGCGTGAGCGCGGCTGTCTTCATTGCAGGCGTGTTCTCCGCTTTCAACGCGGCGATTTCCTCCTGAAGCAAATTCATTTGCTTTTGCAGATCCTCCAATTTCTGTTGCGTCTCGGCTGCGGGCTGCACTGCGGCTGCGGGTGCAGCTGCGGGCTGCGACGCTGTCGAAGGCTGTGAAGCCGCGGCTGGCTGCGATCCCGATGCGGCCGCCGGTTGGTCGCCCGCCCTCGATATTGGAGCACTCGCAAACGCAACGCCGACAGCTAGCATGGCCGTAGCCCACTTGGATAAATGTTTCGTCGTGCGATTCATGTGGTTCCTCTCCCTCCCTGCCGCGCCCACATTCTTCTCCTTGTGAGTTCGCGGCCTATATACCTGTCCTTGGCTAAAAATCGGTGGGCATACGCTACAGGCGCCCGAGCGAATGGTCCAACTCATAGAATTGATGCGAGGTATTCAGGAATAAAATCCTTACGGATTCTTTATTTCTGGCATGACGAGCAGGGAACGTGCCGTAATGTCGCTGCCGGACTCCATGAGCGTGGTTCACGTTTTGAGGTCTTGCTGGCCGCGCGAATTGCGTTGCGCGTGGAACATAAGCAAAATGAGCACCCGGGGAAATTGAGGCGGCCGCGGACCAGCGGCGGAGGACTGACGTGACCGACAGAAAAAAGATTGGAATCCTTACCGGCGGCGGCGACGTGCCCGGCTTAAATCCTGTCATCAAGTCCGTCGTCTATGGCGGCGGAGAAATCGGGCGCCAGGTCATCGGAATCCGCAAGGGCTGGGAGGGACTCGTCCAGATGAACGGTCCGGACGACCCCGTCTACATCCGCGAGTTGAATCGCGATAACACGCGAACCATCGACCGCAGTGGGGGCACTGTGCTGCACACCTCGCGCACGAATCCGCTTTGCGTCAGCGAATCCAAGCTGCCGAAACACCTTCCCGCGGGTGAATTGCGAAAACTCAAGTGTGACGGAAAAAATTACGATCTCACCCCGGTCGTTCTTCGCAACCTCGAACATCTGGGTGTCGGCTGTTTGGTCGCCATTGGTGGTGACGATACGCTGAGTTTCGCTTCCATCCTTTCCGCCGCCGGATTCCCGGTGATTGCGATCCCCAAAACAATGGATAACGACGTTCAGGGAACCGAGTACTGCATCGGATTTTCCACCGCCGTCACGCGCGCCAAGCAATCCATCACCCGGCAGCGCACCACCGTCGGCTCTCACGAACGCATCGGCATCTTTCGGATCTTCGGCCGCGATGCCGGCTTCAGCGCCCTTTACACCGCCTACGTCACCTCCACGCGCTGCTTGATCCCCGAGCATCCATTCGATCTCGAACGCATATGCAGCCTGCTGATGGAAGACAAGAAAAATAATCCCAGCAATTACGCGCTCGTGGTGGTTTCCGAAGGAGCGATCTGGACTCAGGGCGAAGTGAAGGAATATGGCGAGGCGGACGCCTACGGCCATCGTAAGAAGGCCGATATCGGCACCGCGCTCGCGGAAGAGGTGCGGAAACGAACCGGCCAGGAGACCATGGTCAGCGACTTAACCTACGATCTCCGCAGCGGCGAGCCCGACTCCATCGATCAGATCGTGGCAATCAGCTTCGCCAACATCGCCGTGGAACTCATCCGCGAGGGCGTCAGCGGCCGCATGATCGGCATACAGAGCGGGCACTACGCGCACGTGCCGCTGCCGGATTCTTCGCAGGGCGCGCGCCGCGTCAATGTTGCAAGCCTCTACAATACAGTGCGTTACCGGCCGAATTACGGCTCGAAGCTCGGCTCACCGCTCTTTTTTAGCGGCTCCTGAGGCGACGAGTCCGTATTTCGGGTATAATGGGATTTCCCCGCCAGCCTAGCGACGCGAACGCGGAACTCCTTGATTTTCGCGCAGATCGGCCGGCAGACAGGAGTTTTTCCATGAAAGAAGGCATTCATCCCGATTACCACGCAGTTACGGTGCATTGTGCTTGCGGCAGCACTTTTGAGACGCGCTCGACGTTCAAGGGGCAGATGATCCGGGTGGAAATTTGCTCGAGCTGCCACCCATTCTTTACCGGGAAGCAGAAGCTGGTGGACACGGCAGGGCGCGTGGAGCGCTTCCAGAAGAAGTACGCCGACAAGGCCGCCTCGATCGCAAAAAAGTAGCACGCTACCGGCCCTCTCCCTGCGGTTCGCCGACCGTTTAGCGCCGTTAATTATTTCTAGTTAGACGGATCAACTGCGTCAAACTAGAACCATTCAGTGCTGCAAATTGCTGCAAACTCGAACCATTTTTGAGAGCACCCGTGGTGACTCAGTTTACGAGTGGCGCACCCACTCTTGGCTGTGGCTTGCCGCTTGCCTCGACTCACGCGCGCAGGCAAGAGTGCCTGCGCCACTGAATCCAGCGGCGGGTGTACAATGCGGTGAAGATGGCCACGCGATTGTCTTCCGTACCAAATCATCCGCAGGGGTCGGCGGGATCGCCGATCGAGACGGCGGCTCCACGAGTAACGCTGCGCAACTCTTTTGACCACCCGTTTGATTCCGCGATGGCTGCGGCGCGCACATGCTATTCGCCGCGACTGATCGGCCCCGACGAAATAACGGAAAAGCAGCGCGTGACCGTTGGCTCGGGCACGTATTTCGGCGGGCATCACACCGTCTATCAGCACGCTCATTTCGAATTTGGATTTGAGAATGTGAGCCGGCAGTTCGTGTGGTCCTTCCTTCACGCGCATCCGTTTTACAACTCGGAACAGCAGAGCCAGCGGTACGTGCGGCTCGATCTTCCGCAGGCGTACGTTCCCAGCGAAAGCGGCGCGTTCGGAGCGGCGGAACGGGCGATCTATGAAAAGGCTGTGGCGCGCGCTTGGGAACATTATCGAGAGCTGACAAGCGTCCTGGAGCCGACGACGCGCGAAATTCTGAATGACATTTGGCATGTCGGCGCGATGTCGCATGCGCGGCGCGTGCAGAAAGTGGAGCGGCAATCGGAAAAGCGTGCGATTGAACTGGCGCGTTACGTGTTGCCCGTGGCGGCGTTCACCACGATGGTGCACACGCTTTCCGGGATTGTGCTTTACCGTCTATGGCGGATGTGCGCGGCGAGCGACACGCCAACGGAAGCGCGGCAGGTTGTGGGCGAAATGGTGACGCGCGTTCGCGAGATCGATCCCGAATTTTTAGACCGGTTCGGCAACGAGCCGATGGACGTTGCCGCGGAATTCGAGGCTCCGCCGCGCCGCGGCGAAGAATTCGCGCGGGAATTCGATTCGCGCCTCGCCGGACTTACGTCACGACTTATCGATTATTCGCCGCGAGCCATCGAATCCATGGCCGAGGCGTATCGCGGAGTGATGAGCCTGCGCTCGGAGGAATGTTCCGACGCGGAAGCGCTGGACCGGATGCTGAACCCGGAGCGAAATCCCTATCGCCGCGAGACTTTGAATGTGGGTGTGCACGCACCGACGATGCGTCCGCTGGATCACGCGCATTTCACGTTCGCAAAAAAAATCAGCCACACAGCGGACAGCCAAGACCAGCGCCACCGAATGGTGCCCGGGTCGCGACCATTGCTTACACTAGCGGACATGCGCGAGCCCGACTACATCACGCCGATGCTGATTCGTGAAAATCCCCGCGCGCTCGAAATCTACGAGCAAGCCATGCACGAGGCATGGGCGGCAAAGAATGAACTGCTGGACCGCGGCGTTTCTCGCGAATTCGCGCTTTATTTGCTGCCCAATGCGAAGGCGATTCGATTTGTGGAATCGGGATCGCTGCTGCACCTCGTCCATAAATGGACGATGCGGACTTGCTTTAATGCGCAAGAGGAGATCTATCAGGCGTCCATCCAGGAAGTGGAACAAGTGCGAAGAGTTTTTCCTGAACTCGGAAGCTACATTGGTCCGCCGTGCTTCCTCCGCGCGGGGATTTCCACTCCGATTTGCACCGAAGGCTCGCACTTCTGCGGAGTAAAAGTGTGGCTCGATTTCCCAAACGTCGAGCGCCGGATTTAGCTAGATACTCCCTCGTAAAGCACGCTTCGACGTAAGAATCGTCGCCAAAGAGGTAGGCTAACCCAAGGTTTGGCGGGCTAGCGAACTGCTCAACCCCGGCGCTGACTTATCGTCCAAGCGAGAGTTGCTGGGCTACTCCAGCACTGAAACGCCACCGGTGCGGAGGTCGTAATACGCGGCGGCAACCTTCAGCTTGTTTTCTTTCACTAAACCGGAAATAACAGTCGATGCTTGCCGCAGAAGATCCGCCTGGATTTTGGCATTTGCTTTTATCGCCGCCTCGAGATTTGGTCCCGCTTGATCCACCGCAGGCTGGATATGCGGATAGAGTGCGCTAATCTGCCCAGGAACTGCTTTGGCTTGAATCGTGGCCTTGACCGCGCCGCAACCACCGTGCCCCATCACCAGGATCACGCTTGTTCCCAACACCTGTGCGCCATATTCAATGCTCGCGATGATCTCCGAAGTAGCGATATTGCCGGCGATCCGCGCAACAAAGATATGGCCGATACTCTGGTCGAAAACCAACTCAACGGGTACCCGCGAATCGGCACAAGACAACACGGTTGCGAACGGTTCCTGCTTCTCAATCGTATGCTGTTTCAAAACATCAAGGTCGTGTCCGTGGGCTGTCAGACGCCCAGCCGTGAAACGCTTATTGCCATCCAACAACTCATGCAGCGCGGCATCGGGGCTGAGCGTCGTCTGTGCCTGAATCCGGCGCGGCGTGACAAACTCCGTGCCTGCCGCGATCGTCAATCCAACCACTGTTCCTCCCACGGTCATCTGGAGAAACCTTCGCCGTGAGGAGTTTTCGACCAACGCATTAGGACGCAGGCCGCAGACAGAGGAAAATTCAAAACCTTGCGGAGTTCTTTTGCTCTTCGTTCCGTTGTCTCTTAGATGGGACTGAGAAGTCGTCTGTTAAGGCCCTCCTATTGAGATCCCTTCAAGAGATACGCTGCAATAATGCGGCTCACGAAAGTCTCGTTCCTACGGGAGCGTGTAAAGGATCGGCAGAGCCGTTCGCAGCAATTCTCCTACTTCACGAACTAACGTCGCTTGGATGTGACGGAAGCCGCGCCAGCCAATAGCCGGCGAACTTAACTCGCGGCAAATGGACATTCCACGAGCCAACCACATTTAACATAAATTTACTTGACGTCATAGTGGCTCGATGTTAAATGGACGGTTGGAGACGCTGAAGCCCCCGCACGTTGGATTCAACGCCTAACCGAACTGCTGTATAAGAGGCCTTTCCTTCAGTAGAAGACCGTCGAGTTTTCACTGTTTCCTACTGAGGCCGATTGGAGAAACCAGATGCTTATGCGTAGGGACTACCAATTTACGTCGTTGTTACTTGTGCTTCTTTGCGCAATCACTCTCGGCGCTCAAGGCCGGCCAGGTCAACAGTCTCAGATGGTCCTGCTCGGCACGACGCGGGTCAACATGGGCGCGGACCAAGACACGGTCCGAGTGGGCAAGCAGGCTGGCACATTTCGGGCCATTCAATTGCGCGTCAATGGTGGTGCGGTGAATTTCCAGCGCGTCGTAGTCCAGTATGGAAATGGAACGCGTGACCAAATTCAAGTGCGCAGCAACATTCCCGCGGGTGGAAAGACTCGCATTATCGACCTGCCCGGCGATCGGCGCATCATCCAGCGCGTGGACTTCTGGTACAGCAAAGCACATTGGCTCACACGCCCGACGGTCAGCCTCTACGGTGTCCGCTGATTTCTTGCTACGCGCCGCGATTTCGAAAATTAACGGATCGTTTGCCTCATGTCTCAGCCGTGAGTGTGATAGGTGACATCGTTAGTTTTATCGGCGCAAGGTTGCCAGACAGCTTTTAACCATCATTGACGATCAACGCTTACCATTAATCAATCGGCACTCACGGAAGTACCCGAGAGGGAGAGCAGAAGCACCATGCGTATCGCGCTAGGCCTGATTTTCTTGCTTTCGTGTATATGCTGGCAGGCAGCGGCGCAGGAACAAGCAAAGATGACGGTGACAGGCAAGCTCATCCGCGTGGCGGCCATCGGGGGAGAATCGACCGGCTGGGCTATTCAGCTTGACTCTGAAATTACCATTGATGGTAAACGCGTCAATTCCGTCGAGATCGATTATCACGAGACCTCGAAGCTGGAAAAACTGGAAAACAAGCGCGTCAGGGCCTCTGGTAAGCCATCCCATCGGCACGGAGTGGAGACGGGCGATCGGCCTGTTCTGGAGGTTTCTTCAATAAGAGAGGTGAGGCGTAAGTGAAGCGGGGTTTCAACACCGCGTGGGATCAACGACCCACTAGTCCCGGCAAAATCCCTCTCCAGTTTTGATGATTAGACAATTCTTTTTGTCCAGCAGCCATTTCATCCCGGTTTCTCGTCCGCTGCCTGCGTGGATGGACTCGGTCTTGCCGTCGCGCAGGAATTCGATGCGGTCTCCGACAGAAATTCCTTCATAGGTTTTCAGCCCATCGAGCGACCGGATTTTCACGACATACTTTCCGCCGTTTTTGGAAAGCAGGAGGTATGTTCCTTCCGGTCCGTTCCATTGGCCAAGCCATTCATCTGCGACACTCTTTGACGGTGATTCCGGCGAAGGCTGCTCCTGACCTAAAGCCCCGGGCTCGAACCGGGCTAGGACACGTTCAGCGTCGCGCAGCTCGAGCTCCTTGCTCACAATACGGTAACTGGTGGTCTTTGCGAGAGCCTCGAGGAGCGCCTGTTCCTGCTTCATCACTGGCCCCGGACACATCATTCGCGTTGTTCCGGCAGGCGTGAAATGGAGAGAGTGCCCACGCAGGCGGTAACCTCCAATGAGTCGATTACAGCCGCCCGACCCAGCCAGCCGTTTCTCCGGTGCGTTCAGCACCAGGCTCACTTCGGCTGCGTCAGACGAAGGCAGCGCAGGGGCGCCTGCAAGTTCGATCAGCTTCCAATGGGTGCCCTCTAAAATGGGCGGCGTCTTCTGACGGTCGGCCCGCTGGGCTGCGGCTGTGTTGTCTTGCTGCACCAACATCGCGAGGTCAGCGGTCGTAGCAACTCCGGTTTGTCGTTGCGACGCCCCGCCTGGAATCGCCAAGGCGAGGGCGGCTCCAACGATTTGTGCTCTGACTGACATCATCACGTGCCCTCCTTTCATCATCGAGCGTCAGCCCTTGACGACCGTTTCGAAACGGCCTTTCGCTCATCCGGGTAGCGGCGCCCCATCCACCGACCGATGACTACAACGAATAGCGCGACAACCAAAAATGCGCATAGAAGTTTGATCGCGTTTGAAGCCACAGCGAGATATCCAAGCTTGCTAGCATCGAGGAAATAATACGGATAACGGCCCGACCAGCCGCCGCGAATCAAGACAAAACACAGATAGACCACTGGATAGATCAGCCACTGCAGAGCGTTTTTCCAACGCAAGCCACGCTTGGGTAAAAAGATCAGCCAATATATGAGGTACATCAGCGGCACCAAGTCGTGTAAAAGAATGTCGGCTATCTTTTGGAGTCCTTCGGGGTTCCACACATGGCGCAGCAGGAGGGAATAGCCCGCCCCAACCATCGCGGCGTACGCCGCTAGGGCAGACGTCACAACAGGCCGAGAGAAAAAGCCTCCCCAACTCGATCGCGGCCACAGAGAACAGGTAAGGCTTGTAGCGACCAGAAGATTCGTAAGGATTGTGAAAAAACTAAGATAAGCGATGGCCCCACCGATGATCGACATGCCAACAGCGCGGGAATTGGCGACCGTTATAGGGAGCTGGATGAGTAGCGCGAACCATCCCGCGAGTGCGGTAAGGATCAGGAGAATGCGCTTCAGCATATGCACTTCTCGAGTCGACCTACTTTCAGGTTGGGTTACTTTGGCTGCGGTTGCGGCGCGGACTCAGCTGGCGGCGCTGGTTTTGGTTTTGGGGCCGACTTCGGCTTCGCCTGAGGGCGGCCCTGGGGCGTCGGTTTCGGCCGTGGTGCCGGCGGCTGTACGGCCGGCTTCGGACGATTCGCGGGCGGCCGGTTTGGCGTGCCGGGCTTCGGCGGCACTGTGGGTCGATTGGGATTTGGCCTATTCACCGGAGGCTTGTACCCAGGCGGATTGTTCGGTCCGTAGGGCGGACGATTGTAGCCCGGCCGGTTCCCCGGACGACTGGGAGTGGGGGGCCGATAGTTATTCGGTCGATAGCGCCAATTTCCAAGGTAGCCTGGCCGGTTGGCGTACACCACGGGGCGTGGGCGATACCAAGGCCGAGGTGGGCGATAAGGATTCCCCCATCCGACCCAGATGCTGTGATTGTAATACGCGCGCCGCGATCCCCAGTTCCATCCCCATCCGCCCCACCCCCACGGCCGATTGGTAACCAGCAGTGCCCCAATGCGGATCCCCACGGCGAAACTAATCAGCGATGTCCCCACTGTGGCACCGGTGGTGGGTCTAACGTAAACCACGGTGGGATCATATTGCGGCACATAAATCACATCCGGATTCGCCGGCTGGATTACATAGATTGTCTGGCCTGCTGGCTGCTGCACTTCCACCTGCTGTTGTGAATTGCCGCGCAAGGCGCCCGAAGCATACGCCTGGGTTCGCAATCGCTGAATCGAGGCAGCAACCGCTTCCTGATCGACCGAAAAAGCCTGCCCGATGGCGGCATAATCGTCAATGTGCTGCGCCATCATCTCCAGCACTTGCGGAAAATTTACCAGCGCGATAAACGCGGGATCGAATCCCTGCTTCTCCGCTGCGTCCGTTAGCTCGGTGCCCGCCAACCCGGGGTTCTGTTGCAGCCAGTTATCAACATCCAGAATCTCCTGCGGATTCGTCGAAGCTGTCGTGATCTGGGCCAGCAGAGAATCAGGGTAAAGCGCGACTGGAGCTAGCAACTGGTCTAGCTGTTCGGGCGCAACAGACGACGTCTGCGCAGAGACGAAGAGGCCAAAATCAGGGAAAGCTACAAGGAGGACTAAAAAAAAGATAGGGATAAGATTCGGTTTGCGTCGCATGGAGGCTCCAGTGCGAGTCTGCACCACAGATATTAGCACAATGGTTGATTTCTCGGGTGGCGAGGCTCTTGCGGTCCTTGATGTCGGCACGCTTCGACGTAAGAATGGTCGCAAACCCCGCACCCCTTCGCCAACGACGCGAGGAGTGCGGCACCGGCAAGGTTTGATCGAATCTGGCCAGTTCCAGAGGCGTGCGGGAGGAGGAATCGGCGAGTTGCTTGACGGGTGTCCGTTCGAGGCATAGAGTATCCGCAAGTTTCTCACGCAGGAAGGGATCTCTCTTGAATGCGTGCTTGACACAGTGGCGAAAGCGAGAAGGCTTTCCACACGAGAACCCTCACCCCGTGAAGGCGGGGTGAGCTAGATGAAATGACGCCGACAGTTCCTGTGTAGTGGTGTCCGCGTTAGGACAGCGAGCCGTGCGAGAACCGTTCAACACGATCAACAAAATCCCTGGTTGCTTGGTGCAGTTCTTGGATCAATTCATTATGCCGCACTGGGTCTCTATCAACCGCTTCTGCATATCTTAGAAGGGCTTCTTGAGCTTGCAGCATTTTCTGTTTCGCGGATTCGATATCGAGGAGAGCCATGCGCGTTCTCCCTCAAAATCGAGCAATCCGCGTACCAAAAAAAAAGAGAGAAATTCCAGGTTGAGGGCAGATTACTCAACGTCTTGAAGTAACCAGACAGCGAGAACCCGCTGACTAAAACAGTCAACGTTCCGGCACTATGGGATTTCACGCCGATAGTCGTGACGTTGCTCTGGTAACAGACGCTGGCGCAAGCTTCGCACTTCACGACGCAGGCTCGCATGGCGCGGTGGTCTATCTCTGGGCCGCGGCGCGGGTAGTGATTGGACGGACCGCAGCCGGCTTTACGGACGCCGGCCCGGGCGCATTGCGGGTCTTTGAGCGGTCGAGACTCTCCTGCAGGTTCATCAGCGTCAGGAAGGTCGTGAGAACGCGCTTCTTCATGTCGTCGGTCAGAGGGGGGCTAATCACAGCGACACGGGACAATCTCTCGGCCGTGCCTTTCACATAGGCTCCAATTTCGGATCGGCGCCCCGCCCCGCAGCCTCCGATGACGGTTTCACGGCGCATACCGGAGCAGGCCCGCTCGACACTGAGGAGGAAGTGAAGGACGCAGAGGCGCTCAGCCTCGAGCTCGGTTGGCACCAGAGTACAGCAACCGGGCAGACACGATAGATGTGGGCCGTTCTCTGTCACAGATCCCCCAAGCTGACCCCGTTAAACTGTCTGTTCGCAAAGGGAATGCCAATCCTCCGGCGCCAACTGAACAGTTTGGGGCGTCCTTGAAAGCTTTTGTGAAGCGTTCGGACCCACATGCCCGGCGGCATTGGGTGCGGTCCGCGTCGGGTACTGATCGCTTCTGGTTTACGCGTTCAGTCTTGCGATGAATTAGTAGCGCAGGAGGTCTGGGTTTGTTCCTAAGTTTAACAAAAGGCGATCGTTACATTCGCCGCCTCCGATGCGCTTGCAAAACGTCATCAAGGTCTCCAGATCTTCAGGGCGTAAATCCATGCGGTTTTTACAGATACGAAAGAATGACCCGCGCTTCGGGGAGTAGGGCTGAAACGGAACTCGCCGGGGGCAACTCAGGTATTGGTGCTGCCTTTGATCCTTTGCCGGTCCGTCGAAGCAACGAAAGCAACTGCCCAAAACAGGAAAAGAGATTCCTAGGCGTACTGGAGTGCAGGTTCCATGCCTATGGCCAAAACGAACCTACGTTAGTTACGCACCGAACTGCCAGAGCCGACAGCGCCATGGAACGTCCACGGTTGCGGTTCGCTGAGGAACGGTCCTAGGCTCCGCGCCGACTCGGAAAGAATCCCGAGGAGGGACAAATCAACGGATCATTCCCGGTTAACGGGCCTTACCGTACAAGCGGAGTACTAGGCGGGCATTTGTCCGAGAACGCGACTACAGCAGCGTATGCTCAGCACGCTTTCACTGAGACACTGCGTGAAAGAGATGCATTACCCGACCACTAGTGGCGTTTGAGGCCGTAGGTTGAGGGTTCTGTATTGCCCTCGACCCGAGAACGGCCGCTCTTTCATCCGGGTCGGTGACCGGGGACAGAATACAGTCATATAATTTATCTCCGAACTTCAGGCGGACATGCGGATCACGCATGACGTCGGAAACCCACATCTTGCCTTGCGGGAACGGCATTCCCGCAGGGAACATTGATGTCAAATAAAGCTGACCGTTATAAACGATGAAACCCGTTGTCACGGAGTGAGGAATCAAAAACCAGGTTCGCGTCTGCACTTTGTCCGTCCGATATTTCGTGGCGAACGACCAATCGGTGACCGGGGTAGTGACAACCTGTCCACTGAGCCATAACCCCGGGTAATTCCTTGGACCGGGTGTATCTCCGATAGGGTTAAGGCCAGTGATGCGCAGAACTACCAAAGCCAAAACCAAACAGACTAGGATTGCCCCTGCAATTTTCGCTGCCGTCTTCATCTTAGGCTCCTAAGCGCAAGATGCGTTTCTTTCCACGAATGAAGCTGATTCCCGATTTTGAGTCTCACGCAGTTCTGGTTCAGAGTCCACCATTTCGGTGACGGAGGTCCCGATTAACGGGGTAATCGGAGACTAGATTTCACTGGCCAATTAACGAATACTGCCAGGGGCGTGCGGGAGAAGGAATCGGCGAGTTGCTTGACCGGTGCGCCTTCGAGTGCATAGAGCCTCCGCAACTTTTTCGCGTGGTTTCGTTTCCGTGGCGTCCTCATGCGCCTCGACTGAGCTACGGGGCCAAGTTAAAGTGCGCGGATAAGGGCCGTTGATTTTGGGAGTGCAATTCGATTTATGGATACCAATCGTCCCCGGCGCAGGCGCCTGAAAACTTCGCCGATAGCAAAGACAGTTCACATAGCCGATTCTCCTGGGATTGCAGGTTCGCGTGGTGCTTCGGTGATTATCGTCGGCGCTGGCGCGTTCGGCGGCTGGTCGGCACTCCAGCTCCTGCAAAGGGGCGCGAAGGTGACGCTGCTTGACGCGTGGGGCCCGGGAAATTCACGTTCCAGCTCGGGCGGTGAGACTTGGGTGATCCGCGCGACTTATGGTCCTGTAGGAATCCACACGCATATGGTCGCCCGGGCCTTGCAACTGTGGCAGGAAAACGAACAGCGATGGAATCTGAAGCTTTTCTTCCGTGTTGGCGCGCTCCGAATGGCGGGCACCGACGATTCTTACGAACGCGCCGCCCTACCCTTACTGAAGGAGGCCAGCATTCCGTTCGAGAAATTATCTTCGGCAGACTGCGCTAAGCGTTGGCCGCAGATCAATTTCGAAGACGTCTCTTGGGGCATCTATGAGCCCGATTCCGGCTACCTTGCCGCGCGCCGTGGGTGTGAGGCTGTTCTTGATGCATTCCTCAAGGGAGGCGGCCAATATCGGCAGGTACAGGCCGCTCCCGGCCCGATCGCGTCCAATCGCATGCAGGGAATCAGGATCGCTCCCGGTGAAATTCTGAAGGCCGACTGTTATGTTTTCGCCTGTGGTCCATGGCTTGGGAAAGTCTTCCCCTTTCTGGCGCCGACGATTACTCCCACCCGCCAAGAGGTCTTCTTCTTCGGCACTGCCGCAGGCGATCTCGCCTTCACCGACGCGCGGCTGCCAGCCTGGATTGACGGTGGGAAGCACCGGTTCTATGGCATTCCTGGAAACCACTGGCGCGGCTTCAAATTGGCGGACGATGCGCGGGGACCGGTTATCGATCCAACCACTATGGAGCGCCAGGCCTCCGATGACGGGATCGCAGCTGCACGGACCTATCTTCGGCTGCGCTTTCCAGCGATGGCCACCGCTCCGCTGCTTGAAAGCCGCGTGTGCCAGTACGAGAACACTGCAGATCACCATTTCATTCTGGACCACCACCCTGAAGCGGAAAATGTCTGGATTGTGGGCGGCGGCTCCGGCCACGGCTTTAAGCACGGCCCAGCGATGGGGGAAATGGTCGCGAAGGCAATTTTAGATCTGAAGACACCGCCCAGTGAAATGGGTCTCGGCGGACGGCTGAAGAAAAACTCCAGCTAAGGCAATCCGGACAAGGAAAAACGCCCGCCTAAAATGCGAGGCGGCCACTACAAAACCACTGTCCGCGGCGGAAATCACCCGACGAATGAGCTAAACTCTCTGGGCCGTTCTATCTGAAGGTAGGGTACCGATGCTGGTCGTGATGCAATCACAAGCGACAGAGGAACAGGTTCGCGCTGTCTGCGACCGGATCGAATCACTTGGTCTGCGCGCACATCCGATTCCTGGAGCAGGCCGCACCGCAATCGGCATCACAGGCAACACCGGCAGCGTAGACACGGGCGCGCTCGAAACGATGCCGGGGGTGCTCGAGTGCGTTGCGGTCAGCAAGCCTTACAAGCTCGTCAGCCGGGACGTGAAGCAAGAGAACACGATCGTCCGCATTCCTACGCCGTCGGGTGAAGTTACCTTTGGCGGCAATGCTGTAGCACTGGTGGGCGGCCCGTGCGCTATCGAATCGCGGGACCAAGCATTCACGATCGCCGAACGCATTCGCGCAGCCGGCGCGCGGCTCTTCCGAGGTGGCGCTTACAAGCCGCGTACATCTCCTTACGCTTTTCAGGGGCTTGCCGAGGGCGGGCTTGAGATCCTGGCGAAGGTCCGCGAGGAGTTCGGCCTTGGCATCGTGACTGAAGCCATCGACAACGAGTCGCTAGACTTGGTGGAGAAATATGCGGACGTGATCCAGATCGGTGCGCGCAACATGCAGAATTTCTCGTTGCTGAAACGCGCCGGGCGCGCGAAGAAGCCTGTGCTGCTGAAGCGCGGAATGTCCGCCACACTCGACGAATTCCTGATGGCGGCCGAGTACGTGTTGTCCGAAGGCAACTATCAAGTGATACTGTGCGAGCGCGGTGTGCGCACGTTCACGGATCACACGCGCAATACGTTGGATGTGAGTATCATTCCGGCCGTGCAGAGCCGCAGCCACTTGCCGATTGCGGCCGACCCTTCGCATGGAACCGGGCGGCGCAATAAAGTGCTACCGCTCTCGCGCGCGTGCGTTGCGGCCGGCGCCGACGGACTTTTGGTGGAAGTGCATCACGATCCCGCGCGAGCCCTCTCGGACGGCCCGCAATCGATTCTGCCCGATGAATTCGATCAGCTTGTACGCGAAGTCCGGGACATTGCCGGCGTTCTAGGACGCACGCTCAATTAAACTGCGGCCTCAAATGGTGGTTAGGGGAATTGAGGTTTGAGCGGACCAGATCATGCCGAAAACGTTCGGATCCTGCGGGTTCTGTGCACGGTCTTGCTCGCCGGCTTTCTGGCGTTGATCGTGCGCGGGCAAAGCTCGGCGCCGCCAACGAACCACGACTCCGCTCCCACTTATTATCGCGACGTTCTCCCCATTCTCCGCAATCACTGCGAAGTCTGCCATCGCCCCGGCGAAATCGGCCCGATGCCCCTGGTGACTTATCAGCAGACACGCGCGATGGCGCGCCTCATTGCGAATGTCACCAGCCTGGGGACGATGCCTCCCTGGTTCGCCGATCCGCAGTTCGGGAGATTCTCGAACGATCCGTCGCTCACGGCGCGCGAAATCGAAATTCTCCAAGCCTGGGCAAGCTCTGGCGCTCCCGCTGGAAATTCCGCGGACGCTCCGCCCGCACGGCATTGGGCTCGGGGCTGGAGAATCCCGCAGCCCGACGTGGTGTTTCGGATGCCGAAACCGGTCGCAATTCCCGCGCACGGCGATGTCGAGTACACCTACGAAATCGTCCACACGGGTTTTACCGAGGGGAAATGGGCCCAGAAGTCCGAAGTGCGTCCATCGAGCCCGGAGAACGTCCACCACGCTGTTGTCTACGTCCGTCCACCCGGCTCCGCGTGGCTGAAAAACGCGCCGATCGGGGTTCCGTTCACGGCATCCGACATGACGGACGAGCAAGATCGCCGCGATACCCACATGACTACGGCCGATATTCTTCTTGTGTATGCGCCAGGCAGTTCGCCCGACAATTGGCCGGATGGAATGGCGAAATTCATTCCCGCT
>DASYZC010000394.1:0-3876 GCA_035949735.1 Candidatus Acidiferrales bacterium | reverse complement strand
GCGTGCTCGACAGCTTCATGGAGCTGGGAGTCGAGCTGCTGACGCACAATCGTCATTTCTTCGTTGATCGCGGATTGCGCGTCCCGGCGGAGTGTCTTATCGAGCGCCTCCTTGGCCTCGGAGACCAGCTTTGCCATTTGTAGAGCGTCGGCAACGTGAGCCTGCTCCGTTTGCGCCGGTGCCGGCACCACATGGATCTTGCTATCCGAGGTCTTTTCCTCCGGAGCACGAGCGTCGGCTGCAGAAGGTCCCGGGATTCGCGCCGACGCCTCTGTTTTCTCGGGACTGTTCGGTACGAGCGTCGTCAATGCCGCCTGCTTGGCGGCGCCGGACGCAGGAGACGCTCCGCTGGCTTCGGCGGCATCGTATTCGGCGCAAGGGAACCAATCGTCCGGTGGGAACGCGATCCCCCACACATTTCCCGTAGTTTCGAACTCGAGCCCGATCTGGAAGAGTTCGCGTATCACCTTCGGCCGTTGAACCCAGACAACTCGTCCCTTCACCGTCCGGGGCGGCCGGTTTGCCTCCGGGCGGGGTATTTCCAGTGTAATGGTGGAATTTTTTGGAACGTAGTGTTTTGACTGGTACTTACAACCGTGGCAGTTGACCATCACGGTCGTCGTCCGTTCCTTGAACGGCTGGCCGAGCGCGTCCACGCCCGCCACGTTGATTGGTATAGCTTGGACGATGCGTGTACTCCGCCGTTTCTGGGTACCGGCGTCGTTTGATGGGACGGATTCGACCACACACTCTCCTTCGGAAAGGGCAATTGTAAGGTTATCACCCCAACCGGTGTTGTCTGAAATGCCCTGGAGCGGTTGTGCGAAAAGGGTAACTTCGCTCAACCGGAACCAGGGTAGTGAGCTCGCCTGGCCAGTTTTGACGGACTGCACGGTGCGCGCTGGTCGAAATATTGTGCCTCGGGGGCCCCGTACGTCATCGTAATACCAAGGTGACGGAGGGAACGCACAAGTCTCTGAGAAAATGGCTTCTCGTGGCGGCCCTCGGCATTGGTTTGCTCTGCCTCCTCCTGGTGCTGGCCGCCCACTTTGCCGCTCCAAGGCTGCAATACACGGCTAACCGGCGAGCCCAGGCCTACTTACGAGCCCACTTTAAGAGTGGCGTGCAGGTCTCTTCCGTCTACATAACTTTCTTTCCCCGCGTCCAGGTGATTGTTGAAGGACTGGTCCTGCGTCACGGGGACCGGACGGACATACCGCCGCTGATCGAAATTCGTAAAATGACCGTCGATGCCGGGCTGCTGGCCTTGCTGGGGGCGCGGCACGAAATTTCCAGGGTGCGGCTGGAAGGCCTCCAAATCCACACTCCTCCGCGAATCCCTGGTGGTCGCCCGATAATTCATGGCAGCACTGCCGACCTTGGAGAAGAATATCCGGTTGTCGTCGATGAGATTGACGCCGATGACGCCTCGCTCGTTCTCCTCCGCAAGCCCTCGGATGCCGGCAAGCCCCCCACCGAGTTCGCAATCCACCGTTTGGTGATGAAGGGATTCAGTTTTGATCACTCGGCCGATTTTCATGCCCTCCTTACCAACCCAAAACCGCGCGGCGAAATTCGCTGCGATGGCAAGTTCGGTCCTTGGCAGGCCGATGAGCCCAGCGAGACGCCCGTTTCCGCGAACTACGCTTTCGATAATGCCGACCTCGGAACCGTGAAGGGCATCACCGGTATTCTCTCTTCCGTGGGGCACTTCGCAGGCCCGCTCAATTACCTCACTGTCGAAGGAGAAACGGATACTCCCGATTTTGCCTTGCGCACGGCCGCCCATCCGA
This sequence comes from Candidatus Acidiferrales bacterium, assembly GCA_035949735.1. Lineage (GTDB taxonomy): Bacteria > Acidobacteriota > Terriglobia > Acidiferrales > UBA7541 > Palsa-295. Next base: position 2,083 of record DASYZC010000394.1, on the reverse strand, counting down.
TGGCGCTGCACACCGATTTCGAGGCGATCGTTGACGGAACGAACGGCAACACCGTTCTCACCAGCGTAATCGCGAAATTCCTTCGTACCACGCTTCTCACTCACGGAGCCGTCGTCGACGTTTACCCGGGGGTTAAGGGTCGAACAATCGCGCTCGATGCCGTCTCCACCGAGTCTCGCATCGAGGATCTGCTCTCTCTCTCGGTCAAAGCCGACAAGCCCGTCATGACAGGTGGGGCCACGCTGAACACGAAGATCATAATTCCCGAGGGCGATGAGGATTTGATCGAGCGCTTGCGACTCGATGGGCAATTCGGCTTGGCGAAGGTTCACTTCACGAATTCTGGCGTGCAAGCGAAGGTCGATTCCCTGAGCCGCCGGGGCCAGGGGAAGCCCAGGGACCTGGACCTCACTAATGAACTCTCGAATCTGCGGGGCCGTTTCAGAATGAATAAGGCGGAGGTCGCTTTTTCGGATCTTACCTTTGACGTCGAAGGCGCTTCGGTCGCCCTCGGCGGCATTTACAACATCGACGGAGGCCAGTTGGACTTCCGAGGCAAACTGCGAATGCGCGCCAAGCTCTCGCAGACCATGACCGGATGGAAGTCTGTGGTGCTGAAGCCGTTCGACCATTTCTTCCAAGGGCCGAAGGGCGGGGCCGAAATACCCATCAAGATTACGGGCACGCGTCAGAATCCTTCATTTGGCTCGGATTTCAACGACCCGCTAAACAAGAAGTAGCTTTTTTACAGATCAAGCGAAAGCTGGCGCGATTGCAAGCCTCATCGCGCGTGGCCTTCCACGCGAACTAGTTATACGTCGCGGCGGCCTTCCATAGCTTTCATCATGGTCACTTCGTCCGCATATTCCAGGTCCGATCCCACGGGAATTCCCATGGCGATGCGTGTCACCCGAACACCCAGCGGCCGGATCAGCTTCGACAGATACACCGAGGTCGCCTCTCCTTCGGCGGTGGGATTCGTGGCCACGATAATTTCCTCAACCGTGCCGCCCTTCAGTCGCTCGATGAGGCTCTTGATCTTCAATTGCTCCGGCCCGATGCCCTGCAACGGCGAAAGCGCTCCGCCCAGCACGTGATAGAGCCCGTTGAACTGCCGCGTTTTTTCGACCGCTTGAATATTTGTCGCCTCTTCGACCACGCAGATCAGACTCTTGTTCCGCGTGGCGCTCGCGCAGAAAAGGCACGGGTCGTTGTCCGTGATGTTGTTGCAGATTGAGCACTCGCGGATTCGTTCTTTAGCTTCGCGAATTGCATCCGAGAGGGATAGCGCCTGTTCCCGGTCCGCGCGCAACAAGTAAAATGCCAACCGCTGCGCCGTCTTTTGGCCGATTCCAGGCAGCCGCCGAAGTTCATCGATCAGTCTTGTTATGGAAGGCGCGAAATCTGGCATGGGCGCTCATTATTGCAAAGTGGCCCGGTCTCCGCCAGTGTGCACGCCAGCCGTTTCCCACATCGCCCAGTTAAGAACTCCACAGGCGCTCACCATTGACGCCATCCCTCCGATCGAGAAACATGGAAGCATGGTCCAAGAGACCGCATTTGGGCCGCAGTCGGTGGCCCTCGCCAGGGCAGGGGATGGTGTGCGCGCTCTCAATCACCCCGGGACGAAGCCCGGGGGCCACCGCCCGGCGGCGAGGTTTTCGCCTTGACACCGGCGTCTCTGCGTTTCACCGGCTTAAGAATCCTTCTCCGCACTCTAATCGACAGTGGGGCCGAGTAGAATGTGACGCAACTCGCAGAAAACAAAAGACGACGGCGCACTCTACCCGTCACTCCAGAAGAAGGGCCGCTCGGCATTTGCTTTCCGCAGCCTCTTCACCGTTTCGTAAGTCTGTCTTTCGGCGTCCCGCAAACAACTGCTGCGGAGGTACTGGTTCAGTTTGAAAGTCTTTAACTGTACCAGTGCCACTGCGGACTCTTCGTAGGGCTGCCGGGGCACATCGTATCCCCCTGAGTCGTTGAGGTAATAATCCAGGAAGACGGGAGGAAGCAAGCAGAGTTCGAGAGGCGAGCGTGGAGCGAGGCGCTCGATGATCTGCCAGGGGCTCTGATGGTCTTTGTG
>DASYZC010000393.1:0-5298 GCA_035949735.1 Candidatus Acidiferrales bacterium | reverse complement strand
AACTTCGCCTTCTCGAGTAAGCAGCGGCACCGTGCCCATCTCGCGCAGATACATGCGGACTGGATCGTTGGTTTTTTCGAGCGTACCGGGAGTGAGATCCAGGTCGCCGTCCTCCGAGGCAGCGTCGTCCTTGACCACAACGATTTCGGCTGAATCCGCGCTATCAGCGGCAGCTAGCGCGGCCTTCGCGCTGGAAAGGTCCTCATATACATCGATGCCGTAGCGTTCAAAGGTAGAGAGCAGGTCGTCGATTTCTTCCGAGGAATGCACCTCGGCCGGCAGGATATCGTTCACCTCATCGTAGAGCAGGTAACCGCGTTCCTTGCCCATGGCGATGAGTTGCCGAACCTGATCGTATTTCTCTTCAAGAGCCAACGTCACGCTTCATTCCCCTTAATAGAGCCAATCGGCGCGCCGATAGGAATCCGTAAATGCAAAGAGGGCGGAATAGACACCCCCGCGCTCTCCTAGATTAGATACGTGTAAACGGATGGTGAGACAGCCCCCTGAGCCAGCCCCAAGTATTTTGCAGTTCGCGCCCAACTCGCCCCGCACCTTACAGATACACTACCATAAGATGCCGCGGCAGCCTCGATCGTTTCGTCCAAAACCCATGAATCATACAACAGCCTTTCACTAGGCGTCAATCAGTGGTCATAAATCCTTTGGTCTCCATTGCTTGAGGGAAACATAGTACTCTTCGTGCCGACGGCTCATCACTAGCCTCTTAAGGCGTATGGCACGCCCTGATTCCCTGCTTCTCGAAATACCGCTGGTGGTATTCCTCAGCGCGATAGAAGTCCGAGGTCGGAACGATCTGGGTCACAATCGGACTCTTGAAGACGTGGCTTGCCTCCAACGCCGCGACCGCCTCGCGGGCCTCCGCCTCTTGGCCGGCATCATGAAAGAAAATCGCCGAGCGGTACTGAGTGCCGAAATCGGGTCCCTGCCGGTTCAGCGTGGTCGGATTGTGATTTTGAAAAAATACGGCCAGCAATTCCCGATAGGAAACGTCCTTGGGATCAAATTCGATCTCGACGACCTCGGCATGGCCAGTCCTCCCCGTGCACACGTCCTTGTAGGATGGATCCTTCGTTGTGCCGCCGGTATATCCCGCGGTTGCTGACGTTACGCCCTTCACTTGCCGGAACGCATCCTCGACACCCCAGAAACAACCTGCCGCAAAGGTTGCCTTAGCCATAAATTGCAAACCTCTTCTTAACTCGTCGATCGCACTCGATATTGCCACAGATTTGGCCCGTGGTCTTGCCTGGTGAGATCTGGGTGACCGTCAGTACGGATTAGACGCAGTTTCGACCAGTTGGTCGCAAGCACGGTGCGAGGGGATCATGGCCTGCAAGGAACTGGCGAGCCAACTCGGTCTGCACGCGTTCGAATCCACGAACGTGGGATCGAGGTTCGTGCAATCGCTGCTGTGACTTCTTCTTCAGCGGTATTTTACGTCGGTTCAGGCAAGCCGATCTGCGAGCAGCGGACTGTTCTTAGCAGGCTTGCCGCCGCGCGTTTCTTCGAGAATCTTCTGGAGCATGCCCGGAATTTCGAATACGGCGCGGTTTTCAAGCGCTCCAGCATTTTCCTGATAGCGACCCAGCGTTGCCGGTTCAATCATTTCTCCGACGGCGCGACCGATATTGCGAAAATTCCGCAACACCACCCCTACCTCTTTTTCGAGAATCCAATCGGCATTGTAGCGTTCTTGCGGCAGCGTCCATGTGTTGCATTCCACGATCACGGGAAGGCGCATGGCTAAAGCCTCACTCACGCTGCCGGGACCGGGCTTGCCGATGAAGAAATCGGCGAGATGCATGTACCGGTTCACTTCAGTGGTGAAGCCTTCGACAAAGCGCGGATAACGCGACTTTTGGTCGCGCAGAGCGCCAGCGAGCTTGTCGTTTTTTCCGCAGATGAAAATAATTTGAAGGTCGAGCTGCGATTCTTCGATGCACTCGGCAATTTTGAGCATTGCCTTGGAGCCGTGGCCGCCAAAAAGCATGAGGCCGGTAGGCAGATCGGCGCGAAGCCCGAGGCGTTTGCGCTCCGCAGCGCGATCTTCCACCGGCGGCTCGTAAAAGCGTGGATGCAGGATCATCCCGGAAGCGCGAAAGATTCGACTGTCCGGATGCCCCATCGAGCCCGCCTGGGAAACGGCTCGATCCGAACCGCAGATGAAGTATTGTGGCTGTTTTTCGATCCAGAAATGTGGTGGGTAGTCGGCGATGTCCGTGAGAATGGTGACGAAGGGACGCCCTGGGAACACGCTCGAAAAGCTCTCGCCGAGCGCCCGGTTGAAATGCGGAACGAAGGAAATCAACATGTCCGGATTGGTTTCCTTCCAATGGGTTTCGAACAAACTGACGGCTGCGCGATGATTCATTCGAACCACAAACTGCAACACCTTCAGTAGCTGAGCGCTGCCTAATGTCCAGCCAGAGCGCAGCATCCGGTTGTAGAAGTCCTGGATCCGAATGCCGCCGTATTTCTTGAGGATGTCCAGCGGATCGAGGATTTCCTGGAGATTAGCGAGGCGCACTTCCCAGGGAAGGTGTTGCTGTTGAATGGCCAGCTCAAGTGCCGTGGCTGCAGCACGATGGCCGCCACCGGCGTCAAAGAACCCGAACTCGACACGCGCCACCTAGCAACGCTCCATAGACGGTGCATTCTGGCACTCGGAAGGCCATGGATTACTACAGGAATGTTAAAATGCCGGAAGGTGTGTCGAATCAGTTAAATACCTATGTTTTCAGGACGTTAGCATGAATTTAATCTGTGGGTAATGCTGTGAATTTACTGTGGAAATCATGAAGTGCGACATGCATGTCCACTCATACTTTTCCGGGTCCTGCACCACTCCGTTTGCTCGCAGGTTTTGCCGCGAAAGCTACAGCAACCCTGCGGACGTGTATTCGGTCCTGAAGCGCCGGGGCATGAATCTCTTCACCCTGACTGACCACGACTCGATCGAAGGCGCTGAAAAACTGCGGCGGTACCCCAATTTCTTCCTGAGCGAGGAGCTGACCTGCCAGATGCCCAGCGGGACGGAAGTCCACATTGGGGTCTACGACTTCGAGGAAAGGCAGCACGCACAGCTACAGCGACGGCGGAACGATCTGGTTGCGCTGGTGATGTACCTGACCGAGCGGAAAATCTTCTTTAGCATCAACCACGTGTTCTCGAGTCTCACCGGACGGCGCGAACGCGAGGACTTCGAATGGTTTCGGGAATATTTTCCGGCGATTGAATCACATAACAGCCACATGCTCGAAAGCACGAATGCGCATGCCGCGAGCCTTGCGAGGCAGTGGGGCAAGATCGGCATCGGGGGAAGCGATGCACACGCGTTGGCATCAGTGGGTACGGCCTTTACAGAAGTTCCGGGAGCGCGAAATAGACAGGAATTTTTCGCTGGATTGAAGAGCGGGGCCGGGCGGGTCGGCGGCGAATCGGGATCGTTCTCGAGGCTCACTCGCGACGTCTTTCTGATCGCATGCGAAATGATTCGCGAAAAATCATGGACGGCGCTGCTTGCGCCCCTCGCCGTGCTTGTTCCCGTGATCACCTTTGCCAACTATCGCGAGGAAGATGCTTTCGGCCGGCGCTGGGCGACAGAAGTGCTCGATCGACCACTGCGACCATCGAAAGGTGCTCGCTGGGCCGGCATTTCGCAACCTGCGCTGGAGGATTCTCTATGACCGTAGCGCGAGCAGTCTGGCACGAGATCGAGTTAAGCGATTACAGGCTCATGCGGCGCGTCCATCGGTGGCGAGCACCGCGATGGTTTCGTATAACGATGATTGTTGCCACACGGGGGGGCGACGGATGGCTCTGGTACGCATTCGGCCTGATTCTGCTGTTATGCGGCGGAGAGCGGCGCTTCGCCGCAATCGAGGCGGGCGGTTTAAGCGCCGCGGCAGGGATTGCCCTATTCCGCGCCCTCAAGCGAACCAGCAGGCGAAAAAGGCCGTGCGAAATCGAGCCGCACTGCTGGGCATCGATTTTGCCTCCCGATAAGTATTCGTTTCCGTCCGGGCACGCTATCACGGCATTTGCCGTGGCCGTTTCGGTCGGATTCTTCTATCCCTATCTTGAGATCTCGCTGCTGGCCGCGGCGTTCTTGATCGCGGCGTCACGCATCATTCTGGGAATGCATTTTTTGAGCGACGTCATAGCCGGTTCCGCGATCGGAGTCGCGCTGGGCTTTGCCAGTTTCCATATTCTCACGATCATCTGATGCGTCCGAAGATAACCTGAACTGAACGTCTTCACCGAGTAGGCGGCGAGGCGGGGACCGAAGTATTTACCTCTGGAATCGTCTTCTTGTGCAAAAGATCTACGAGAGCGCGGTAGATCCGTGCGCGCACTTCGGAACGCTCGTTGGCGCGCGTGATATAACGCAGCACGACATTCACTCCGCTTCCAGTGGGGCGGATACTCATCGATGGAGTGGCGGAAAAAGCTCGGTTTGCGTGCGCGACGCGGCGCCATTCTGTTTCCGCTAACTGAGCGTTTGCAGCGGTTTCGTCTGCGGCGATCTTTTGGATTGCTTCCCCGGTGGCATAGGGCTCGGCATCCTGCGGAATTTGCACTTCGATTTCGTCCCAAAGCCATTGGCCCGTTGTTGAAAAATTGAAGTAGTGGCCTTCGATGGCAAAGCTATTCACGAACGACACTTTGCGGCCGGTGGGATGGCCGGCATCGGTCCAGTTACCTGTCTCCAGTATCACCGTGTGAAGCAACCCAACGGTCAGCACCTCTCCGCCCACTCCATTTATCTCGACCCAGTCTCCAGCTCGGATTCCATTCTTGCCCATCAGCACGAACCATCCGAAAAATCCGACGATGAAATCCTTCATCGCCACGGTGACGCCCGCACCGGCAAGAGCCAAAACAGTGGCGAGGTTGCTCGGTACGCCGAAAATGACCAGCAAGATCAGCAAAATCCCGACGCCTTGCACCAAAAAAAGTACCAACGTTTGCGCGGTGCGGAGCTGGCGCCGTTCGGCGGTCACCTCTGCGAAAAAGCGCTGCACTCCATAGTTTGCAAGCAGGACGCACAGCGCGATCAGCACCGCAAAGAAAAGCGAGACGAACATCCCGTGTAAGAAAGCATTCTCCCGCGCGCTGACGAACGTAATCCAGTCGCCATAGACGGCGGCCAGCTGTTGCTCCGTATCAACGCGCCGGCCCAGGTCGGCCAGATTCTTCTGGTCTTCGGTAAGCTCGCGAAGCAACGAAACAGCCGAAGATTCCTGGTCGTTCGCGGGAGGCGAGGCGCCGGCG
>DASYZC010000392.1:0-2834 GCA_035949735.1 Candidatus Acidiferrales bacterium | reverse complement strand
GTTCTATTTCTGTTGCTGAACCTCTATCCCGGTTTTGATCCGTGGCCGGTTATTTGGAGGTATTGGCCGCTGATTTTGATTTTTATCGGCCTTGGTAAAATCTGGGACAGCTATTACGCGCGCGAGCACTCCACGGCACCTTGGGTGTCTGGAACCGGGATCGCTTGGATCATTCTGATAGCGTTCTTTTTCCTGGCGTTTTGGCACGGCGGCCGTAGGTGGCATAACCGGACGTGGGATGATGGCCCCTTCTGGCATGAACGGCACATGCGCGGCGCGCAACATGATACGCAGACGATCGAATTAGGGGCTGCGAAATCCGTTACCGCGGATCTTCAGATGCCGGCTGGAAATCTCAATCTAAGCGGCGGGTCAGCACATCTCCTTGACGCCGATTTTCAGTACGACTCGTTCGAGGGAAAGCCGGAAGTGGACTACAACGTTTCGGGTGACCACGGCCAGCTCAACGTGACGCAGGGAGACGACCATGTGCATTTCGGCGGCGGCGAGAATGACTGGGAGGTGCATTTGGGCGGCAAAGCGCCGATCGACCTGAAATTGAATATGGGTGCGGGGCAGAATCACGTGAGACTCGCGGGGTTAAGTGTGAATCACCTGGATATCCATATGGGAGTGGGAGAACTCCATCTCGACCTGACCGGAATGACGAATGGCGGGATGCAAGCCGATATCGAGGGCGGAGTGGGATCGGCCACCATACGTCTGCCAAAAGACGAGGGCGTGCGAGTAATCGCGTCAGGCGGGATCGGATCCGTACACGCCGACGGGCTCAAGAGCAATGGCGGTGCATATGTGAATGACGCCTACGGCAAAACGCCCCAGACAATCGAACTCACGGTCCACGGCGGCGTGGGCCAGATTGACCTCGTAGAAGAGTGAGAATAGCAGGACGCGCTCATCGGAATTTGCGTTACTCAATGGCGGCAGCCGCAGCCGTTCGCTTTGACACCAAGGCGGGTGTCCGTTAGCGTCAAAGGTGCCGAAAGACGATTGATCACGTCAGTAGCGTACTACCGGCACAGGAGCTAACCTTGGCGCGGCCCATCATTACGCTGACAACGGATTACGGTACGAGCGATCATCTGGTAGGCGTGATGAAGGGCGTGATCCTCAGTATCAATCCAGAAGTGAACATCGTGGATATCACGCATAGCGTTCTAGCGCACGATATCCTCGATGGCGCGCTCGCGATCGGCCAAGCTTACAAATATTTTCCCCCGAAGACGATCCATGTGGTCGTGGTGGACCCGGGAGTGGGGACGGAACGCCGGCCGATTCTCGTCGCCGGGGATACCCATTATTTTGTGGCGCCAGATAACGGAGTGCTTTCATCCGTCTACGACCAATCAGAGGCGCTTTACGCGTGGAATATCGTCTCCGAACACTACTTCCGCAATCCCGTGAGCAAGACGTTTCACGGGCGCGACATTTTTGCTCCGGTTGCGGCCTGGATGACAAAATCGTGGCAGACATCTGCTTTTGGCGAGCCGATCACGGATTTCGTGCGGTTCGCGATTCCGAAGCCAAAGGCCACCGGAAATACCGTGAAGGGGATCGTGCTGCGCGTGGATCACTTCGGAAATTTGGTGACGAATTTTACTCCCGAGGATATTCCCACGCTGGCGTCGGCGGATGGAAAGTTCACGATTCGCGCCGGAAACGCCGCCATCACAAAGCTGGTGCCGACATTCGCGAATGGCGCCGCAGGCGAAGCTGTTGGAGTGATTGGGTCAAGCGGGTATCTCGAGATCGCCATTAACAAGGGCAGCGCCGCTCGCGCGTTGGGTGTGGGGCGCGGCGCGGAAGTTACGGTCGAGCTGAACTGAAGACACCCGGCGGAAGGCCGTAGCACTGCAAGACAATCCCAGACGCAACGTCGAATAACAGGTTTAGCTTCGGGCTAAGCAGGCCGCTGGGCGCAGTCCGAGGATACGAAAAAAATCTTTACACAAGGGGTCGAATTCGCGCAAGTACCTGTTGGTGTAAAGAAAAATCGTCTACGGTGACCCTCGATCAGAACCCAAAAAAGAGAGGTCCTTCGACCCATCTCCCAGGCTCGACTAGACGTCACTTCGCTCCCTTCCTCCGTCAGCGCAAGCAGAATGGAAGCGGAGCGTGCCGCGCGGTCAGCGGGCTAGAGAAGTTAGGATGAGGTACGAGCGCATGCGTGGGTCCATCCAATCGCGAAGAGCGTCGCCGAGGAGATTGAAGGCGAGAACAGCGGTCATTATGGCCAGAGCCGGGAAAAGTACGAGATGCGGCGCATCGAAGAGGTGGCCACGGGCGTCGTTGAGCATGGCGCCCCAGCTTGGCATCGGTGCGAGGACGCCAACACCTAGAAAGCTTAGTGTGGATTCGGCTAGGATCGCGCCGGCCATGCCAATCGTCGCCTGAATCAGCACGGGTTGCAAAATATTCGGCATGAGATGTCGAACGAGAATGCGCACAGGTGAAGCACCAAGCGAGCGTGCCGCCAGTACGTATTCCATTTCCTTGGCCTGTAGGATTTTCGCACGGGCCAGGCGAGCATACCCCGCCCAACCAGTAACGACCAGGGCGAGGATCACTTTACCGATGCCCGGCCCTAGAAACGCCGCGAAGGCAATGGCCAGCAAGATTCCGGGGAACGAGAGAAAAGCATTGATCAGCACTATATTCACCAAGCGGTCGAACCATCCTCCGCAATAGCCGGCAACCGCTCCGATCGCAAATCCGACAATCCCGGCCCCGAACACGACGCTCACGCCCACAAGCATCGAAATGCGGGCGCCAAAAAGCACGCGCGAAAGGACGTCGCGGCCAAGTTCGTCCGT
>DASYZC010000391.1:0-9840 GCA_035949735.1 Candidatus Acidiferrales bacterium | reverse complement strand
TGCGCGCCCGCGAAAAACGCGGGAAAGGCAAAAGCGCGCGCAACTCCGCTCAGGATGACGTCGCGATCCGGGGCGAGTGGGCGTAGTCCGAGGATACGAGGAAAATCTTTACACCGGGGGGTGGATTCGCGCAAGTACCTGTTGGTGTAAAGAAAAATCGCAGGATTATTCACTTGACAAAAGTAGGGTTCTTTGGGATGATTGGGCATGATGAATCTAACCCCTCACTTCTTCTTAGGCTTGGGAGATTCCTGTATAGCTCTCCGCAAGTCCTTCTTGATGGACGCCAGTAGCTTCCGAGTCGGCACCCGCTTTAACAGGTCTTTTCTGCCCTTCTCCATGAGAGGCTCCCGATGAACCTAATTGACGTAAACACCCTGTTTCCTACCGATGAAAGATGCCGCGAATTGCTTGTTAGATTGCGCTGGCCCGAAGGTGTCCAGTGCCCGCGCTGCAAAATGTCTGTCGTGGAACTGGAAACAGAGAAGCAACTGTTCTACTGCAAGGATTGCGACTATCAATTCACCGTCACTGCCGGGACGATCTTTAACGATTCTCACTTGCCGCTCAATAAGTGGTTTCTCGCCACGCTCCTGCTTTGTGAGGCCAAGAAGGGCATGAGTGCCTGCCAGATTCAACGCACGCTTGGACTCGGTAGCTACAAGACGGCATGGTATCTGTGCCATCGCATCCGGGCCGCAATGGTCGAATCCCAAAGACCGATGCTGGATGGCAAAGTCGAAATGGACGAAACCTACGTCGGCGGAAAGCGCCGGGGTTTTGGTAAGCGCCTCGGAATGGCAAACAAGGAAACCGTGATCGGCATCCGCAAACGCAACGGGGAACTCCGATTCTTTCACGCGAGGGACGCGAAGTCCGCGACTATCGCAGAATATATCCGCGAAAATATCAGCGAAGATGTTGAAGTCATCATCACGGACGAATGGACCGCGTACCCGGATGCAATGCGTCGTGCGGGAGTGAAATCCCACAAAACCATTCAGCACAAGAATCGTGTGTATGTGAGAGGCGACGTCCATACCAATACAATTGAATCGGCGTTCTCGCTTCTCAAGCGCGGCATCATGGGAACGTGGCACAGACTGAGCGTCAAGCATCTCCCGGCATACTTGGATGAAATGTGTTTCCGGTTCAATCGCCGCGAGAATCCCAATCTGTTCTTGGATACCTTGCGTCATATGGTTACGGCCCCAGTGCTCACGTTCGAGAAATTGACCGCCTGAGAGATACAAATGCCAAAAGTTAATGTCGAAAAGCTCAAAGCCTTTATGAAGTACACAGCCTCCATTTTCAAGTCTCTGGAAACTCAATTGATTGCGTATCGGATGGTCTTTCTTGCGGTGAAGATTCTGGACAAGCAACAGAGCGAGATATTGGAGCAATCCTTTCAGCAGGCCGTGAACTCTCCGGAACTTGCAAAGCAGATGTACGAGAAATACGACGTAGTTCTGGAACAAGTTCTAGCGCGAGTTGATGAAGCATCTGCGGAGGAGGACCTTCTAAAATGGATTCGAGAGTGGAAACCACAAAATCCCCCAAACTGAGATTTGGCATCGGGCATACCCCTGTGCTATTTATAATATGCGGTTTTAGAGTACGTAAGCCCCGATGCCAGTCGGGGCTTTTTTATTTTCCGAACGCTAGGGAATCTCTTTTAATAGCTCCTGTGCAAAACTTTTGTACATCTTGGATTCTAACTCTGCATGATGTAGCTCCAATTGCATCACGCGTTTCGCGCTAAGCGATTGCAGGTATCCATTTCTGCCGATCATCACAACATGAGATTTCCCGCCACATCCAGGGACTTCCGATTTAACCCTAGAAAGAATGTACACCGCGGTAGAACACAACTGCTTCATCGTGGCGAAGGAATCAATCAGGTGCTTGGCAAGGTGTTGGAAGGTTGGTGCACCCTTGCCGACAGCGACACAACCGGAACCCCATTCGTCGCGCAGCATTACGTTGTCATTTATTCGGAAAATTTCATTTCGCGTTCTTGATTGAGCCGCAATGAGCATGTTGGCTTGAGGGCGACGCGCTGGATCGTCAGAATAATTCTTGATATACCGCACAAAGAACTCTTCGGCATACTGATTGATAAGTTGATGAAGTCTTTGCAATCTAAGTCTTTTGCCGAAGGTCTTGTTTAAGACGGATTCGCTCATGCCTTCAATGAAGGCTTCGATCCAATCGGAGTGCCCCGCACCGGCTATGCCCACGACCCAATCGCCTCGCCACGCCCAAGGGGCATCGGAAAACGTGTCGGTTACCTTAGAAGTCGCTTGAATGAACTTGTTCGACTCAGACATATGAACTACGACTTGTATTTTGGATGCGGTACGCTTCTGCTCATCGGTAATAGTCTCTTCGGTATCGGCGCAGAGAATCAGTCCATCCTTGCAGGGAATTGCAGCGGCTACGGTCACAATATCTCCCTTCGGAAGCCGCCTGCTAATCTTGGGAACGTAGGTAAACGGTCGCGGCCCGAGAGTCACATTGCACCCCCGGGTCTGCTTTTGTCAAGTGAATAATCCTGAAAAATCGTCTACGGTGAACGGGCGGTTTTGGGCATTTGTAGGGGCAAACTCAGCAGCGGCGGATGCCCGGCGCGGAGCAGCTGCGCGCCAAACCAGGTGCGCGATTTATGGGGCGCGGTTGCAGCACGTCCGGGCAAGCCCGGACGGCAGACAGCGGCGGCAAGCCGCCGCACTCCACAGGAGGCGCCCGTCCGCGCGAGGCGGATGGCGCACATCACGCCAAGTAAGTTCGCCGGGCACAGCATGCTGTGCCCCTACGAAAAAACGACGAGGGGGTGCGTTCGCCGAGGTCGCTGGTAGAGTGTCTCTAAAGTGAGTCGCAATTCGATGAATTTGCGCGCGCTGGGCATCGGCCTGATTGCGGTGGGCGTGATCGTGGTGCTTCTTGGAGCTTTGCAGGCCTACCAGCAGTACAGCGTGCTGCGGTGGTGGACGCCTGTGGCGGCGCAGTTTGTCCGCACCGATGTGCGCAATGAAAAATTTCAGACCAGCATTCGCATGGGACGCGCCGATCGCTACATCGTTACGTGGACTTTTCGGTATGACGTTGGCGGCGTGCAGCACGAAGCGGTCGCCGATCCTGACGTCCATGGAACGCGTGCGCAGATGGTGGCGTGGATTCAGCGGTTCCGTCCTGGCGAGCAGGTGACCATCCACTACAACCCCGCCGACCCCGGCGAAATTAGCGCCGCCGCTTACGACTGGCTTACGTTTGCGCACGCGGCTTGGGTGGGAGCGTGGGGCGCGGGCATCGCGATTCTGGGATTCGTGTTTCGGCGATTCTCGCGGTGAACAAGTAATCGGGGCGAGTGGGCGTAGTCCGAGGATACGAGGAAAATCTTTACACCGGGGGGTGGATTCGCGCAAGTACCTGTTGGTGTAAAGAAAAATCGTCTACGGTGACTGCCGTCCGGAGGGCCGTTTTGTTAGCGGCGCAAATCGGCGAGCGTGCTTTCGTATTGTTCTTTGCTGATTTCGCCGCGGGCGTAGCGCTTCTTCAGAAGGTCTTCGGCCGATTCGGGTGGCGGAATGGGCGGCAGCGGCGCTTGCGGCCTCATGGGCGGAACGGGGCGGCGAAACACGGCGATGATCACGACGATCAGCACAATCCACAGCAGCCCTCGACCGAACCACCAGAAAGGCCACATCACTGCCGCGTTCCTTCTGGAGCGGGGGGCGGTTGCGAATCGGGCGACTGCAACTGTGGCTGCGCATCTGGCGGTTGCGATTCGGGCGCGGGGCGGAGTGTGATCGCAATTCCCTGCTTGGCGTTCTCGTCGGTGGTGCGCTGGAGGTCGAGGTCGCCGAGATCGACGGCATTCTCTCCGCCGTAGCTTGTGACGTAGTGCAGCTTGCCATCCGCGACCCAGTAATCCTTGACGGCGAAACTGGTGCCGTCCTTCAGATAAATCACGGTGTCGGGCGCCGTCAGAGTGTTTTCGCCAGCGGAATTTTCGGCGGGCGGATTCTGCCACTCGCTGGGCGCAGGCTCTTGCGACGCGCCTTGATCGTTTCCATTCGTTCCGTTGTCGTAACCTGGCTGCGAGTAGTAGCCGCCGTTGTCATATCCATAGCCCATGTCGCCGTAGCCGCCGAGGTAATCACTGTAACCGAGGTAGCCGAAGCCGCCGAAGCCGCCAAATCCAAATGGAGAAAAGCCGCTGCACCCAAACGGCGTCACCCAGAAGGGATCGCAGCCAAAGTCGGAGCCGAAAAATCCAAAGGTCGGGCTGAAAAATACGAAGCCCGGCGAGCCAATCAAAAGCGGCGCGCCGCCGCCGAGGAAGGGTCGTCGAAAGATGTGCGGAGGCTTGGGAAACACGCGCTGCGGCGGACGCGATTCCGTGATGCGCGGCATATTGCGATTCGCAGCGGCGGCGTCGCGCGAGTTTTGCCAAACTTGCTGGCCTTGTCCCGAGAACATTAGGGGAGCGCCCTGATGTGCGCTCGCAATGGACACGAAGCGCGGATCAGTGGACGCCGGGAAGCCGATGGTGGTGTGCATCCGCGTAGCCGTCTCGCTGGAACCACGCGGCTCCGCAAACATGGCCGTCCCGCGCGGCAAGTCGCTGAACGGCGATGCGGAAATATTCGACGAGCGCGGCTGAATTGCGGAAACTGGCGCTCGTTCATTCGTCATCGCGGCCGAATTCTCGGCGGCGGAGGCCGGAGCGGCGGCAACAGGCGCGCTGCGCGGTCCGCTGAATACGTGGATCGGCGACGAGCTGACATGCGAACCCGCGTAGGAATAGCTGCGCGTTCCGAATCCCGCGGCGGGGTGGCCGCCACCATGACCACCGCCGAAATGCCCGCCGCCTCCCCCGCCGATGTGTCCTCCGCCACCACCGGCAAAATGCCCACCACCACCTGCGTGGCCGCCGCCGTGC
This sequence comes from Candidatus Acidiferrales bacterium, assembly GCA_035949735.1. Lineage (GTDB taxonomy): Bacteria > Acidobacteriota > Terriglobia > Acidiferrales > UBA7541 > Palsa-295. Next base: position 4,895 of record DASYZC010000391.1, on the reverse strand, counting down.
TGTGCGAGCGCGGCTTGCGGCGATAGCGATAGCGCCAGGGCTGCCAGAATTGCAAATGAAATTTCAACGAGAGAAAAGCGGAATGGGGTCGAGCGCGTCATATTCGCACCCTCCGAATAGCTCGTCCCGCGGGGATTGCGGTGGGGCCATCCTACACCATTTGACGTACGCGCGGCGCAATTGGATGCAAAGGCGAGGCCCTTCGAGCGAGGCGAATGGCGCACATCACGCCGAGGCTGTTACTATCTCCGCACGGAAAGATTACCCCGGCAGCGCACCCCGGAACGAAAAGGATCGTGGAAGGAGCGAGAAAATGATCACTCGTGGATTCGCCCTCAGCTCGGTTTTGCTGTTATTTGCGATGACCGCTTCCGCCCAGATGGATCAGATTTCGAAAACGTTGGGATTGGGGAACAAGAGCGGGCTGAGCGATTCGAAGATTGCGTCGGGGCTGAAGGAGGCGCTGCAGGTCGGCACGACCAATGCGGTGAAACTGACGGGGCGTTCTGATGGCTATTTCAAAAACGAAGCCATCAAGATCCTCATGCCCAAGAATTTGCGCCCACTGGAGAAAGGGTTGCGCGCCGTCGGCTACGGGCCGAAGGTGGACGCGTTTGTCCTCAGCATGAACCGCTCGGCGGAAGCGGCTGCCCCCGCGGCGAAAAAGATTTTCATCGATGCGATTCTCGCCATGAGTTTCGACGACGCGCGCAAGATTCTTTCCGGCGGGGACAATGCGGCCACGGATTACTTCAAGGAAAAGACTTCGGCGCAACTTACCACCGCGTTTCGCCCCATCGTGGAAAAAACCATGGATCAGAACAGCGTCACAAAACAGTACAACCAGCTTGCGGGCCAGGCGCAAACGATTCCGTTCATGAAGAGCCCGAATCTGAACATCAGCGATTACGTGGTGTCGCAGGCGCTCAACGGATTGTTCTACATGGTGGGGCAGGAAGAGGCCAAGATTCGCAAAGACCCCGCCGCGCAAACCACGAGCCTTTTGAAGCAGGTATTCGGGAGATAGGCGGGCGCGGATGACGACGCCGCGAAGTGCGAGGCGGATGGCAGGCGCAACCTGTACGTGAGGCCAGATGTATCTTTCGCAAGCGCAAAGCGTTCTGGCGGATGCGTGGAGCCACTTTGTGGGTACCATGGGGGTGGGAGAGTGAGCCATATGAGGAACCTCATCAAAGCGGGTCTGCTTGTCGCAATGCTGTGCGCTACGGTTTCCGGAGTTCGCGCGCAAGTTTCCGTTGGAATCGTGATTGGGACGCCACCGCCGCCGCGCGTTGTGGTGGTTCGACCTGCGCAGCCTGAGCCTGTCGATGTGTGGGTGGAGGGCTACTGGTATCCCGTTGCCGGGCGCTACACATGGCACGCAGGCTATTGGACTGAACCACCGTACGAAGGAGCTTACTGGGTGATGCCGCGCCACGAGCACGGCCGATTCTACGAGGGCTACTGGAACGGACCGCACGGGCGCGTCGAACACGACCACCACTGGGATCACGATCGAGACCGCGATTACGAGTACCACCACGATAACGGCCGGCACCTTGGTCAGTACAAGCACGACGACGATCACGGTGATCACGATCACGGCCACGGGCACGATAAGTAGCACGCTTCAGTAACGCCGCCCTTCCGCTTGCTCGCACTGAGCGCAGCGAATGTGCCCTGACGCAGGAAGGGAACCGAGTGCGCTGGTGTTGAGTGTTCTGCGTCCGTGTTTTTCGCGAGCGCGCCAGCGCATAAGGGCTCAGTCGAAGAACCTCTCTTCGATTTGAGCCATGGCAACATTTTCAATCCAAGAGAGATTCCTCGACTGCGTCTGCCGGCATCCGTCGCAAAATGCGCGCCGGATGAAAGACAAAACCCGGCAGACTCTGCTCCCTTCCTGCGTCAGGGCGAGCAGAATGACTGCGTCGCGCCCTGGTAGCGGGGCGGATAGCGCACACGTAGCCAAGCATGTGCGCCGGGCATCCGCCGCGGCGGACGGTGTCCCTACGAATGCGTTGACAGCGGGCGCGCAAGCGTTGAGAGTTAATCCTGCAATGATTCCAGTCGCGCATCGATGATTCCGTTCATACATCTGGGGCCCGTCGAGATTCCGACGTTTGGGCTGATGGTGGCGGCGGCGATGGTGGCGGCGTACTACGTGTTGCGCGCGGACATGGCGCGGCGCGGGCTGGCGTCGAAGGATTCGCCCACGGCGGAAATTTTCGTCGCGATTCCCTGCCTGGTGGGAATCGTGGGCGCGAAGCTGTATCACGTCCTCGAAACGCCGCGCGAACTTTTTGAGAATCCCCTCGGGCTTCTTTTCAGCCGCTACGGGCTGGCGTGGTTCGGAGGATTGATCGCGGGATTCGCGACGTTCATCTGGCTCGCGCGATGGTACAGAATTCCGCTGCTCGAAATGTTTGACGCCGGCTCGCCCGCCGCGGCGCTGGGCTACGGCATTGGCCGCATTGGATGCTTCCTTTCGGGCGACGGCGATTACGGCAAGCCCACTTCCCTCCCCTGGGGCATGAGTTTTCCAAATGGGCTGGTGCCGACGACCGATCGCGTCCATCCCACGCCGATTTACGAATTGATTGTGGCGTGCGCGATTGCGTGGTTGTTGTGGCGGCTGGGCGCGCGGCAAATGTGGCATGCAGCGAAGAGAGGTCCTTCGACTGCGCGTCCCGGCACTTCGCACAAAAACGAAGACGCGGGACGCTCCGCTCAGGATGACGGTGCTGCAAAAGGCGCGCGGTGGGTGCAACCGGGCGGTGTGTTCGCAGCGTATTTGGTGATGACCGGAGCGGCGCGCTTTCTGGTGGAATTCATTCGCATCAACCCGCGATCGTTCTTCGGGTTGACGAATGCGCAGGCGGCCAGCGCTGCGTCTGTGATAGCAGGCGCGGCGTTGTGGTGGCATATGGCGCGGGGTAATGCGCCCGCGAGGCGGTAGCGACCGCGGCGTCATTCTGAGCGAAGTGCGCCGGGTTTTTGCTCCCCGTCGCGTTTCTTGCGACGGCCGGCGCACGGAGTCGAAGAACCTCTCTTCGATTTGAGCCGCGGCAACATTTTCAATCCGAGAGAGGTCCTTCGGCGACCGAGCCCTGCCAATCGCGCTCGCGAAAGACGCGGGAAGAGCAAAAGCGCGCGCAACTCCGCTCCCTTCCTACGTCAGGGCGAGCAGGATGACACGGGCGAGTGGGCGGAGTACGAGGATACGAGGAAAATCCTTACACCGAGGGTCGGATTCGCGCAAGTACCTGTTGGTGTAAAGAAAAATCGTCTACGGTGATGCGCAGAGCGACGGCGTTTTTTCAGGCGGCGGGGCTCTTGCGGCGTGGGACGCCTGCGCGGCGCGGGGGCGGCTGGATCTCGGGGGCGAGCGTCCGCAACTGCTTTGGGTCGCTCGCGCGCAGGATCTTTTCCGCCTCGCGTTCGAGCCCCTCAGAATTGAGGGCGCGCGTGCCCAGCACCCTCTCACCCTTTTCCACCACGGGCAGCCACAGGCAGCTTTCCGAAAGGGCGATGGCGACGATCAGCGTGCCGTCGCGGCGCGCGATCATCTGCGTCATCGCATAGGCGCGGCCATCGGGCAGCGACTCGGTTGCAAGAACCATATCGAATCGAAACGTGTTCACTAAAGCTTCAGCTTCGCGCAAGGTTTCAACCGTCCGCGAACCCCAACCGCAACTCGCGAGCCGCGACAAAATGGCCTGCGTACCGCGCGAAGGTGTGCCGACTACCAAAATGCGCATCCCTAGGGCTGGCATAGGGCCTCTTTATGGATTCGGTGGCGCAGATTCGATGCGCCCTGCCAATTACTTATCGGAAAGAAGGCGATTTGGCGTTAATGAGAGGGCTTCCCGTTCGGAGAAAGAGTCCGTTCATTCATGTATGCACAACTTTATCCATTTGTGGCAAAGAGGACGCAGTGTTGCGGGTTCTGCGTATAAATTGCGTAGTTATTGTGCCATTCTGAAACACTTTCACCTTGACACCGCATTTTACAGAACATTAAACTCCCCTTCACCTTTTTTGGAGGTGCCTGATCCCTGCAGGCGCCGCTACCCTGGCGCAGTTTCCGAGGCGCCGTCCACAGAGTAGTTGAGGTGCTGTGGGTGGGAGGAACGGTTGTCCTCGTCGAGCCGCGCCAGAGATTCACACCCGATTGCCTCGCAGATAGAAAGCTTTCAGGACGAACTCTTTCCCCAAATTCCTAAGCTCGACAGAAGGATGGCTGCCGGAACTGGGCGCGTGCCGAAGCGTTCAAGCTCTGCCAAGGGGCAGATCCGCGGAGCGCAACGCTCCAAACACAAAGTTAAATCCTCTCGCAGCGATGCGCGGACGGAAGAACGCTTGCGCCGAAGCGAGATGCTTTTGGCTCAAGCCGAGCAATTGGCCAACATCGGGAGCTGGGAACTGGATGTAGAGAGCAACACGCTGGCGTGGTCCGCGCACTTTTATCGGATGCTGGGCCACAAACCGAAGAGAGCCGCAGTTCCTCATGCTTGGGGCATACGATTCATTCACCCGGATGACCGGGAGCGCGCGGAATGCGATCTGAACGCGATCCTTTCCACCGGCGCTCCTCTCGACAACGAATTGCGCTTCACCACCGCGGACGGTTCGGTGCGAGTGTTTCATTCGCGCGCGGTGGCCATCACCGACAAACGAGGGAAAGTGGTTCGCGTTCGCGGGATGTCGCAGGACGTCACCGAAAGCCGGGCGGCGGAAACTACGATGCGCAAAAGCGAAAGCCTGCTCTCCCATGCCGAGGAGATCGCGCATCTGGGAAGCTGGGAATACGACGTGCAGCCGGCGGTAGCACGGCTCTCGAAGAATTTGCGCGCGATGTACGGGCTCGCCGAGAACGAAGAGTTCACGCGCGAAAT
>DASYZC010000390.1:0-4327 GCA_035949735.1 Candidatus Acidiferrales bacterium | reverse complement strand
GTACTCGATATCCGCGTATTCCTTGGCAACCTTCCGCACGGACGTCAGGAAAAGCCCATCCGACAGTTTCATGATGTTGGCTTTGTGCATGCCGTGAATTTTCTTGCGCCCGTGCTTCCTCGCATATTCAAACGCAAATCGCGCCACCCGCGTCGAAGCCTTTTCCGTGATGATTTTCAAGCTCTCCACAACCCCCGGCACCACTTCGTGCTCCAGCCCCGCATACAAGTCCTCTGTGTTCTCGCGAATGATCACCAAGTCGATGTCGTCGAATCTGGACTTCACTCCCTCGAGATTTTTCACCGGCCGCACATTAGCGTAAAGATCGAGAGCCTTGCGCAGGCCTACATTAATGCTGGGCGGTCCTACGGCAACTCCGGTTTCGAGGGGGCCCTTTAGCGCCATGCCATTCTTGCGGATTGATTCAATGAGCTCGGCTTGCATCCGGCCGGAGCCGCGCTGGTGGATATCGCTGGGGGCGCTGGCCTCTACCCAGTCGATTTGAAGGCCCGCGGCAGCGAGAATGGTCTGAACGGCGGCAGAGACTTCTGGCCCGATCCCGTCTCCCGGGATCAACGTAATCGTATGTTTCATTTTATATCGCTAGTGTAAAGGCATTTGGCTCAGGTTTATAGCCCAGTTGTGGGGCCGGCGTTATTTTCGTCAACCCGAACTCAAAAAACCTCTGAGCTGGCCCTTCGTCGCATGCCGGAATCTGGTATAATAGTGTTGTGCTTATTGGCATGTTTCGAAGGTTTAGCGAAGCACGCGAATCCGGAGAGGTGAAAAAATGGTTCAGTTGACGCCCGTAGCGGTAAACAAGGTAAAAGAGATTCTCTCGCAGCAGACGCCGGAGCCAACCGGTCTGCGCGTGGCCGTGGTAGGCGGCGGCTGCTCGGGGTTCAGCTACAAAATGGCCTTCGAGAACCAGATCAACGAGGCCAGCGACAACGTCTACGAGTTTGACGGCCTGAAGGTCCTCGTCGACCAAATGAGCGAGATGTATCTGGATGGCATCTCCATCGATTACATCGAAACCCTCGAAGGCGCCGGGTTCAAGTTCAACAACCCGAACGTAAAGAGCACATGCGGCTGCGGCAGTTCCTTCACCGTGTAACTGGAATTCGAGCGAATGCATATAACTCCCGGAACGCATCCCTCCGGGAGTTTTTGTTTTTGCATCGGGTTCGGCGGCTTGCGCCTCAGCATGCTTAACCGTCGCAGTCTCGTTGATTCGGGCGCGATTGAAAACCGGCCGCGCGCCCCGTATGCTGTCGCCTTCAAATGAAGATCGCTCTGGCGCAGTTCAATCCGACCGTCGGCGATTTCGAAGGGAATCGGTCGCGCATCCTTGATCTGGCGAGCGAAGCGAAATCAGGCGGCGCCGAGCTTGCCATCTTTTCCGAGCTGTGCCTCTGCGGCTATCCACCCCAGGACCTCATCGAGCGCCCCGCTTTCGCCGAGCGCAATCTAACCGAGCTAGCGCGCCTGGCGCGCGATATATCGTTGCCCTCGTTGGTGGGATTTGTCGGCAAAGCGCAGGATGATACCGGCAAGCCCGTGGCAAATTCCGCGGCTCTGATCGGTTGCGGAAAAATTCTTTTCGAGCAGCGCAAAATGCTGCTTCCCACCTACGATGTTTTCGATGAAAGCCGTTACTTCCAGCCGGCCCACACGCAGTACGCGTTCCCATTCACTACCGAAACGCTCGGCATCACGATTTGCGAGGATAGCTGGAACGACAAAAGCTTCTGGCCGGAGCGCCTCTACGACCGCGACCCTGTCTCCGAACTGGTGGGGAAGGGAAGCACGCTCATCCTGAACATCTCGTCGTCGCCTTATAGGCTGGGGATACGTGGGCTCCGGCACGACATGCTTCGCGCGATCGCCGTCGAGCGGCGCGTTCCCGTCGTGTACGTCAACCAGGTGGGCGGCAACGACAGCCTCATTTTCGACGGGTCCAGCGTAGCTTTCATGCCCGATGGACGGGTTGCGGCGCTTGCCAAATCGTTCGATGAGGATCTCGTTTTCTTCGATAGCGCCACCGGCACGGGCGAGGTGCGCCCTCCCATGGAAGACGAGCTTGAAGCTGTCTACCGCGCGCTCGTGATTGGAACCAGGGATTACGTCCGCAAATGCGGCTTCCGGAAGGTCGTGATCGGACTGAGCGGCGGCATCGATTCGGCCCTCGTCGCGGTAATAGCTGCGGACGCGCTGGGTCCCTCGAACGTCACCGGCGTAGCCATGCCTGGGCCGTATTCGGCCGCATCCAGTTTGCATGACGCGCAGCGCCTCGCGGAAAACCTGGGAATCCAGTTGATCGCGATGCCCATCCTGGACACGTTCGCAAGCTATCGCAAAACCCTCGAGTCAACCTTCGCCGGCTTGCACGAAGACATCACTGAAGAGAATCTCCAGGCGCGCATTCGTGGCAATCTCCTGATGGCACTTTCCAATAAATTTGGCTCGCTGGTTCTCAGCACCGGAAATAAATCCGAGCTAGCGGTGGGCTACTGTACCCTTTACGGCGATATGGCGGGCGGTCTCGCAGTAATTTCCGACGTGCCAAAAACAATGGTTTACGACCTTGCGAATTTTGTGAATCGGAGCGCGGTGCGAATCCCGCCGGAGATTATTGGCAAAGTGCCGACCGCCGAACTCCGTCCCAATCAGACTGATCAGGACACTCTACTGCCCTACGAAGATCTCGATCGCATCGTGAAAGCGTATGTGGAGGATTTGCAGAGCCCCGAGCAAATCGCCGAGGATTGTCTTCTGCCGCTGGATGTCGTCCGCGCCGTCGCGGTTCAAGTGGACAAAAGCGAATTCAAGCGCAAGCAATCGCCGCCCGGCCTAAAAGTGACTTCCAAAGCCTTCAGTGTGGGCCGCCGGTTTCCGCTCGCCCAGAAATTCTCCGTTTAGGCGGTCCGCTTCCTCGCATCCTATAATCCGAGCACGTTCACCAATTCTCGAACCGAAGCAGCGGACTTATCGAGTGCCGTCTTTTCTTCAGGTGTTAGTTTAATCTCAATGATCTGCTCCGCGCCTTTTGCGCCGAGCTTCACAGGCACGCCGACGAACAGCCCCTTGATCCCGTACTCGCCTTCCAGATACACCGCGCACGGGAGAATCTTCTTCTTGTCTTTTAAGATCGCCTCCACCATTTCAGCCACGGCAGCCGACGGCGCGTAGTACGCCGAGCCCGTCTTCAGCAAGTTAACAATCTCCGCGCCGCCCTTGCGCGTCCGCGTAATGATGCCTTCAAGCTTTTCTTTAGCTATGAGTTCGGGTAGCGGAATCCCCGCAACTGTCGAATACCGCGCCAGCGGAACCATGTCGTCGCCGTGCCCACCGAGCACAAACGAGTGCACGTTTTCAACCGACACGCCCAGCTCCGCCGCCACAAAAGTGCTCATGCGCGCCGAGTCCAGCACCCCCGCCATTCCTAGCACTCGATTCTTCGGGAACCCACTCACTTTGAACGCAGCCTGCGCCATCGCATCGAGCGGATTCGTCACCACGATCAGGATCGCGTTCGGCGAGAGCTTCACCACAGCTTCAACCACCGCTTTAATTACGTCGTAGTTGGCCTTCAGCAGGTCGTCCCGGCTCATTCCCGGCTTGCGCGGAAATCCCGCGGTGATCACGATGATGTCGCTATTGGCCGTCTCCTTGTAATCGCCCCCTGCCGTCGAAATGCCCGTCGCGCGAACGTCCGCTCCAAGAATGGGCGCCGATTCCGCCATATCGAGCGCTTTCCCGGCCGGCACTCCCTCGAGAATATCCGTCAGCACCACATCCGCCAGCCCAGCGTCATGAATTCGCTGCGCCGTTGTCGACCCGACGAATCCTCCGCCCACAACCGTTACCTTCTTCCGCATTCGCGCGTCTCCTGATTGTTATCGAGGATAAATTCGGCTGCTGCGCGTGAACAACGCGTGAACAACGCCCGTTTTACCGTCCCACTGTCGCGGGGGCGTGCATGTTATCGATAATTGCGCTCGCGAATTCCGCGGTTCCGACCTTGGTCGCGCCGGCCATCAGGCGTTCGAGATCGTAGGTCACGCGCTTCTGCTGAATCGTGCGCCCGATACCGTCCTCGATCAGCCGCGCCACTTCTTTCCAGCCCATGAAATCGAACATCATCGCACCCGAAAGCATCACCGAACTCGGATTGATTACATCTTTATCCGCATATTTCGGCGCCGTCCCGTGCGTGGCTTCAAAACATCCATATCCATCGCCGATATTCGCGCCCGGCGCCATGCCTAGGCCGCCAATCTGCGCGGCGCACGCGTCGGAGATGTAGTCGCCGTTCAGATTCGGC
>DASYZC010000389.1:0-21687 GCA_035949735.1 Candidatus Acidiferrales bacterium | reverse complement strand
GATTTCCCTGATCGTCTTCCCCGCGTTTAGATTCAATAGGCGAACAAGCGCTTGGGCGAATTGCTGGTCGCGTACGCGGTTGTCCCGCGTATGCTCGCCGCCTTGGTAAAGCGTCCTTAACACGACGCTAGGCTCGTCTGAACCAACGGCCCGCTGTAGGAGGACCTCCATGATGATGTCGCCTCCGTCGAGCGGCGACGCGTACGACCCGCCGAACGCGCCTCCCGGCTCGGCCGGCCAGCCGTCTAGAAATCCCGGATGCTCTCTCAGCCTCATTGAATTCTCGCGCACCTCAGAAACCGATTCGTCGGCGCTGGACTGCACGAGCGACGACCTGCGGTGGCGCCGGCGCGACTGCGGCCTCGAGTTCCTGCAGGCAGAGCCTCCCCTTTGGCGTCGGGATGATGTTGAAGTTGCCACCCCCGTAGAAGAATTCCGTATCCGCTCTCCGTCCGTACGCCGCGACGTATTCTGAGTAAAGATCAAACCACTGCTTCGCAGCGTTCCACTTCTGGAAGTCCTCGACGTGCCCGTCGTCGAACAGCCTCTTGAGCGCGGGCAAAATTTCGTCTTCCGCCCGCACGCCGATCTTCCGGTCGATGAGAGCGGTGAGTATCGACACCGAAGTCTCGCGTCCATGCTCACGGTATCCGAGTGCGACCGCATCTCGCAGGATTTCAAGCTCGATGCGCCTTGCTAGGACAATCATTTCACTTCCTCCGTCCGACAAATATTCGGGCCACAACTCACGCCCCGACTGTCGCATTATAACATCGGGTGCTGGTACAATTTCTCGCATGAAGCGCGATCAAATGCTCGTCGAAGGCTTCCTGTCGGCGTATAACCGCTATCACGGAACTTCCTACAAGGTTATTCGCCGGCCGGAAGTGTCGAATCGGCGGACGCAGGGGGTAGAGGCGGTCGCGGCGGACGAATACGGGCGCACGGTCGCCCTCGAGCACACCCTCGTCGAGCCGTTCAAGGGTGAGCGTTCGGTTAACAGCCGAGGTGAGCAAAGATCTAAGTGCCCTATCTGGTGTCGCTTATACCAAAGTCGGAGCCATTCTTGCCTTTCTAACTGCACCCAAAGTTGCACCCACTTCGTGCCAAAGAACGAACCAGATTTCGGAGCACACTCCGGAGACCACCTGCTTTGCAAGCTCGCGAGATCACTCCAAACTCTCTATCGCCTCCTTCGATTTTTGTTTGTTCACGTTAACTTGGGGGAGTCTGCTTTTCGCTCAAGACTAACCCCAACGGCCAAATCAGATAGGGTTTTGACACAGTTCTGACACAGGGAGGAGCACTTGCTTTTGAACAAGTGCCTGGCAAAATCGCGCTTCGAACCCGAATTCCGGCACAATTCTGCCACAATCCCTGTAGAGGAGGCCCGGCGTTCATAGAGCGCGGGGATTGAGCACGCTGCTTCCTTCCGCCAGAGCAGGCATATCGATGCGATTTGCCGCCCGTTCGGCGTCGCAACCCGTTTAAATCACGATGGAAGAGTTGACTTGACCCTCTCGGGAGTCAGCGGAACTTGTCGCAAACGTATGCCGGCGGCATCGAAGAGGGCATTGGCGATTGCCGCGGGGATGGGAATGACGGCGGCCTCTCCCACGCCAAGGAAACCGAAGTCAGGTCGATTTATCAAAACGATTTCAACTTCGGGAAGATCTTCGAATCGCAACGTCCTGTAACTTGCCCAATCGACTGTTCGCAGCCCGGATTCGTCAAATTGCACTTCCTCGAACAGCGTGCGGCTGATGCCTTGCAAGACATTTCCTTCGATCTGATTTTTGACTCCGTCGGGATTCGCGATTAGCCCGCAGTCCTGCGCGACGGTAATTCGCCGCACGGATATTTTTCCAGTTTTCTTATCCACCTCGATTTCAGCTATGGCAGCGACGATTGTGCCCTCACGGTTCGAGCACGCCACGCCCCTTCCGCGTGCCGTGAATTCTCCGCTCGGCGGCAATGGAGACGGACGTGTCATCCACTCTGCCTTCGCCGCCGCAGCCTTGAGGACTCCGTGCGTACGGGGATCATTCACACGCAGGCTCAGCCGGTATTGCACTGGGTCGGTTGCGAGGTGGGCCGCAATTTCATCAATGAAGCATTCGCTCGCGAAAGTGCGTGCCACCGTCCCTGGCGCGCGCAGATTGCACGTTCGCAGGGGGGTCAGATCATTTTGAATCCAAGGGATGGCGGGCGAGATTATCCGTTGTTGCTCGAAAGCATAGAGATCACCTCCGCCAGCCTTGCCGTAATTGAACCCATGGCCGAGAGCTCCCGGGCCTGTCTGTTCCAATCCGATTTGTCGCGCTGCGAGGAGACGGTTGTCGACTCCGGCAGTGTAAGGGTGAAAGCGGTCCATGAAATCCCAGGCGAGGATCCTGCCTTGGGTGTCCACCTTGGCGCGCACGTTTAGAAATTGCGCGGAACCCTTGGGTTCCCATATGTGCTCATCCCGTCGCATCCACTGGACCCGCACGGGCTTGCCAACCTCACGCGACAAGACAGCGGCATCTTCAGCGGCATCATCGGGACACATGCGGCCATAGCAGCCCGAGCCTTCCACGTAAACGATTCGCACATCTTTTTCCGCGAAGCCCAGCAAATCCGCCACCGCTTTGCGTGTCCGGAAAATTCCCTGGGACGCGGTCCAGACGCATGCCGTCTTTGGTCCAACGTCGGCAACCGCGCATGAGGGGCCGATCATGCCATGCATTTGAAACGGCCATCGGTACGTTGCCGCGAACGTGCTCGCTTGCTGAGCGGGGGATTGACCCCATTGCACGTTGCCTTTATCCACGACGACTTGATCATGAAAGGTCTTGGTGTCGCGAAGATATGCAAAAGCAGCGTCGTCATTTGCCGGAAGTTTGACGACGGGTTCCGACCATTTCACCTTCAAATTATTCGCGGCCCGGATCGCGCTCCATTCGGTGGTTGCTACCACGCCGACAAAGCTTTCTTTCCGGACCACGGCAACGATTCCTGGTATATCCCGGATTGAAGTTTCGTCCACGCCGGTAGGCAGAGAAATTGGATGATTGGGCCGAATGACGCGCCCATGCAACATTCCGGGCATCCTCACATCCTGTGTGTAAACGAATTCTCCGGAGAATTTTGCGGGAAGATCGATGCGCGGCACCGAAGTACCCACGATCTTGTAGTCTTTCAGATTTTTCGGAGGCACATCGGGAGCCAACTGCAAATTCTCTCCCGTGCCGGTGGCAGTCATGGTTAGATGGAACCGCTTATTCCCGATGAGTTCCCAGTACGAAATCGTTTTGGACTCGCCTCCAGGAGCGCTCACGTTTCCGTCTTCGACGTTCAGGTTTTTCGGAGCGAGACCAAGCCGGACGGACGCACGCCGAACCAGTTCGCGTCGCGCCGCTGCGGCTGCCTGCCGCAGTTGCGGTCCCGCCTTGTGGAGCGTACGGCTTCCGGATGTCTGCGATTGATCGATCGTATGATCCGTATCGCCCGTGAACATTCGAACTCGATGAAATGAAACGTCCAGTTCCTCGGCAACGACTTGAGAGAGCGCTGTCAGTACGCCGGTCCCCAAGTCTACTTTGCTCGTAAGAACCGTTACGGTGCCGTCGCTGCCGACCGCCAGCCAGGAATCAAGCGATGCGGCCCCCGGTGCGGAGTCAGTGTCGTATTCTCCATCGAGTGTGAGCGGCGGAAGAAACGAGGTTCCCCACCAGGAGAACCCAATGGTAAGGGTGCCGGCGGATTGGAGGAATTTTCTGCGCTTCATGAATCATTTCTCAAAGAATTCCGTCCCATTAATCAGGTCTTATGGCGGACTGCACGCCGGACAGCTCGCACAATCCGCAGGTGACTCCCGCAACGGCACAAGTTCCCGTTGAGTGCACGTTTGATTTCTTCGTCAGTTGCCTTGGGATTGGAATCAAGCAGGACTTTTGCCCGCATGATCATGCCATTCGTGCAGTAACCGCACTGGGCGGCCTGCTCCTCAATGAACGCTCGTTGCAGAGGGCCTGGATTCTCCGAAGTGCCCAAACCTTCGAGTGTGGTGATTTCCAGGTTCTTCACTTCCCCGACTTGAGTGATGCAGGAACGCACCGCGCGTCCGCTCAAAATAACAGTGCAGGCCCCGCACTGCGAAAGCCCGCAACCAAATTTGGGGCTGTTCAACTTGAGGTTGTTTCGCAGAACATACAGGAGAGGAGTGGAAGGATCGACCCTTACTGAGCGCAGCTTGCCATTAACTCTTAGCTGGATTTCCTCTGGTTCGATTTGCATTGGGACACTAATCCACCAGGGTTTTAGTGTCGCCCCAAAATGGAACCTCGTCCTTTGACAAAGCTAAAGAATGTCTTAAAAAAACCTTAAGCCTACTTGTGTTTTCGAGATGTCCAGTTAAGATGCGATGACAATGAGGATTGATTCGCTAGGTGAAGCCGCTGCTCCGTCACAAATTACCGGCTGGCCAAACGCGATCACCGCATTTTCGCTCTCGAAGCGGTTCGGTTCAGTCATTGCCGTCGATCAACTTACGTTTTCATGCAGAGCCGGATCCACTTTCGGATTGCTGGGAGCCAATGGGGCGGGAAAGAGCACGCTGATTAAAATGCTGACCACGCTTCTTCCTCCAACTTCCGGGACAGCCCGAATCGTGGATTGCGATCTGGTTCGAGAACCGGCCGCGGTGCGCCGCAAGATTGGTTACGTTTCGCAAATGCTGTCGGCGGACGGAGAACTGACGGGATATGAGAATTTGCTCGTTGCGGCGAAACTGTATTTGATTCCGCGCGCCGAGCGGAAATTGCGCATCGCACAGGCACTGGAGTTCATGGACCTTGGAGAAGCCGGCCGCAGGGCCGTTCGCCAGTATTCCGGAGGGATGATCAGGAGATTGGAAATTGCGCAATCGATGTTGCATCGGCCGGCGGTATTGTTCCTCGACGAACCTTCCGTAGGTCTGGATCCTGCGGCCAAACGAGTGCTCTGGGAGCGCATCAGACAACTGCGCCGGGAGTTTGGCACCACGATCCTTTTGACTACTCACGACATGGAGGAGGCGGATCAACTCTGTGAAGCGATCGGGATCATGCATCGTGGCCAGCTCGTTGCACTGGATACCCCCGCCGCGCTGAAAGCGGTCGTGTCCAGCACGGCGACGATGGATAGCGTGTTCATTCATTTCACCGGCGTCACATGTTCGGAAGGAGGAGAGCTTCGGGATGTATCGCGCAGTCGCATCACGCATCATCGCTTGGGCTAACTTTGGCTATACGCGGCAAGCGCTCGCCGTTGCGGATTCAGACGTGCGCAAGTTGATTCACGACCCGGTCGAACTCTTCACGCGCATGGTTCAGCCGACGCTTTGGCTCGTGATTTTCGGAGAAGTCTTGGGTCGTACGCACGCAATTCCCAGCGGAGGCATCAGCTATCTTGCATTTCTGTGCCCCGGGATTTTAGGGCAAAGCGTTCTCTTCGGGGCTATCTTCTACGGCATTTCGCTCATTTGGGAACGCGATTTGGGGATTGTGCAAAAGTTCCTTTCGAGTCCTGCACCTCGAAGCGCCCTGGTACTGGGCCGCGCGCTATCCTCCACGGTTCGTGGCATGTGCCAGATGGTATTCGTCTATTTGCTGGCTTATCTTCTACAGATCCGCTTGCGCTTCGAAGCTTTACCTTTGCTCCAAGTTGCTCTGGCCGTAATGTTTGGCGCCGCCGTTTTCTCGACGTTTTCGCTGATCGTAGCTTGTTTGGTGAAGTCTAGGGAGCGTTTCATGGGGATCGGGCAAGTGTTAACGATGCCCTTATTTTTCGCCAGCAATGCGATCTATCCCATTTCTCTCATGCCCAAATGGCTCCAAATTCTCTCAAAAGCCAATCCGCTTTGCTATCAGGTTGACGCTATGAGAAGCCTGATGGTCGTGGGCGGGGAAAGCGCGTTTGGCGTTCCTCACGATTTTGAAATGCTCATGATTGCCTTTGCCATCATGCTGGCGGTCGCCAGCGAGCTTTATCCGAGGATAGTGACTTAGAGACAAAGCCAATGCACATTGCTAATGAATTAGCCATTCGTGTATCACGGTTTCGCTACGAAGATCTCCCTGGTCAGGCAATCCAAGCCGCGAAAGATGCTCTCTTGGACACTCTGGGGGTCACCCTGGCAGGGAGCAGCGAGCCGGCCGCTGCGATCGTCACAGACGTTCTGTCGGGAGAATCCAGACCCGGAACCAGCGTCGCATTTGGTACCAAGCACAAGACCAATTGCCTCGATGCCGCACTGATGAACGGCACGGCTGCCCACGCGTTGGATTTCGACGATGTGAGCGACGCGATGGGAGGGCACCCCTCGGCGCCTGTGCTGGCTGCTCTGCTCGCATTAGGCGACAACATCGAGGCGTCTGGGCGAGACGTAGTGAATGCGTTCGTAGCTGGATTCGAAACAGAGATTCGCATCGCGAAAGCAGTTAATTTCCACCACTATAAGAAAGGTTGGCACCCGACAGCGACGCTCGGCGTATTCGGCGCGGCGGCCGCTTGCGCCAGGCTGCTCTCGCTTGAGGAACAGCAAATTGCCTCTGCCTTGTCGATGAGCGCATCCTTGTCCGCTGGCCTGAAGGCCAATTTCGGGACGATGACGAAACCGTTGCATGTGGGAAATTGTGCGCGAAGCGGCTTGCTGGCCGCGCTGCTGGCCGGCAAGGAATTCACCGCCGCCCCCGACGCATTCGAGCACAAACAGGGATTTCTGAATGTGTTCAACGGTCCAGGCACCTACGATGTCGCAAAAATATTTGAGAACTGGGCGGAGCCACTTGAAATTGTGGACCCCGGGGTGGTCATCAAACAATATCCATGCTGCGCAAGCACTCATTCAGCCATCGACACCTTGATTCGAATTGTGAGCGAAAATCATATTCATGCTGAAGACGTGTCGAACATCGACGTATGGATTCACGAGCGGCGACTGGAACATACGAATCGCCCGAATCCGCAGAACGCAATGGCTGCGAAATTCAGCCTGCAATATTGCCTGGCAAGAGCACTGATGCACGGAACGGTCGTGCTCGAACATTTCGAAGGTGACGCCTTTCATGACATGCAAGCGCGAAGCATCATGTCCAAAGTGAAGGCCGCGTCTTATTCACCGGAACAAATCGGTTCTGACAATGCCTATGGTGCCGAAATCAAATTGACAATGCACGATGGCACGGTTTATTGCGGGCAACTCGACGAAGCCTTAGGGCAGTCGGCTGCCCATCCTTTGCCTGCCCGGTCGCTTGTCCATAAGTTTCAAAATTGCGCCGGAAGAATCCTCGTGCGAGATCAGGTGTTGGAATTGCAAGAAAGCGTGGAACGCATCGAGAACTTGCGCAGTGTTCGCGATCTGACGGCTTTGACGATTCCCAAGCCCCTTAGGTAGCCGCGTAGAAATGCTCGATCGCCCGCAGTGTAAACCGCCATCAGTCCAAGGGGCCAGTCGTTTGAAGTGCAGGGCTGTGCAATCATTATCGAAATAGCAAAATAGCTTTAACATTTTTTTAACACATACTTTAGTTTTGTCATAGGACGCGGCGGCATTGCTGGCAACAGACTCCGGCATCAGTTTCGGGATGGAGGGCAGATGCCAATGCGTTATTTGAACTGCGAGAAGAAAAATCCTGTGGTGATCCTTCTCGTTAGCATGTTGCTCTGGATTTTGTTGATCCCGGGCCATTTGATTGCGCAAGTAACCGGGGCCACACTTTCGGGCACGGTGAAGGACGAATCGGGCAGCGTTGTTCCGAACGTTGCCGTTGTCGTAAAAAACGTTGCTACCGGCGTGGTAACCAAGGTGACTGCGAATGGGGATGGCTTTTACACCGCACCAAACCTTCGGCCCGGCCAATATGAAATAACCGCGTCGACTCCCGGCTTTTCGACTCTGGTGCAGAGCGGCATCACTCTCACCGTAGGAGCCCAGCAAGAATTAAATTTCACAATGAAGGTCGGACAACTAGCGCAAAAGGTGGAAGTGAATGCGGCTCCGCCGACCGTCGAGCTTGCCTCATCAAGCGTGGGTGGCGTCATAAATTCCAAGACGGTGGTGGAACTCCCGCTGAACGGGCGCGATTGGGTGCAGCTTACAACCCTCGAGCCCGCCGTCCACAACATACCGACGCAGGCACCCGCTTCCGGTGCCTCCAATCGAGCCAACCGAGGAATCGGAACACTTTTGAGTATTTCGGGCACCCGTCCGCAGCAGAACAATTTCCGCCTTGATGGCATCAGCGTTGAGGATTACGCTGGCGGCGGTCCCGGGAGCGTGGCGGGCGTCGCGATGGGTGTTGACGCCATACAAGAGTTCTCAGTCCTAACTAGCAACTACTCCGCGGAATACGGAAGAACTTCCGGCGGTGTGGTCAATGCGACCACCCGGTCGGGTACCAATGGTTTCCATGGCACCGGATATTGGTTTCTGCGGGATGAGGATTTTGACGCGAAAGGATTTTTCGATCCTACACTTACTCCCTTCCATCGCAATCAATTTGGCGGTTCGGTAGGCGGCCCCATTCAGAAAGACAAAACCTTTTTCTTCTTCAATTACGAGGGACTTCGGGAGGACTTGGGAGTTACCCATGTGGATAAGGTCCCATCTCAGGATGCGAGGAACGGAATCATTCACAATTCCGACGGAACCACGACCACCATTACCGTAAATCCGCTGGTTCAACCTTTTCTTGCCTTCTATCCATTGCCGAATGCCGGGTTGATTGGGGTGGGGAATACCGGACTGGCGCTCCTTTCAGGTTCGGATGTCACCTATGAGAACTTCGAAACAGCTCGGATCGATCATAAATTCTCCGACAGGGATTCCATGTTCGGGAGTTGGTTCCTGGATAAGGCCACGTTCACGACACCAGATTCTTACAATACTTGGACCAGCGAAAACGCGTCCAAGCGACAGATGGTATCTCTCGAAGAGACACACGTCTTTAATGCTTCTCTAGTGAACTCGTTGCGCATCGGCTACAGCGGCATCGATTCCAACGCGAGCCAGGCATTGGCAGCAATTAATCCTGTCGCCTCGGATTTAGCGTTGGGCACTTTTCCAGGAAGAGCAGCAGCTCAGCTTTTTGTTACCGGTCTGACCACAAATAGTGGCGGCATCGGCGGACTGACTTCGCTAATCGACGACTGGAACTCTTATCAGCTATACGACGATGCATTCTTCACGAAGGGTCTCCACTCCATAAAGTTCGGTTTTGCCTTCGAAGCCATGCAGCTCGGCCGAACGGCTGTGACAGGACCCAATGGCGAGTTCAGTTTTGGCTCTTTGACAAATTTCCTTACCGATGTTCCAAAGACTTTCAAGGGGCAGTCCCCAGACACGACAAGCTCGCCTCATATGCGGCAGAAACTATTTGGCGGCTATTTCCAGGACGATTGGAGAATACGCCCCACTCTCACTCTCAATCTTGGCTTGCGCTACGAGATGAGCACGGTCCCAACCGAGGTCGAGAATCATCTCGCCAATCTTGCCTCCTTGACAGCCCCAACCATCACGTTGGGATCACCTCTCTTCTCGAACCCGACCACGCGAAACTTTGAGCCCAGAATTGGCTTCGCTTGGGATCCATTTCACAACGGAAAGACCGCCGTTCGAGGCGCCATCGGGCAATTTGATGTCCTTCCCTTGCTATACGAATTTTTCTTTGCGCAGGGCGCAACCGCCCCTTTCAGCGAGGTGCTCTCGAAAGGGAACTTGCCTCCCGGATCGTTTCCATCCGGAGCAGTAAACCTGGGGGGCACATCGCCGACCTCTCTGATCGTGGCATTCGTGCCTCAAAAACCTGCGAGGAATTATGTGCTGATCTGGAATCTGGATGTTGAGCGCCAGCTCACTCCGAGTACCACGTTAACGGTGGGATACGTAGGGAATCACGGCGTGCATATGCTCAATCGAGCAGATGACGTCAATACGACCCAGCCGACCGTGACCAGCGCTGGTTTACTCTTTCCATTTCCTGCGGGGAGTGAACCAAGGCTCAACCCAAATTTTGGCGCGATCCGCGGAGTTTTTTGGGATGGAAGCTCTTTATATGATGCGCTGCAAGTCAAAGCATCCAAACGATTCAGCCACGGGTTTCAGATGCAGGGCGCCTACACATTTAGCAAGGGGATCGATACGGACTCCTCCAGCAATGTTGGCGACCAGTTTCAAAACTCGATTTCCAGCCCATTTCTATTCTGCAAATCCTGCACACGCGGATTGTCGGATTTCAACATTCAGCACGCCTTGTCAATCAATTACATTTGGGATCTCCCCACGCCCCGCGATTGGAATGGTTTCCTGACTCACACGCTGGGTGGTTGGGAGCTGGGCGGGGTTGTAACGGCGCAATCCGGGGTACCGTTTACACCCTTAATTGGAGGCGACCCCCTCGGTCTCAACAGCAGCGACCCCTTTGCCTATCCTAGCCGAATCGCCGGTCCGGGATGCAGTTCGCCTATCAACCCCGGCAACCCACGCAACTACGTAAAAGTGCAGTGCTTCAGTGTCCCGATGGCGACCGCCGACATCGCAGCACGGTGCACGCCTTTTTCTGCAGTGCCAGGGAGTTGCGAGAACCTCTATGGAAACGTCGGGCGCAATTCGATTATCGGACCGGGGCTCTTTACCTGGGATTTCTCCCTCTTCAAGAACAATTACATTCCGAAGATCTCGGAAAGTTTTAACGCGCAACTTCGCATCGAAGCCTTTAACATTTTCAATCGCGCAAACTTCGCTCCCCCAATTGACAATTCGACCCTGTTTGATCAGAGCGGGAACCCGGTTGCAGGGGCTGGTGCAATCGACCAGACGGTGACGCCTGGGCGGGAAATTCAATTCGGGCTGAAACTCATCTGGTGAGATCGACGCTCAAACGGATACTTTCACTGAGTGGGCAACATTCGGGAGCGATGATCTGGAATTGAACTTCAGTTCAGGCGCATTTCAGACATGAGCTTGATAAAGCGAGGGTGATTGCGAATTTCGTCAAGCAAGGGCTCTACTTTCGCGAACACCATGTAGGCGGATCTGTCTTTGTAAGCTCTCTCCAGCCACAGCAGCGCGTGATCGGTTTCTCCCATGCCGACATATACCAGAGCGGTGCAAAATGCGGGAACGTATTCCCGGCGGGAACGCCGAGCCAGTTGCTCGATCGCTCGCTTCGCCACAGCTCGCTTGCCAGATTTCGCGTGAGCATAGCCCAGAAAGCCGTCTAAGTAAGGGTCAGCACCGGAAAGCTCGTGCGCGCGTTTGAATTCATCGATGGCCCGATCAAAGTCTTCCGTTATTGCATAGACCATCCCGAGCCGTGTGTGGGCTCTTGCGTGCTGGAAATCAAGATCGACGACCCTGCGGTAAGCGCGCATGGCAAGATCGTAATTCCGCATCCAGTACTGCAAGCGGCCGATTTTGATGTACACAGCCAGCGAAAGCGGGTCCAGTTCTTCGGCTTGTTCGGCCTGGAATAGCGCCTCCTGAAGCCGGCCCAGAGTGGCGAGATTCGAGGCGTACCACATTCGCGCGACAATGTAATTGGGATTGAGAGAAAGCGCGCACTGGAATTCTTCCCCTGCTTTCTCCCAGCTCCAGTCATAGTAGTGATAAACCATTCCGAGGGAAGTGTGCGCTTCGGCCAACGCCCGATCGAGCTCGAGCGCTTTCAGCGCTGCGCTCCTGGCCAATGGAACGCTTTTTAGCGGAGATTGCGCGCCGTGGGACGCTAGTAGGACGTAGGAATCGGCAAGTCCTGAGTATGCCAACGTGTAGTTTGGGTCTTCCTCGATGGCCCGTTTGAAGCATCGAATGCTACGGCGCAGCCCATCTGCAGTGCGCTTATTCCAAAAATAACGACCTTCGAGATACAGGCGATAAGCTTGGGAGTTCTCGGTGTTCCGCCGCGGGAGAACTAACTCTTGCGTTTTTTGAGCATGCGTGGATGCCGTGGATTGCGCCACTCCTTCCGCAACAGCATCCTCTAACGCAAAGATTTCGTCATGTTCTCTGCTGTAGGAAGTAGCCCACATCAGGTACCCATCAGAAACTCGTATCAATTGGACCGCAACGCGAATGCGTCCCGATGATATTTCAATATGGCCGGTAACAACCGCGTCTACCTTCTGTTCGCGACCAATTGCCACGGGATCCGCGACTCGATCTTCATAGCGCAAAACCGCAGAGGTCGGCCTTACTACCAATCGTCCGGTAGTTGCCAGCCGCGAAATGATCGCATCTACCAACCCTACTTTGAGATACGCGTAGGAGGTGTCCTTCGTTAAGCACTGGAATGGCAGGACCGCCAGAGAATTTATCTTGGTGGATTCAACGGTCTCGCCAACTTGCGCCACAAACCGATATCCGCGTTTCGACACCGTCTCGATATACTTGCGGTCATGCGATTCTCCTTCCAGAATCTTGCGTAGCATCGAGATCGTTACTGTGAGGTTGCTTTCTTCTACGAAACTATTGGCCCAAGCGCTGGTCATAAATTCCGATTTCTCGACCAAGCGTCCGCAGTTGCGGATGAGCAGCAAGAGAACATCGAATGCTTTTGGGGTCAGGTAGACGGGATGGCCCGTTCGCAGCAGGGCCCGCTCAGCGACGTCAAGACGGTAGGGTCCAAATTCATAAATTTGTCTGGCCTGCTCGGACATTCGGCGCTTAAGTTTCCTTTAAGGTTTTTTTTAGCTTTCCTGAAGGACGTGCGCTGTCCATTGCATCTACTATTTCCCAGTGTTGAGCACTTCCCGAAATTGTAACACAGCGAATTCGCTGGTATGACGACACCTGGAGATGAGTCAGCTCCATCGGCTCATTCCGTTGGATCCCGCTCGAAGTTGGAATGCCGTCCGAGATAGCTCTGATCAAGAACGAGCGCGCATCGAATACGCAATACAAAAGGAAGCATGATGAACACTCCGAACACTGAACGAATTGTCCGTTTTATCGTTCAAACGGAATTCGACGACATACCCGACAAAGCGTTGTCTGTGGTCCGCGAAGCTATGATGGATTGTGTGGGCGTAGCGCTTGCGGGAGTTCGCCAGCCTGCGGGAGAAATCGCCGCGAAATGGGCCTTGTCGGCTGCCGGCTCTCAGCAATCGACCATTTGGGGTGCAGGGTTCAAAACCTCCGCGCACGATGCCGCCCTGGTGAACGGATGCTCCGCTCACGCTCTTGATTTTGACGATGTCACTTGGGGCCTGATCGGACACCCCAGCGCTTCGCTCGTTCCCGCTGTTCTGACGCTTGGCGAATTAATCGGAGCCTCCGGAAAGTCAGTTGTCTTGGCATACGCCGTCGGGTTTGAAGTGATGGCAAAGCTCGGAAGAACTACACAGCCGAAGCACTCTCTGGAAGGGGGGTGGCATGCGACATCATCCGTCGGCAGTTTCGGGACGGCTGCCGCATGTTGCAAGCTGTTGTCACTGAACTCCGAGCAAATAGGTCGAGCACTCGGCATTGTCTATTCGATGACCAGCGGAAACGTGAGCAATTTTGGCACAATGAGCAAGCCATTGCACGCGGGCTTGGCCGCGCGCAATGGCTTGCAATCAGCCCAGTTGAGTCAACTCGGCTTCACCTCGCTGCCGCATCCTTTTGATGGACCTCGAAGTTTTCACGAGGTGTACTCACGCGGATTGCCGGTTGACATGTCCCCCCTTGGAGAGCTTGGCTCCAAGTACGAATTGGCCACTCGGGGAGTGGTCATCAAACCATATCCCTGCGGAATAGCCATCCACCCAGGGATCGACGCGGCTATGGATCTCCGTAAGGAATTCAAAATTCAGCCTGAAGATATCGAGCGAATCGAAATCGGAGTGACCCGCTACACATTCGATAAACTCTCCTATCACTTGCCGACCACAGGTCTCGAAGCGAAGTTCTCTATGGAGTATGGCGTGGCGCGTGCGCTGACTGAGAATCGTGTCACCGTCGAGGCGTTTACCGATCAAGCCGTCCAGGCGGCTCCGATTCAAAAGCTGCTGCCTCGAATCAAGATGTCCATTGATGACGAAATCGAAAGAAAATGGAAAATTGGTAGCCGTCCTGTGCACCTTCGCGTTTGGCTGAAAAATGGTAAAGTCATCGAAAA
This sequence comes from Candidatus Acidiferrales bacterium, assembly GCA_035949735.1. Taxonomy (GTDB): domain Bacteria; phylum Acidobacteriota; class Terriglobia; order Acidiferrales; family UBA7541; genus Palsa-295. Next base: position 7,567 of record DASYZC010000389.1, on the reverse strand, counting down.
GAAAGTTGACATTTCGCGCGGAAACCCCGAGTTTCCGCTTACCGTCGCGGAACTGGAGGCGAAGTTTGCTGATTGCGCCAAATTCAGTCTGACGCCTGGAAGCGTGAAGGCCGCCATGGAAGCATTGAAAGAAGTCGATACGTTGGAAGATATTTCCGAACTGACTGGATTGCTTGCGGGTTCGCTGGTCGCCACTTCATCTCGGGCGTAGGATGTTTTTGCAGAATCGCGTCGCGACGGATCGTTACAGGCAGGCCGCAACGCCAAGCGTGCCAAGAGCGCATGAGAAGTCTGAGCATCCGCGAGCACCGTGTGACCGTCTGAGTGCAAGGAGATGTTTGGTGAACAAAGGCATCCAAGTTCTTTCTCCCGTCGGAGAATCCAACTCTCCCACCGGTAAGCTTGCCGAGCGGCCCAAATCACTCGAAAGTTTGCGAATCGGCCTCTTGGACAACGGCAAGGAATTCTCCGACTTGGTTTTCAATGGCCTCGCAGAAATTCTGCAAGAGCGCTTTAAGACCTCCATCCTGCGTTTTTGGCGCAAGGGCTATCCTGCCAAACTCGCGCCATTCCTGCCGGAAATGGCAGGCGAGACGGACGTCGCGATCAGTGGCGTGGGCCATTGAGGGTCCTCCACGCCCTGGAGTGTCCAGGACTCGGTGGAGTTGGAGAAAGCAGGAGTGCCCACGGTAACGCTTGTCTCACGATCATTCTGCCCGCTCGCTCAAATGGTCGCTCGAGGCCTCGGTTTTCCCGTAGTTCCGATCCTGCTATTGCCGCACCCGATCGGGGACCAGAATCTCGAACAGATCACTAAGAAGGGCACGGATGCTGCTGAGGAAGCGGTTCGTCTGCTCCTTTCGCCTCGCGAGGCGCTGGAGCGAGAATTCGGCGCAAAGAAGTTCTCCTTGCCGGAGCATGTGGTTCCCAAGCGTTAGCGAACAGGCATCCTCCTTGGATGGAAGGCAGGAATGGACGCACACCATAAGATGATTGCGTTAGCCGAACGGAAAGCGCTCACGCTGCCGGATTCTCTCGAAGCGATTAACGACTATTTCTATCAACATTCCTGGACCGACGGGCTACCAATCATTCCCCCGACTGAAGAGCGCGTCAAAGCGATGCTCGATGGAATGCCATGGCGCGGTTCGGAGGATTTTCTGGCGGTCCTCCCTCCCGCGAATGGAAGGGCGACAATCCAGAAAATTGCGATTAACGCGGTCATGGCGGGATGTCTGCCATCCTATTTGCCGGTTATCGCCGCTGCGGTGCAAGCCATCAGCGAACCCGTCTACGGATTGGCGCATCGTCAGACAACGACACACGCCGGCGCACCCCTAATCATCGTGAACGGTCCTATTGTGGAACGCATCGGCCTGAATTATGGCAACGGTGTTTTCGGACCAGGTTGGAGGGCCAACGCTACCATCGGGCGCGCTCTGCGGCTCATCCTGATCAACATCGGTGGCGCGATTCCGGGTGAAGTCGACTTTTGCCAGCACGGCCATCCCGGCAAATACACCTTCTGCATCGCGGAACACGAAAAGGCCAATCCATGGGAGCCTTTGCACGTGGAACGGGGATTCGAGTGCGATGCAAGCGTGGTCACCGTGATCAACTCTGAAGCTCCCCACAGCATGACGGAGAACGTGCAAACCGATCCCAACGAAATCGTTCGCACCTTTGCGTCAACCATGGCTGCACTGGGAGGAAATAACATCTACTCGCAGGGCACTCCCGTGCTGGTGTTGGGCCCGGAACACGCCAGACATTTCGCCGGAGCTTCTTGGAGCAAAGAGGATCTAAAGCAGGCATTTTTCGATCGCGCGCGCCAACCGTGGGGTCTTATTCGCAACCGCGGCAAATCCAAGGGACCGCACTTTCCCAATTGGATTGACCGGAACGATGAAAACGCAATGGTCCCGATCGTTGGTCGGCCCGAAGACTTGATCGTAATCGTAGCGGGAGGCGCCGGTGGCAAATCGATGTGGTGTCCAACGGCGGGCGCGCAGAGCCTTGGGGTCAGCAAACGCGTCGAATGTTCGCCTGAATCGATCGCGTGAGGGAGCCGAGCATGGAACGCCCCCCGTTTGCCGAGTCACCCACTCTTTCGCTCGGACGCTTTGCCGCAGACCTAAAAACTTCAAGCCTGCCGGCGGAAGTTACCGGCAAACTTGGCGAGCTTTTCCTCGACTATCTACGCGTCGCGTCGATTGGCGCGCGACTCCCGTGGAGTGAATGGGCGCGGGAGTATCAGCTTCGGATGAACGGACGCGGCCGATCCGCAATTTTGTATTCGCGAAAGAAAACGAATCCATTACACGCCGCGTTCTTGAACGCAACTTACGCTGGCAGTTTCGATTCGGACGATACGCATGTAGGCGCCATGCTTCATCCCGGCGCCGTTGTCTTCTCCGCGGCGTTTGCCACGGCCACCGACGTCGGAGCTTCCGGAGCGCAGTTTCTGGCTGCCGTAACCGGTGGCTACGAAGCTATGATTCGTATCGCCTTGTCCATTCAGCCAAGTCACTTCCAACGCGGCTTCCAGAGTACCGCCACCTGCGGTGGTTTTGGCGCAACCGTGGCTGCCTCGATGCTGCTCAGTGATGGCGAGGATCCCGCGCAACGTGTGAGCGATTCTATCGGCGTTGTGGCCAGTTTCGCAGGAGGCCTGACGCAATTTTATTACTCGGGTTCCACGGTAAAAAGAATTCATGCCGCTCACGCTGCCGCAAGCGGTGTCAGTGCGGCCTATTTAGTCGACCAAGGTTTCTCTGGACCGATAGATGTACTGGAAGGCTCCAACGGGTTCGCGCGCGCTTATGCAGACGAGGTGAATTTCGATCTCTTAATGAACGGGCTCGGTAGGGATTTCCGGCTGATGGAGGTCATGGTTAAAGGTCACGCCTGCAGCGCGCGGGTTCAAGCTGCGGTCGAGGCCATTTTTGAACTTGCCAAGAACCACTTATTCGGCCCAGACGAAGTCGCGTCGATTACCGTCGGCGTGCCTGCCGTGATTGCTGGCCACCTCACTCACCCTCGTCCCGCGGATCTTCAAGCTGCACAGATGAGCCTGCCGTTCAGCGTGGCGCTCGCTGTTTGCAAGATCGCGCGCGATCGAGAAGCAACCACCTTGGAATTGGCCGATTTCGAAAGCGGGCTCCGGAGCGATTCGGTTCGTGCGATCGAAGACCGCGTTCGTTGGCAAATCGATCCCGAGGTTGAATCTGCCACCACGCCGGAAGCTGTCCCGGCAAAGGTTGTTATCAAGCTGAACTCGGGACGAGAGGTGGCATTGTTCGTGGATGCGCCTCGGGGTAGTCCCGGGCGGCCTGTGACAAATGAGCAGCAGCTTCAGCGGTTCCGGAGTGAGGTGGGACAACGTTTGTCCGCGACCGCTTGCGAATCGCTTATCAACTTTTCCAGGAATCTCGAAGAACTCGACTCCATTGGGCGCGTCGCGGGGCTTCTCGAGTCAGAGTCGAAATAGACGTTTGAAGGAGAGCATCGGCGAATGCGCGCCATTGCTCGCTTCCTTGGTTGAGGCTGGGAGGTTTCCGAATGAACCTTGAGGAATTTGACGGAGCACTAAAAGGCGCAAGACTTGTCGATCTCAGTCAGGTTCTGGAAGAACGCATGCCTGGCTCTCCGAACCATTCAAGATTCTTCCACAACGTTTGGGGCTCTTACGATTTTGGTGACCGGTCATTGAACCACCAAATATCCATGAGCGATCACAGTGGTACCCATGTTGATGCTCCAGCGCACTTCATAGGCGCGGAGAAGCCCGAGGCCCACGTAACGATCGATGCAATTCCACTTCATCGCTTTGTCGCCCGAGGCGTTCGGATTGATTGCCGCCACTTTCGCGAAGGTGGCTACGTTTCGCGTGCTGTGTTTACAGAGTGGGAAATGGAACACGGCAAGATTCGGGCCGGAGACGTCGTGCTATTCGACTTCGGATGGGCCGCACATTGGGCGCTTCGACCCGGTCACGCGCGTTACCTTCAAGACTATCCGGGAATTGGTATGGACGCGGCGGAATATCTCGTTGATAAGTGTGTGACGGGATTTGGAGTGGATACGCTTTCACCTGATCCTCCCGCTGCCCATCGCGAGAAACGAGCCATTCACCCATTCGTATTGGAACATCAGCTTCTGATCTTTGAGAACCTCGCGAACTTGGGTGAACTGCCCCCGTTTTTCGCATTTGTTGCATTTCCGTTGAAGATTCGCGGCGGGTCGGGCTCCCCGGTCCGTGCTGTGGCGTTTGTCTGAAATGGGAGCCAGGAGACCCACATGACCGAAAGCCTTCCGGCGACTCTTTTTTCGCTGGACAACGACTTGTCGGATTCCAAACCAACCCACGTTCGTTGGTGGATCCTGGGTCTCGTCGTCTTGATCATGCTTGTCGAAGCGATGCAGCGAGCAAGCATGGGAATCGCCGGTAAGGGTATTCAGGATGAATTTCACCTGACCACCCAACAGCTCGGCTGGATTCTCAGCGCGTTCGGCCTCGGTCAGACGGTTTCTCAAATTCCCTGGGGCTACGCAGGTGACCGTTACGGTCCACGCCGAGTTTTGATGCTGGCAATTCTGTGTTCCGCATTTTCCAGTGCAGCGATTGGTTTTACACCGGGAAGGTCGATCTTTGCTTGGTTGAGCGTCGCCCTCTTCCTAATGGGGATGCGCTTTCTCGGCGGAGTAGGAATGGCAGCCGCGCCCTCCAATAGCAACAAGATCGTTTCGCTTTGGATGTCCCCGGGCGAGCGCGCCACCGGCAGTAGCGCAATCCCATTTGGTTCTGGTCTCGGGAGCGGCATCGCTCCCATCTTGACGGTCATAACCATGCAGGCATGGGGATGGCGCTTCTCCTATTTCTTGTACGCCGCTATCGCATGTTCAGTTGCCTTGATTTGGTGGGTGTTTTCAACAAACCGGCCGGAACAACATCCGAGAGTTAACGCCGCTGAACTGAAACACATTCGTGGCGGCGTCCAGCCGGATGAAGTACCAACAGCCATGCTGGGCCATGGCAGGCGGCTGCCATGGTCTCGGATGCTGCGAAGTCGTTCTCTATGGGTCATTTCGCTCAGTTTCACGTGTCAGCAGTACGCGATTATGGTCTTCCAGACTTGGTTCTTCATCTATCTGGTAAAATCCCGTGGTCTCACGCTGACCCAAGCGGGCTTCTGGGGAGCCACTCCCTTTATATGTATGGTTTTATTCTCGCCTTTTGGTGGGAGAGCCTCGGATTTGGCAGTGCGGTATTTCGGTCGTTCACGCGGACGAAGAAGTACGGTCTGGCTTGGAATGGGACTCTCCGCGGTCCTCTTATGGACGGGAAGTCATACCCACAACAATGCTCAAGCGATTGTGATTCTCGCGATTGCCGCTGGCTTTAATTACTTCGCCCTTTCAGCTTATTGGGCAGCTTGCATCGACCTGGCTCCGAATTACAGCGCTTCCGTTTCTTCCTTGATGAACACCTTCGGAAGTTTCGGTGGATGGCTCGCGCCTATTGTCACAGCCTTTGTCGCTACAAGATGGGGCTGGCCCCGTGCCATCGACGTCGCAGCGCTCGTCACCGCGATGAGCGGATTTCTCTGGATATTTGCCAATCTGCGAAAGGGCATCAAGGAATATTGAGAATTCAGAACCATAAACCGCTCATGGATAGTGCGAATCAGGAGTTAATCGGTTTACCCCACGTGGGCCGCCGATCAGCCGGATACGTCCGAATAAGCACTCTGCGAGTGAATCAGAGTGGATGCAGATGCTCGCAGTTGCGGAGACCTGATTTGAACTGACGAACCGGGCTTATCGGCCGATTGCTAGCGAATCCTTTAAGAGGAGAGAACGCTGCTCACGAGGCAGGAGCTTCTCCTCCTCGACGCAACGCTTCAGTCACAGACCGAATGCTCGGCAGCCTGAACGAACCGTCCAGACCCTTCGGATGCAGACCGTTTCCGCCGAGTGTTCTCGCGATTGGAAGGGAGTGCCGACCTTTTGAAGCCCGGTCACGACGTGGACGTTTTCGTGAGGGTCGGTGCCGTCCCGACCGGGGTCGAATGGGATGCTACAGGCGAGTTGGTTCGTCGCCATCTCGCGGCCAGGATTCCGGCCTTGGGCGAGGGACAAACATTGGAGTTGATCGCGGAGGCGGAGTTCCCGTTGGAGATCGCGCTCGCGATTTCCTCCCATGGCCCAGGCGAACGGGACCAATGTCTGGGTTTCGCGAATCTGGTCAAATCTGGCCGAAAGGTTCTCTGGAGGCGTTGGAGAAGTATAATCCCGGATCCAGCCAGGGAGCGACGGAGGATCTCGATGAAGAAAATCTACTTCGCGCACGCCATGTGCTTTTACGGACATCCCGAGGAGCACCAGGATCTCGCTACCATTCGACGCCGAATTCGCGGCAGTAAGATCGTGAACCCCGCGGACTACAGTGGGCATCCCGAGAAGCTCCGCGACGTGCTAGGGTTCTGCCTCCATCTCGTGGAGAAATGCGATTGTGTCGTCTTCAACCGCCTGCTCGACAAGGTGACAGCCGGTGTTGGGAAGGAAGTCAACCACGCTCTCAAGATCGGCAAGCCCGTGTTCGAGCTAGTCGCGGGAAAGCTTGTAAAGCAAACGAAGCGCGTTAAGTATGTCTCACGAAAGAGAACGGTACAGCTTTATAGCGAGTGGCGGACTACCTGATCCACCAGCGCGATAGCTCACCGCTTTGTCACGGTGCAAGGTGGAGTTACTGAGGTTTGCGAAGAGACGGTGCCTGATGGCATCGTCGTAGAGATTCTTGACTTCGACAACTTTACTGGGAATCCCGAGCGAGAACTTTCCGTGTGGTCGCCAGAACTCCGTGTGTACTGGCTAGCGAATCATGCTAAATGGGGCCGCTGTCACAAAGATTGTCCATGTCGGGCTATGAGGCAAGTCGAATGACTACGCGGCAGCGCGGAGACTCTTTTGCTCTGTTAGCTCCGCCTCCGCCTGTAGCCAGTCATCTACGGCGTGGCCATCACGCTTCCCTCGCTTTTCGTAGAGTTCATAGGCGCGCAGTCGGATTCTTTCTTCCAATTCGTAGAAGCTCGCATCCAACCGGCGGAAGAGCGTCTTCCACTCCTCAAGGCTCAAGAGCGGAGGGAACTGACCGCCACGCTGCGTGTTGCGTCGGCCATGAGCCCAAAACGTGGGAAGAATTTGCTCCTCGCCAGTTTTGATCGCGCGGAGCACCAAAAGGAACGGGTCATAATTCTCCCCGTCTGCCATCCGAGTTCTCAACCTACTCGCTCGCGTGACGGCGAAGGTGTATCGCTTCTTTCTTGGGTCGTTCGCGTACACATGGTCGATTTGGAATTGGAGTTCCTTCCCACATCTCTTGCACACGCCAATTGGTCGTCCCTCGGAGACGGCGATGGCAGCTTCGTGAATCGAAATCCCTTTGGTTGAATGGTTGTCCGGGCAGCATATTCGAGAGGGCATCGGTTGAACCTCCCTCATGGCGACCTCTCCGATCACCATGGACTGAAGGAAGTTTACATCCAACCGTTCGGATTCGGTGGTC
>DASYZC010000388.1:0-1615 GCA_035949735.1 Candidatus Acidiferrales bacterium | reverse complement strand
AGCGACGCCCAGCAAAGCATTTAGATTTTCTGCCTTCGTCGTTAGAAGGCAGACGCTCTTTCCAACTGAGCTACGGGCGCTTGATTGATTCTAAGAGATTTCCGGTTTGCGAAACCATCATTTGTTCCGGTTCTCCCTTCTCTAACGTAAACATTGCGAGACGGCAATATTTCTAGTATCTACGTGACGCGAGTTGCGACATGGTGAATATTCGACGGAGCGCGAAGATGTTGTTCGTCAAACGAGCAGTCTCTTTTTCGGCGGCATTGGCAAGTGCCGTCCTGATTCTAGTTGCGTCAGCCCCTCGATCGATCGGACAGGAGCGGGTGGCGGTGGCGAAGCCACCCGGCGACGCGCTCTATCAGAAGAGCTGCGCGAAGTGCCATTCAAGTGCGGCTGCTTCGAACCGGGCTCCCGATCTGAAGGCACTGATGAAGCTGTCTCCAGAGACGATTTACAGCGCGATTACCACTGGCGCGATGGCCACTGCGGCACCGCAGCTCAGTCCAAGCGAGAAACAAGTTCTCGCCGGATATTTAGGCGGGCGTCCACTGGATCTGACTGATGCGGGAAGCGCGAAAGGCATGCGCAACCACTGCGAGGCCAGTGCGCCCTTCGAAAATGTTTCCTCGAGTCCTGCGTGGAACGGCTGGGGCGTGAACCTGGCAAACACCCGGTTTGAAGGCAGCCAGGGCGCCGGAATTACGGCACAACAAGTGCCACAGCTGAAGTTGAAATGGGCGTTTGGATTTCCCAATGGTGACACGTCGTTCGGCCAGCCGTCCATCGTAGGCGGCCGTGTTTTTGTCGGCAGTGATATCGGGTATTTTTACGCGATCAACTCAAATACGGGGTGCGTCTACTGGTCTTATCGAGCGCAGGCAACAGTGCGAACGGCGGCAACCGTCGGGCCGGTTTCCGGCCACGGCACAACCAAATACGCCGTCTATTTCGGCGACTTCCGCGGGAATGTCTACGCGCTCGATGCAGCGACCGGCAAGCCACTATGGATTAAGAACGTGATCGACAACTATGTTGCGCGTCTCAGCGCCGGGCCCACGCTCTACAAAGGCCGCCTCTACGTTCCCGTTTCTTCCACCGAAGAGGTTTTTTCCGCCGATCCGTCCTATCCGTGTTGCCGCTTTCGAGGCAGCGTCGTCGCGCTTGATGCGAATACCGGGCGGCTGATTTGGAAGTCGTACGTGATCCCCGAGGCGCCCAAGCCTGTCAGGATGAATTCGCGCGGCGTCCAGCTATATGCGCCCGCTGGCGGCGCCGTGTGGAATTCACCAACGATTGATACGGAGCGGCAGTTGCTCTACGTTGGCACCGGTGACGCCTACACCGAGCCTGCGCCGAAGACGACGGATGCGATCGTCGCGCTTGATCTGAAAACGGGCAAGATCGTCTGGTCATTTCAGGCCGTTAAGAACGATGCATGGATGCTTGGGTGCGTTCCCACGCCGACGGAAAATTGTCCGAAGAACCTCGGTCCCGATCACGATATCGGCGCGTCGCCGATTCTGGTGAAAATGCCGAATGGCCATCGACTGCTCATCGCCTTGCCGAAGAGTGGAACGATTTTTGCGCTCGACCCTGATCGCAAAGGAGCGCT
>DASYZC010000387.1:0-3948 GCA_035949735.1 Candidatus Acidiferrales bacterium | reverse complement strand
TTGCAGATGGACTTCCGCGTAGGAGCCCGGGAGGAGCTCGCGGGCCGGGTTGTCAACGTCCACTTCCACGAGGAGCGTTCGCGAAGCGGGGTCGATGGAGTCCGCGGTTCGGACCAGAGTGCCCTTGAACTTGCGTCCCGGGAATTCCTGAAAGGTGAGGTCGGCAGTGAGCCCAGGTTTGGCGGAGAGGGAATCCTGCTGCGGGACGTTGACGTAAACGCGCAATTTTCCCAACGCGGCGATGTGGAACAGCTCGGTGGCTGGCCCGCCCGCTCCGGAATTGATGAGGTGCCCGACGTCGGTGTTCCGGGCGGTAATCACGCCGTCAAAGGGCGCATAGATTTTTTCGAAGGATTGCAATTGCTCGAGACGCTTCACATTGGAGAGAGCCGAGGCCACCATGGCCTTTTTTGCCTCGAAGTCGCCGTTGGCATTGTCAACATCCTGCTTGGACACCGCATCGGTCTTCAAAAGGTCCTGATATCGCGACGCGGTTATTTGCGAGAGGCGATAATTGGCTTCGGCGGTGTTCAAGTCCGCGCGAGCCTGATCGAGCTGTTGATCCACTTCAGGCGTCTCAATATCCGCGAGCAATTGACCCTTCTTCACACGGGTGCCGATATCCGCGTACCAATTCTTGAGGTAACCATTGGTGCGGGCGTAGATCGGTGAATCGGTGAAGGCTTGGATATTTCCGGGAAGAACGATTTCCGTTTGAGGCGCGCCCAGTTTGGGATGAATTATAGAAACCGATGGGATCGCAAGATCGTAGGTCTCGCTCCGTAGTGCGGCGCGGGCTCTCCATCGCGGTACGACGCCAGCGGCTACCGCGACCGCAACGATGAGCAGGACGATAAACGCGACCAGTACACCGTGCTTGGCCGGGCGCGCCAGGGGCCGCTCCGGCGGCGACGGCCGTTCGCCTTCATTCCGCTCAATCATCCGCTCTTTCTCTCCAGTATTTATAACGATATAGACGGTTTGTGCCGGTCGTCCGTTTCACGATGAAGCGGATGAACGCGGGTCTTTTTCGTGCCGACCGTGCACGATGCTGAACACCACGGGGACAAAAAACAGAGTTGCCACGGTGGCAAATACGAGGCCCCCGATGACCGCGCGGCCCAGAGGAGCATTCTGCTCGCCACCTTCGCCAAGCCCAAGCGCCATGGGAAGCATGCCCATGATCATGGCCAGGGCGGTCATCAGGACAGGACGGAAGCGCGTGAAGCCGGCTTCGAGAGCCGCTTCGCCCGGCAACTTTCCCGCTTCCAGGCGTTCTTTGGCGAAGCTGACCACGAGAATGCTGTTGGCGGTGCCGACACCCATGCACATGATGGCACCGGTGAGGGCGGGAACGCTGACCGTGGTGTGTGTAATAAACAAAAACCATACGATCCCAGCCAGCGCAGCGGGCAGGGCCATAAGAATGATGAACGGATCGAGCCAAGACTGGAAATTCACTACGATCAGCAAGTACACAAGGACGATGGAAAATACGAGTCCCGAAAGCAGGCTGACGAACGACGAGTTCATGGTTTCAATCTGCCCGATTATGTTGATCTCCGAACCCCGCGGCAGATCTTTCCGGCTGCGATCCACGACGGGCTGGATGTCTCGCGCGACACCGCCCAAATCCCGGCCGTCCACTGCGCCATAGATGTCAATCACCGGCTCGACGTTATAGTGGGAAACCACGGCCATCTCCGAGCCGCGGCTGAAGGAAGCGAGGCTGCTGAGGATATCCGACTGGTTTGTGCCCTGAGCGGTGAGGGGAATGTTTTCAAGCTTCTGAAGCGAGTCAGTACGGTATTCCGGCGTCTCGGTCGTAATGTTGTAGCTCACGCCGGTTCTGGGATCGAGCCAAAATGTCGGTTGAGTTTGAAAGCTGCCGCTGAGCGAGATCAGGACATCCTGAGCGACATCACGCGCGCTAAATCCAATTTCCTGAGCCTTGGTCCGATTCATTTCGATGTGCAATTTTGGTTCGTCAAATTTTTGCTGAATGCGGAGATCTACTGTCCCTGGGACGAACTTAAGCTGATTTAACAACTGATCGGCGAATTGCCGGTTGCCGAGGATATTCCTGCCTCGTATTTGGATATCGATGGGAGCCGGCAGGCCGAAATTCAGGATTTTCGTGACGATATCGGTCGGCAAGGCATAAAACTCCACTCCGGGGAAATCATGGTTGAGCTTCACGCGCAGCGCGCGGACATAGTCGTTCGTCGGCCGATGCCCAGGGGCCAACTCAACCAGGATGTCCGCGTCACCCGCGCCAATTGGCGCCGAATTACTATAGGAAAGATTCAGGCTGCTGTAGGGGAGCCCGATGTCGTCAATAATGGTCTTCAATTCCGATGGGGGAAGCTGCGAACGAATATCATTCTCAGCGCGATCGCAGAGGGCCGCCGTTTCTTCGATGCGGGTACCCGTTGGGGCGCGCATGTGAAGGGTGAACTCGCCGCTATCGACGCTCGGGAAAAAATCCTCGCCTACCAACGGCAGCAGCGCAAATGACAGAAGGCACGCGCTCAAGAAACAAATGGCGAAAAGTTTGCGGCGCTGAATCGCGCCCTGGAGGATCCGATGATAGCTTTCCCGGAAGCGGTCAAATCCCTCTTCGAACCTTGCTTGCACGCGCACAAACGGATTGCGGGATTTCTGTGTAGTTTCGCGGCGCTGTTCCTCGGTCCGCTCCAGAAGCATATAGCGCGCCATGGTGGGAACGAGGGTGCGGGAGAGCAGATATGAAGCCAGCATGGCAAAGACCACCGCTTCCGCAAGGGGAACGAAGAGATACTTCGCGACACCGCTGAGAAAAAACATCGGGACGAACACGATGCAAATGGAAAGAGTCGAAACCAGCGCCGGCATCGCGATCTGCTGGGACCCATCGAGAATGGACTGCACGATCTCTTTGCCTTGATCCAGATTCCGGTTGATGTTTTCGATGGTCACGGTGGCATCGTCCACGAGGATGCCCACGGCCAAGGCTAAACCGCCCAGCGTCATGATGTTGATTGTTTGACCGAGAGCACTCAGTACGATGATGGAAGTGAGGACTGAAAGCGGGATCGAGACAGCGATAATCAGCGTGCTCCGCCAGCTTCCGAGAAAAATAAGAATCATCAGTCCGGTAAGGCAAGCAGCGATCGCGCCTTCGCGCAGAACGCCGCTGATCGATGCTTTTACGAAGATCGATTGGTCGGAGAGCGGCTCGATCCTCAACTGGGGCGGCAGCCCGGCTTCGATCTTGGGCAGCATCTTCTTCACGTTGGCAATAATATCGAGCGTCGACACATCGCCGGATTTCAAAATGGATAAAAGGGCCGCCCGTTCTCCATCGACGCGCACAATATTCGTTTGCGGAGGATTGCCGTCGCGTACATTCGCCACGTCGTGAATGTAGATTGTTGAATTTCCGACCTGCTTTATCGGGAGATCGTTGAGCTCCTGAATGGTTTGGGGAGCGCCATTCATGTCCACTTGATATTCGTAGGAGCCGATCTTTGCGGTGCCCGCGGGCAAAATCAGATTCTGGGTATTGACGGCGTTCACCACATCGAGCGGCGAAAGCCCTTTGGCTTGCATCGCCTGCGTATTCAAATCCACTTGAATTTGGCGCTGTTTGCCGCCGTACGGGTAGGGAACCGAAACACCCGGCACAGTGATAAGACCCACGCGGACAAAGTTCTGCGCGAGGTCGCCCAATTGTTGTTCGGTGAGTCCCTGGCCGGAAAGAGCGAGCTGCAGGATGGGGACCGTGGAAGCGTTGTATTGGATGATGAACGGAGGGTTTGTCCCCGGGGGCATGGAGTGCACGGAGGACTGAGCGATGGCCGTTACCTGCGCGACTGCAATGGATATCTGAACACCCGGTTGAAAGAACACCTTCACAATCGCGCGGCCTGGCAACGATTGAGATTCAATGTGCTCGATATCATTCAC
>DASYZC010000386.1:0-10819 GCA_035949735.1 Candidatus Acidiferrales bacterium | reverse complement strand
ATCGGTGCTCTATGGCGTAACCATGCAAGAGCCCGGGGTTTCCAAGCTGGTCTCGGTGAAATGGGAAGAAGACGCAGCCGCCGCACCGAAATCTTCCAGCGCCGCCAGCAACGCCGCCTAGCTCCGTCGATTCCTGTAGCGATGATTACGCTCGTCCTGCTTCCTGGTATGGACGGCACGGGCGTATTCTTCGCCGACTTCGTCGCTGCAGTCGCACCCCGTTTCAAGCCAGTGGTTGTTGCGTATCCAAATGATCCTGCGCTCGGCTACGCTGAGCTGGAAACTCTTGCTCGAACGTATCTTCCGCACAACGAGCCTTTTCTTATCCTCGGAGAGTCTTTCTCCGGTCCGATCGCAATCTCGATCGCCGCTTCCAACCCGTCCGGTCTTCTCGGGTTGATCCTGTGCGCTACGTTCGCTCGCAATCCTCATCCCCTGCTGCCCGCAGTCACCACGGTCCTCAAGCCGTTCCCAGCCGGGCGCCTCCCTGGTTTCATTCAGCACAGGAACTTGTTCGGCAGATTCGATTCGCCCCGCCTCCGGGCGAAACTGCGTGAGGTCGGAACGCTTGTCTCAGCAAGAACGCTGAAGGCTCGGCTCGAGGCTGTTTCTGCGATCGACGTGGGGGAAAAACTTCGTTCGGTAAAAGTTCCCACGCTTGACCTCCGCGCGCAACGGGACCGTGTCGTCTCTCGCGCCTGCGGCACTTACATCAGAAAAATCCTGCCGAACCTGAGCGTCGCCGATCTGGATGCGCCGCATCTGCTTCTTCAGACTGTGCCGGAAGCTGCGATCGCCGCGATCGATGATTTTGTGCGCGATCGAATCAAAATTTCGAATTGATTTGAGTTCTTCTTACAGGTTGACAACGCTTCGCGGTGCGCTAGAATAACGCCCTCCCACACAGAGGACAGGAATCTCGTGGCTGCTTCGCAAACGCGCACCGTCATTTCGCAAACAGATTTTCCCGGACTCAAAATCCGCGGGCGCGGCAAAGTCCGCGACATTTACGATCTGGGCGATCGCTTGCTGATCGTGGCAACGGACAGGCTTTCCGCCTTTGACGTGGTGCTTCCCACTCCGATTCCAGACAAGGGCTGCGTGCTGACGCAGCTTTCGCTATTCTGGTTCGAGAAGCTGGCCGATGTGGTCCCGCATCATGTGATTACCGCGAAGGATTTTTCGGGCGAACTTGCGCCCTACGCGACATCCCTCGAGGGCCGTGGGATGCTGGTGCGCCGGACAGAGCCGATTCCGATCGAATGCGTTGTGCGAGGTTACATCTCCGGGTCCGGATGGAAGGATTATCAGAAGAGCGGTACCATTTGCGGAATCCCCCTTCCGGCGGGCCTGCGGGAATCAGACCGGTTGCCGAAACCGATCTTCACGCCTTCGACGAAAGCTACAACGGGCCATGACGAGAACATTTCGTTCGACGAAACTGTATCTCGGATCGGACATACTCTAGCCGAGCGCCTTCGGAAAACGAGCCTCACGCTCTACCGGCGCGCCGCCGAGCATGCGGCCGCGCGCGGGATCATCATTGCCGATACCAAATTTGAATTTGGACTGCTGGGACAGGAATTGATCTGGATCGACGAGGCGCTGACGCCGGACTCCTCGCGTTTCTGGCCCGCCGATCACTACGCCCCCGGCAAATCGCAGCCTTCTTTTGATAAACAGTACGTTCGCGATTACCTCGAGCAGATCGGCTGGAACAAGCAGCCCCCGGCACCGGCCCTTCCGGCGGATGTAGTAGCCGGGACTCGCGAGAGGTATCGAGAAGCTTATCAGCGCATCACCGGCCACGCACTCGACTGAGGTCCCAGGGAATATACTCATCCTCCGAGCACTGATGTGGAGCATGCACAAGTGAAAGAGCAATTGGAATCGCTGGTCGGCACGATGGTGGAGCGCGGGATTCTTCTCGAAGAGGCGATCGCGGAGTTCGAAAAGAAGTTCATCAAGCGCGTTTTGGAAGAATCGAAGGGGAACCAGTGCCGCGCCTCAAAGATTCTGGGAATTCACCGCAATACGCTGAGCCGCAAGATTACCGACTATCACCTCGATAGCAACGGGCGCCGCCGGTAGCAAACACCGTATGGCATAATCAAGCTGAGGGGAGTGGCGGCGACTCAGCCCGCTTTGCCCCTACAACCCGTGACACTCAAGAAGAAAATACGAAGGAAGCTGCTCGCGGCTCACCGGAAGGTGCGCGAGGCGCGCATGATTGCAAGGGGCCTCGCTTCGACAAAGCATCCGCTGCTGGTCCACATCATTCCAATGCGGCGGTGCAATCTGGCGTGCACCTACTGCAACGAATTCGACGACTTCTCAAAGCCCGTGCCGCTCGAGGAAATGTTCCGCCGCATCGACCGCCTAGGCGCCATGGGCACCTCTGTGATTACCATCAGCGGCGGAGAGCCGTTGCTGCACCCGGATCTCGATGCGATCATCACCCGTATCCGGAAAAACGGAATTCTCTCTGGGCTTATAACCAATGGATATCTTTTGGTTGCGGAGCGCATTGAGCGGCTGAATCGCGCGGGATTGGAATACCTGCAGATCAGCATCGACAATGTGCAGCCGGACGACGTCTCCAAGAAGAGCCTGAAGGTGCTGGACCAGAAGCTCGAGTTGCTGGCCAAATACGCCGAGTTTCAAGTAAATATCAATTCGGTGCTCGGTAGCGGCGTTCGCAATCCGGAAGACGCCCTGACGGTGGCGCATCGCGCGCTGGAGCTGGGATTCACGTCAACCGTGGGGATCCTGCACGACGGCAACGGCCAGCTGCAGCCGCTGGGCGCGCGGGAACGGGAAATTTTCGAAGAAATCATGTCACTTGGGAAGCGGTCATTCACCCGCGTGAACAGCTTCCAGCACAATATTGCAGCAGGGCTTGAGAATAACTGGCGCTGCCGCGCGGGGTCTCGGTACCTGTACATCTGCGAGGACGGCCTGGTGCACTACTGCTCGCAGCAGCGTGGGTACCCCGGAATCCCGCTTTCGGAGTACACGGCAGAGCAGCGGCAGCGCGAATACTTGACGAAAAAAGGCTGCGCGCCGCGTTGCACGGTTTCCTGCGTTCACCAGATATCGGTGGTCGACGGATGGCGGAATCCTCAGAGTTTGGAGCCCAATACTCCCCCTCCAGTGGCAGAATTTGCACCGCTTATGGGTCCAACTAGACGCAACTGATGCGCCAGACTCGGCAGATTTTCCTTTTGCGCTGGAACGAACCCAAATAGCTAATGGCAACAACCGCCGAATATGCAAGCCCGATAGCTGAGGTAAACCCGTGGCTCATTGCCGGCACGGTGATGCTGGCAACGTTCATGGAGGTTTTGGACACCAGTGTCGCCAACGTATCGTTGCCGCACATTGCCGGAAGCCTTTCGGCCAGCGTGGACGAGAGCACGTGGGTCCTTACGTCGTATTTGGTGTCCAATGCGATTGTCTTACCGCTATCGGGGTGGCTCTCGGGAGTCTTCGGCCGCAAAAGATTTTTCATCGCCTGCGTGGTGATCTTCACTCTGAGCTCTCTTCTCTGCGGACTGGCGCCCTCGCTGACGACGCTAGTGATTTGCCGGGTGCTGCAAGGCGCAGGGGGCGGAGGGATGCAGCCGAGTTCGCAGGCCATCCTGGTGGACAGCTTCCCGCGCGAGAAGCAGGGAATGGCCATGGCCATTTATGGGATGGGCGTGGTGATCGCGCCTACCATCGGACCGACACTCGGCGGGTGGATCACCGACAACTATTCCTGGCGATGGATTTTCTTTCTGAACGTGCCGATTGGAGTTATTTCCGTATTAATGATCTCATTTCTGATTGCCAAGGATCGCCCATCGAGAGAGCTGCGGGAAAAGAATCGGAGCATCAAAGTCGATTTTATCGGGCTGGGATTTCTGGGCCTGGGCTTGGGGCTGCTGCAGGTGGTGCTGGATAAGGGCGAGCGCGACGACTGGTTCGGGTCGCCATTTATCACGTGGGCGACGGTGATTGTAGTGATATCGCTGATTGCGCTGGTAATCCGCGAATTGACCACGGATCACCCCGTGGTCGAGCTCAAGCTTTTTCGAGACCGTAACTTTGCTATTTCCACGTTCATGATGTACGTGCTCGGCGTGGTGTTGTACGGGACAACTTTGCTGCTTCCCATCCTGATGCAGACGCTGATGGGTTATACGGCGATGGAAAGCGGGCTCGTGCTATTGCCGGGAGGATTGGTGCTACTGGGAATCTTGCCGTTTGTGGGATGGCTGCTGGGGCGCGTGGAGCATCGCTGGGTGGTGATGGCCGGACTATGCATCATGGCCCTGGGGTTGTATCAACTCTCGCATCTCACGTTAGCCGCGGGAGTGAACCGAGCGATCTATGCTTGGATCATATCGCGTGCGGGAACCGCATTTTTGTTCGTGCCGATCAACGTGATGGCGTTCTATTTCGTTCCCAAGGGCAACATGGACGATGCCTCGGGCCTAATCAACCTGGCGCGCAACGTGGGAGCGAGCACCGGCATCTCGTTCGTGACAACCATGCTGGACCGGCGCGCCCAGATACATCAAAACATACTGGTCCACAACATGCAGGGCGGAAGCACGATTTACCGGAGTGCGCTGAATCATTTGACGCACCTGTTTACCAGGCGCGGAAGCGACGCCGCGCACGCCGCCGTGCAAGCGCATGCAGTGCTTTACCACCAACTGCAGCGGCAGGCCAACATGCTTTCTTTCGTGGATAATTTCCGTACCATGGCAATCATCTGCGTTTGCGTGATCCCGCTGATGTTTGTAATGAAGGGCCGAAAACCGCAAGCCGAAGAGATCCGCGTCCATTAGGACGCAAGCCTTATACAATAGGGTGAATCATCTTCCGGTGAAACGAATCGTTCGCCGATAAACGCGATCCGGAGCGACCGCCGTGCTCGCGACGAGGCGCGATAGAGATCGAAGAGAGGTCCTTCGGCTGCGTTTCGCGCCCGCATAAACCGCGGGAAAAGCAGAAGCGCGCGAAACTCCGCTCAGGATGACGGCACCGGAGAAAAAGCCAGGGCGTCAATTGGGAGACTGGCGTTCTCGAGTCGATGCGAGAAGCGTCAGCTCTTGACCACGGGAGCAACGTTTCCCCAGGCTCCGGTGAAGACAAACGATGAGGCCGGCTTACGCTGGCGCGGGCTCAGCTCGCGCTGACGCATCGGATCGGGGAGTGAAGAAGGGTCGCCGGGATAGCCAAGAGCGAATCCAGCAACAGCTTCGTGATCTTCGGGAATACCGAAAATCTGGCGCGCCTTATCCGGAAGAATTCCGGCCATCTGGTGGACCTGGAGGCCCAGGGCCGTGGCTTGCAAGGCAAGGGTGGCTGCGGCTTGGCCAACATCGTGAAATGCGTGCCGATTGTGCGATCCATCGTGCGGCATCTTGTGAGCCGCCACGCTCAGAGCAACTACCGGAGCACTCTTGGCCCAGCCCTGATTGAACTCGACGAATGAATCGAGAACTTTCTTGTAATTCTCAGGATCGTCCTTGGTTCCAATGATGAAGTACCAGGGCTGCGCATTGTAGGATGACGCCGACCAACGAGCGGCCTCAAAGAGGGCGCGGAGTTTTTCGGGTTCCACCGGGCGGTCTTCAAATGCGCGCGGGCTCCAACGATGAATGATCAAATCATGAATGGGCACGTCTGCGGGCGCGGGCCTCTTGTGATCGGACATGATTCCTCCTTGAACGGGCGATAATTTAACCATGAATTGGATGCTCAGTGCGCTGGGCCGGCACCAAGAGACTATTTCAGGGGCGGTGCCGGAACTAACGGCAGGCGGCGAGGCTCGCCATGAAAGCCTCTGATTTCGACATCGTCGAGCAGAAGGGATGGTGCGATGACCGTGCTGGGAATACCGCCTTGTGCCGAGCCAAAGGCCCCAAGAGCGGTGCCAGCCAGGTTATCGGCCGGATTTTGCATGTAGGTGTAAACGGCCGGGTCATCGCCGATGCCCAGGATATTGCGGAAGGTCCGCAGAGTAAGCCCCTCGATCACGCCTCCACGCACCGGTTCCTCATGTCCGTCGGCTACGTAGACACGGGATACGGTGAGTGGCATACGTTCGCCACTGGCAATTCCTCCGGCGATCGCGCCCACAAAATCGGAAAAGTCCTGTTGATGGATGGACGAGAGCGCGGGATTGGCCATTCGCTTGACTTCGAGGCACCATTCGTGACCATCCTCGCGGCAAGCGTCGAGAAATTTCTTCCGCAGGTCGTCCGGCTTCAGAGCCTCCGACGATTGAAAGAAAAGATTGCTGCTGAGAGGTCGTGTATCCAAGAGCAGAGCGGAGCGCGCGTGGCCATTGGAAGCGGAAAAATCAGGTCCCGGACGCCGTGACATCAGCTGATTTCTGAGAATTCCATTTTCGACGATGGGAACACGCTGGCCCTTCACGCCTTCATCGTCCACATCGTAGGCGCCTAGAAGTGGGTGACCTTGAAAATCGTTTGCGGTGGGATCATCCACCAGCGTGACGCTGGCGGGCAATACGCGGGTTCCGACGCGGCCCGTCCATTCGCTGCGACCTCCAAAGCGCTCGATGAACGCGTCGAAATCCTGGGTCATAGAAAGCGGCGCGCGCGCGCCTGAGAGCGAAGGTTCGAGAACTTGGGCTAACGCCGAACCGGCCGCAGATGGGTCGAAAAGAACCGGCCCGGTGTAGTCGGGCACAAGGGGACTCGCGCGAAGGGACAGAAGCTCAACCGCGGTCTGGCCAAGGCCTTTTGAAACGGCTGTAGGGTCGGGCAGGCCGGAAGGTTCGCTGGAATAAACGGCATAGAAATCGTTCAACGGCATGCCGTCATCGGCTTCCGTATCGAGAGCAGCTTCAATGGCTGCCAGATGCCGGGATTCGCGGATGATCGTGCCTTCGCTCGTCATCAGATATGACGTAACGTAAATCAAGGAATAATTCACTCGCGTTCCATAAAGCTGAGGAAAATCCTTTAGAGCGGAAGAGGCTGCACGGGCCTCGTCTTCCCAATTGCGCGAGGTCCAATCCGGCTCGATTCGCGGATCGATTTTAACGAGGGGCGTGGCCTGGGAGAAGTCGTCGATCTCAGGCGGTTTTGTGAGGCTGCGAAGGAAGGCCTGTTTGAGAGACATTTGTGTCGCAGCGGCCTTGTAGGCCTGGTCGGTGGCCAGCCACAAATCCTGGCGTAACGAATTGTAATCGCGGTCGATGCCGACTTGGCCTGTTGATCCGAGAAATCCCTGAAAGCCGTCCTCACTCATGAAGTTCGAACTATCAAGGTGATAGTCCCCGACTCGCACATCCACGCTCATGAAGCGGCTGCGAGACGTCGAACTCGATAAAAGCGCGCCAAAAGATGCTGTTACGCTGCGAACATCCAGATCGAGCAGCCGGTACTCAATGTAAAAGGGCTTATCAACACCAGGCAGAGACAGCCGCGTGCGCGCGCGTTCCATTTCATCATGCATTGCTTGCAGGGTTAGATCTTTCTCCCCCGATGGCACTGGCGCCTGCGCTCCGTAGGCCAGCGGCATCCAAGCACCAATGAGTAATGCGAGCAAGGCGAGGAGTTTTCTCACTGTTGGGGCCCCTTTGCTTCCGGGTCGTGCGCGGGCGGCGGCAGAATTGGCGGCCGATCGGTTGAAGTCTCCTTCTTCGCAAATTCCATTTCGGAAATCAAAATGCCGGGCGCGACGGCCGAAACCGGCACCGAACCAGATTCCGCTCCGCAATAGCCGTTGAAAATCTCCTGTTTGTCTTCGGTACCCACGATCTTCGTCAGCGATACAAGCGGCGTTCCGACGATATCGACGCCACGGACTAGTTGATCGGGGTGCCCATCCGCAAAAACCTTGTACACGATGAGCGGAGTTACCTGAAATGCCTGGGGCTGGCCCCGACCTGTAAATGTGAATCCGCCGGCGATATCGTCGATTAACAGGCCGTAGGGCAAGTTCTGCTGCTTCGCAAGAGCAATCAACCTCTGCCGAAGCTGGCCAAAGGGGACGCCGTTCGAGCTGGAGACAATCAGGTTTCCCTGGCGCGCTATGGGAACATAGCCGAGCTGGCGCCGACCATGCCCGTTCGAGTGGGGGATATCCATCAGCGGCGAACGTGACATCAGAAAAGTCTTCAGCACGCCGTGATCGACGAGCCTGACATCCTGCGAAGGCACGCCTTCATCGTCAAAAGGATAATTCCCGAGCAGCATTTCGCCGTTGAGAGTGGCCTCGGTGGGATCGTCCTTGATGGAGATGAAGTCTGGGAGAATTTGCTGGCCAATCTTGCTTGTGAAGGTCTGCCCCTCGGTGATGTCTTTTTGGCGGAAACCTTCGGCACGGTGACCAAAGACTTCGTGAAAGAAAACGGCGGCAGCGCGGCCAGTAAGCAGCGCAGGGCCCGCGTAAGGCTCAACGAGCGGCGCCTTGTCGAGGGCCTCGGTTTCCTCGATCAATCGGTGAATGGAGGCGGAGACGGTTTTGTCATCGGGGGCATCCTTGGGATCGAGCCAATCGAAATTGGCATACCGCTGGATGTCCATTCCGTCCGGCGCCTTGCTCTGAACAAAGAGTTCAAGGCGATAATGAATCAGGCCGAAGGCCAGCTTGGTTCCCTCGGTGTTTACCTGATACTGGTTGGTAGCCTGCGCCGTAAATGTGGCGATCGAGTTCAGCACGGCCGGCGATTGGCTGAACTCGGCGGTATATCTTCGCACTCGCTCTTCCCACGGCTTACGATTCACATGAATTTCAACGCGCGGTCTAATTGAGGTGTGGGGTTCCTCTTGCGAAAAATCCGGCGCGGCGCCTTCCGCGGTCTGCACCTGCACTTGCTGGCTGGTTTTCACCTTGATAAGCGCCTGGGACGCCGCGCGATACTGGCGGTCCGTTTCGCGCCAGATTTCGCGACGCAGGATGGGGATGTCGTCGTCGAGCGCCACGGTAGTGCCGGGACTGGTCCAACTGGGCGGCCGGTCGCCAAGCTTGTGCGTGTTGTCCAGTTGAGCGGTTCCCACGCGTGTTTGCACTTCCAGCCAGCGCGCACGGTCCTCCGAGCTTGAAAGAAGAGCGCCATTCGAACCCGAAACTTGGGCGTACTCCCGGTCGGAAACCGTATAGCTGATGAAATAAGCCGATGGATCAGCTTTCCCGAGCGCGGCCATCGAGCGATCCAGCTCGTCCTGCATGGCTGTCAAAATCGGAGTGGGGGAAGGCGCTGTGCGGTCCGTGGCCCAACATCCCCAGGCCGCCGCAAGCAGCGCCACGCCAATCGTGAGACCTCTATATCGCATTTGGACTTTCATCGTCACGCAAAGTGTAACAGTTTAAGATAGGATGCAGCCGATTCCCAAAGGAAAACCCCGCGATGTTTCGTCCGTTCGCAAAAAGCGGCACCGAGCCGGTTATAATCCGGCGAAAGGGGGATTAGATGCGGGCTCTGGTAGTGAGGAGGTATGGTGCGCCTGAAGTTTTGGAGGCCCAGGAGGTGCCGGACCCACAGCCGAAGGCCGGCGAAGCGTTGATCCGAGTCAAGGCTATCGGCGTGAATTTCGCCGATCTGCTTCAGCGAATGGGAATTTATCCTGGCACACCGAAACCTCCGTTTATTCCAGGGTTGGAGTTGGCTGGCGTGGTGGAAAGGGTGGTGGAGGGGGCCAAACCGGGAGGTGGCGAACCTCTAAAGCCGGGAGACGCCGTCGTCACCCTCACGAACTTCAATGCCTACGCACAATGGGCGGCCGTGCCGGTGAGCCGGGTCTATCGCCTGCTTCCGGGAATGGGATTTGAGGATGGCGCCGCCATACCCGGAAATTACGTCACCGCATATCACGCGCTATTCGCCATGGGCAATTTGCAGCAGGGCGACCGCGTCTTGATCCACGGCGCCGCAGGCGGAGTGGGAATCGCGGCGGTGCAGCTTGCGCATGCGCGGGGATTGATCATTTTCGGAACCGCCGGACCTTCAAAACAAGAGTACTTGCGGAAGATCGGGGTGGAGCACGCGATCGACTATGAAAAGAGCGATTTCGTCCAAACGGTGAGGAAATTCGCGCCGGAGGGGATTGAGATGGTGATGGACCCGATCGGCGGGAAATCGTTTGCGCGCAGCTATGAATGCCTTGGCGCCGGAGGGAGGCTGGTGGTCTATGGGATGTCCGCGGCAGCGGGGCCGGATGGGAAGCGCAGCCTGATTCGAGGCCTTACCGCGCTACTGCAAGTGCCGCGATTCAATCCGCTGAAGCTGATGGCGCAGAGCGCGTCGGTGATCGGCATCAATCTCGGCGCCCTGCAATCGCGGCCGACAATTCTGCGGAGCGAACTCAACGAGATTTTTCAGATGTACAGCGCGGGAAAAATTAAGCCAGTGATCGGCAAGACGTTCCCGCTGGATCAGGCAGCGACCGCGCACCGGTACATCCACGACCGGAAGAACATCGGCAAGGTAATTCTGTCGGTGAAATAAGGCGTTTGACCTGACCCGAAGCTGTTTTCCGATTCGCGCCTAGAGACAAATTCGGATTGGCCGCTTCCGATTTCACGTGCTTCCATGGGATAGAACAGGAGGTGCGGAATGCGGGGCATCGGCGGCATCTTGGGCCTTCTCGTCGTGGCGGCGATCGCGGCGCTGACTTACAAATACTACTTCACGCAAGGGCAATCCGCTGGAGTGACCACGCCTCGCCAGACGATCGACGTGGCAGGAGTAAAAAATGATTTGATCGCGATGGGACAGGCTGAACGCGTATACCAGGCTGAACACGGCTCCTACGCCTCGCTCGACGACCTGGTCTCAAGCGGCGCGATG
>DASYZC010000385.1:0-3648 GCA_035949735.1 Candidatus Acidiferrales bacterium | reverse complement strand
GGACATTGATTGCCTGGATGCTTTGATGGCGTGCTTTCCCGCGGGAACGCTGAGCGGCGCGCCGAAAGTGCGCGCGATGGAAATTATCGACGAGCTCGAGCCGACGCGGCGCGGGATCTATGCAGGCGCGATTTTGTATCTCGATTTTTCAGGGAACCTGGATTCGTGCATCGGCTTGCGCACGCTTGTGGCCAAGGATGGGAGGGTTCACATCCAAGCAGGAGGTGGTGTGGTGGCGGACTCGGTTCCCGAAAAGGAATATCAGGAGACAATCAACAAAGCGCGCGCGCTGGTGGTGGCGGTTGAAATCGCGCACCAAGGCAAGCAGCGGCGGATGTAAACGAGGCAGGAGATACAGAGCCAGGTCCTTATTTTCTGATGGAACTGCATCTCATTAACATTACAGAACTACAGGGGCCGAAGACACGAATGATTTTGCTGCTCGATAACTACGATTCGTTCACCTACAACCTGGCGCAGTACCTTGGCCAGATGAGGCAGAAAGTCGAAGTGCGGCGGAACGACGCGATCACGTTGGACGAAGTGGAAAAGCTGGGGCCGGAGCGGATCATTATTTCTCCCGGACCGTGCACGCCGCGCGAGGCGGGCATAAGCGTACCGCTGATTCAACGCTTCGCGGGTAAAATCCCCATCCTTGGGGTCTGCTTAGGCCATCAGGCGATCGGCGACGCGTTCGGCGGCAAGGTAATTCGCGCGAAGAAAATTATGCACGGCAAAACGAGCGAGATTCATCACGACGGCAAGACGATTTTTCGCAAGCTGCCGCAGAATTTTGAGGCCACGCGTTACCATTCGCTCATCGTCGAGCGGCGGTCGCTGCCGCGCTGCCTGGAAATTTCGGCAGAAACTGCGGACGGCACGATTATGGGGCTACGCCACAGGAAATTTCTTGTGGAAGGCGTCCAGTTCCATCCCGAATCCGTCCTCACCGGCGAAGGCTTTCACCTCCTGGAAAACTTCCTGACGCACGTCCGGTAAGTCGATGACCCAAGTAATCAGCGTTATCACCAAGGATTACGCACTTCTTGCGTCGGATAGGCGTCTGATTTTTGGAGAAGGTTCCAATCTTGGAGATGTAGCCGATGACGATACATGTAAATTAGTTAGCGTCTGCAATATCTGCGGCGTCGGCTACACGGGACTGGCGCGTCTCGAGGGTTCGCCCACCCACGAGTGGATTGCGAAGACTCTCGCATCGGGTGCGTGTCGCGAGGGATTGACCGCGAGCCAGTTACTTAGCATCAATTCCGAGCGAATTTTTTCTAAGCTCAAACTTCCCAAGGGAGTACCCCAGCAGTTCTTGATAGCGGGCTGGGGCCTGTTTCAGGAGCTGGAGGGATTGCATGCTTTTATGCGCCTCGTTTCGAACGCTCACGACCAGTCAGGTCGTACGCTCCCTCAACCTTCGGATTCGTTCTCTAGTCTTTTGAAGGTGCTGGTCAATGAAACTCTTTTTTGCTGCTCGATTGGACAGCCGTTGACGAGTCATCGGAGCGGACAACTCGTAAGAAATCTGGAGCAGCTGGTAAAGCGAGAAATTGGACCGCAAGCGGCCCTACGCCTACTGGTAGATGAAATTGTGAACACATCACTGACGAATTCAGCGGTGGGTCGGAAAGTCCTCGGGTTCTGTATTCCAAAAGGTAGCGTCGAACGGCAAATTGCGACTGGTGGCTCGATGGCACTTGCGAAGCAACCCGACAAAGAGACAGTTACATTTACCTACTTTGAGCCTGAATTTAACGAGTTGCGCCAATGTGGGCCGACCTTTATCTGCGGGGAATACGCACAAACGGATGTCGTAACAGAAAACGATCTTGCTCGGAACTTTCAGTCTTCGCAATTCAGAATTCTGAGCATGCCCAAGAAGAAGCCGTAGCTACTTCCACTCCAAATTCGCCAAAATTTCCGCGTAGATTTCCATGCCGGACCACAAATTGCCGATGCGGAGATTTTCGTTTGCGCTGTGCTGGTTGTCGTCGAAATTGACGATGGGTACGCCGATAACGGGGAGTCCCATATCGTTGAAGATGTACATGGGCACGCTGCCGCCGATGAGAGGAATTTTTACGGCGGGCTGGCTGGCGGAAGCGTCAACGACGCGCATCAGCGCTTGCGAAATGGGCAAATCCATCGGCGTGCGCGTGGCGGGGTAGCCATTGTCGTGAGTCACTTCGGCGATGCGCGGATATTTGGCACGCTCCTCCATGGTGGGTTCACGGTCAATCACGTAAAAGCCTTGTTTGCGAATGTGCGCGACGAGGCGGCTGAATTCCTGGTCAGGTCCTGCGTTTTTCACCAGGCGCATGTCGAGGGAAGCAGAAGCCGTGTCTGGAATAATCGTTTTCGCTTGTGCACCCGTCCAGCCGCTTTGGAGGCCGTCAATATTGAGCGATGGCTCGTTGAGTAATTCGAGGAGCTTTTTGCCGCGGCCATGCGGTGCGGCCAGGCCGAAGGTGCGCAAAAGTTTCGCGTCATTGTCGGGCGCTTCGGCGATGGCTTTGCGTTCGGCTGGACCAAGAGGAACCACGTTGTCGTAAAAGCCCGCGACGAGCACGTGGCCGTCGTCCTTCATTGTGGCGAGCAATTTCGCGAGGCTCATTGCGGGATTGGGCGCCCAGTTGCCGTAATGTCCGCTGTGCAGCGGATGGAGCGGGCCAAACACAGTGATGCGCACGGAGATCACGCCGCGGTTTCCGAAAAAGACGAGCGGGCGGCCGCTCTGATCGATGGGCCCGTCGGCGGTGATGAGCAAGTCGCCAGCGAAAAGATTTTTGTGCGCGGCGACCGTGGCGGCGAGATGCGGCGAACTGTCTTCTTCCTCGCCTTCGAGGACGAGCTTTAGATTTACGGCGAGGGGAATGTGATTGGCGCGCAATGCATCGACTGCCGCAAGCAGAGCAATGATTGGCGCCTTGTCGTCCGCCGCCGAGCGCGCGTAAAGCCTCCAATCGTCCTCATAACTTCCAGACTTTTCCGGAAAGGGAATCAGTTGGCCGCCCGCGTCGATCGTGTTGGTGCGCAGCGCGGGAACAAAAGGCTGCGTGCCAGTCCAGTGGCTTGGGTTGACGGGTTGGCCGTCATAGTGGCAATAAAAAATCACCGTACCTTTGGCGGCGGACGATTCGAGATCGCCAAAAACGACGGGGCCACGCCCTGGAATCGGCAAAAGTTGCGTGTGGAAACCGCGGCGGTTGAGCATCGCGACCAGCGCCGTCGCGTTACGCTGAATGTTTGGCGTGTCTGAGGCGACATTGGGAATCGAGAGCAGACTGACGAATTCGTTGATGATTTGCGGTTCATGGGCTACACGATAGGCGCGGACGGACGAGACGACGCGCGACGTCGGAGAGCTATCTTGAGACACTGCCGCCGTGGAAAAGAATGTCATCGCAAGGATTAGAATGGCAATGCGTTTCATTCGACCTCCTGAAAATCGATTTACGCAGCGATACCTAAATTATCCGGCGGCGAGATTATAGCGTTTTGACCGTGCGGTGGACGATTTTACGTGAGCGCCTCGGGAAAGAGCGCTGGCATTGTCGAATGGCGAAAATAATTGACATTCGCGTGAGGGCTGCGTAGAGTCTTCGAACGCAATACGAAAGGGCAGGTTGCCCCATGAGA
>DASYZC010000384.1:0-8350 GCA_035949735.1 Candidatus Acidiferrales bacterium | reverse complement strand
CATTACGCGGATTTCCCAGCGGGCTTGAGCCATGTCAATGGCGATATCGTCTTCAACAAAAGCAGCTTGAACTTCGAGCAGATAACGGCCCAATCGGGAGGCGGACATCTGACTCTCACCGGCAACGTCGCCTACGGCGAGGGTCCGCTGCACTATCAACTGACGGTGGCGACGTCAACGGTTCGTATTCGTTATCCCACAGGTATGAGTTGGCTGGCCGGTGGAACCCTGCAACTTTCCGGCACAAGCAGCGCGGCACTGCTCAGCGGGCACATCGAGGTACAGCGCGTGCTATTTGCCCAGGGTGTTGACATGGCCTCGTTTTTTGCGTCGGCGTCTGACACAACTCCTGGCCCTAGCTCATCTTCCCCTTTCCTACAGAACCTCGCGTTCGATATCCAGGGGCAAACCACCCCCGGAGCGCGCATCGAATGGAGCGGAGCCCACGTGGAGATGGACGGCAATGTGCGCCTTCGCGGCACTTGGGATCGCCCTGTGCTCCTCGGCCATATACATCTTTTGGGCGGCGAGATGCCCTTCAGGGGAAATACATTTCAGCTAACGCGCGGCGACATAAATTTTTCCAACCCTTTTCGACTCGACCCTGTCGTAAACATCGAGGCCACCACCACGATAAGCCAGTACCAGGTTACGATCGATTTTTCCGGCTCCGCCAGCCATCTGGTGATGAACTATCGATCCGACCCTCCCCTTCCGGATTCCGATGTTGTCGCGTTGCTGGCGCTCGGCAGCCCCGGTGAGGGGGCGGCGATTGGCTCGCAACCCGGCGCCGCGCAGAATTATGGCGCCACCGCGCTGCTCTCGGAGGCTATTTCCAGCGGCATCGGAAGTCGAATCGAGCACTTATTTGGAATCAGCTCTTTCCGCGTGGACCCCTTCGTCGCGGGTGCTGCCACGGAATCGAACGCCGCCGCCCGCGTGACGATTCAGGAGCAGGTCAGGCACGATCTTACGATCACCTATTCAACCAATGCGACCACGTCGAACCAGTATCAGTTGATTCAGGTCGAGTACGCTTTTAGTCGCGGCCTCTCCGTAGTTTTTCTCAGGGACATCAATGGAACCTACGGATTAGACATAAAGTGGGTAAAGCACTTGAAGTGAGCTCGGCAGGAGACAACTTATCCTGGAAGCGGGAATAGAAATTCAGGCGAAAGACGCACGTGCCACGGCATAGGGCGGTCGCGAAATCGCTGCCACTTTTCCTTGTACACCTCGGCTTGCAGATCTCCCGCCGAGAGGTCGTCATTCAAGTCCTGGGACTTCCGGTCAAGCTGCAAATAAAGCGTCACGCGGAAGGGTGTCTCCGACGAGCGGACCATCCGGCAGGGAAAGACGTTTTCTCTCGCGGTTGCGCCAGAAGTTTCTTCAAAATCGATGTGATGAGCCCGGATTCCGACGTGCGCCGTCAGGGGCGGTAGCGGCGCCGCTAGGCGTAAGCGGCAACCCCAATCGATAGCTTCCACCGTATCCTCTGAAATCACCCGAGCGCGGGAAAGATTCTTGCAGCCGGTGAGCCGTGCCACCTCTAAGCTCGGTGGGCGCCGGAAAATTTCCTCCTTGCCTCCCAACGCCGCAATGTGCCCATGAGAAAGCACCAGCAACTTCTCGCCTAGCCGATAGGCTTCTTCGATGTTATGCGTCACCAGCAACGCCGGGCGTCTGTACGCCGTAAATGTCTCCTGAAGCTGCGCTTCCATTTGGCTTCGAAGATGAGTGTCGAGCGCCGAGAGAGGTTCATCCAGCAAGAGTGCGTCCGGATCGATTGAAAGTGCTCGCGCCAACGCGGCACGCTGCTGCTCCCCTCCCGAAATCTCGTGCGGATAACGATGTCGCAAACCCTCTGCATGCGTACGCCGGAGCCAAGTGTTCACGCAGTGAGCGCGCTCGTCGCGCGGCATCCCATCGATGCCGAAGGCTATGTTTTCTTCAACGGTGCGATGCGGAAAAAGGGCGTAATTTTGGAACAGCATTCCGATGCGCCGCTCTCGCGCCGGAACTCGCACGTCTCGATCACTGTCGAATAGGGTGCGGCCCTCCAGCACGATGCGACCGCGATCGGGACATTCCAAGCCGGCGATGCAGCGCAAAAGCATGGTCTTGCCGGCGCCCGAAGGGCCAAGGATGCCCAGCGGCTCGCTTCCGCTTGCAAATGACACTTCCAGGGTGAAATCGGGAAGCTTCTTGGCGATTTCGACCTCGATGGTCATCTTAGCGGCGCGCCCATCGTGCGCGTCCTTGTGCGTGCGTCCAATAATACAGAGCACCAAGCAGCGCAAACGAAATCACCAGATCAATCGCGCACCATGCCACCGCCGCACTCAGATCGTCCGCCTCGACGGCAAAGTAAATGGCGATTGGGATTGTGGCTGTCCTTCCGGGAATATTGCCCGCCACCATAAGGGTCGCGCCGAATTCGCCCAGAGCCCTGGCAAAAGACAGGATCGTCCCCGCCAAGATGCCAGGCCAAGAGAGCGGCAATGCAACCTCGCGGAAGACGCGCCACTCTGTCGCCCCCAGCGTCCGGGCCGCTTCGAGATAGCGATGGTCCACTTGTTGCAGGGCCGCTCGCGCCGTCAGATACATCAACGGGAAGGAAACTACCGCCGCCGCGATCACCGTCGCGGGCCATGAGAACACTACTGTGGTCCCCAGCCGTAACAGCACCCTTCCGATGGGGCCATGCCGCCCGAATAACAGCAACAGAAAGAAGCCCACCACCGTAGGCGGCAACACCAGGGGTAAGAGGAAAACTCCGTCGACGAACGCCATCGCAAGACCGGTGTGGCGGTCGCGCCACGCCGCGGCCATCACTCCCACCACTAGAGTAATTAGCGTGGCCACCAAGCTGGTTTCAAGCGATATACGCAGCGGGGACCAATCGGACAAAGCGGACAGTGCCATCGGAAGAGGATTGTAACTGGACCATCCTATTTTTCAGTCACATTTCCGGGGCTGACAAGTCCAGTGAAGCTTAATCGGTCCACGTTTTGGGTCCGAAGCCGAATTCGGCGATCAGCGGAAGCCAAGCGACCTCATTGATGCGGTGGCGCCGCGGGCGACTCCGAGCCGGGCGCTTCCTGCCCGGTTTCCGGTGGAAGGATTTGCTTGAGTTCCGGGTACTCCCCGGACATTCCCCTTAGGATCGCCAGCGCGGCGGTCTGCTCGATTCGGACGCCAGCCGCCTGGGACTGCTGGTCCACGGCAGGAAGGTTCTTCACCACGCGCTGTCCAAGAGGCGACTCGTAGAATTGGATCAAACCCTGAATATCTTCTGTTGAGAAAGCGCTGGCATAGATCGGCACCATCGCATCCGTCACGCTGGATGCCGGAGCAGCTGACACGAACTTTTGATTAAATTCGTCCATGAATTTCGGCAACGCGTCCGGCTTTAGCGCGCGGGCGAGCCCGGTGCGGACCTGGTTGGTGATATAGCTTTGGATGTTATCGCCGAGTTTCGAAGTCTGCGTAAGGTCCATCAGGTGGCGAATGGCCGCCTCCTTCGCGGGATCGGATTTTGGCGTCGCTGTGACCCCCGGTTCAGGTTTTTCGGCCCGATCCGGCGCCGGCTGGCCCGGCTTGTGCGGAGCTGGAGTGCCTGGCTGATGCTGCACGGGCTTTTCTTGATCGCCCGATATGGGTGTTTGGGCTGCAGCGGGCACCGCGATACAAAAGGCGGCTGCGATCAGGGCCGTTCTAATTTTCATTTGAATATCTCCTGGTTGCGTCCGGCTAGTCGCCCGCCGCCGCGAACTCTTTCACGCATCGTATCCAACGACCAGTGGATATGCAATTTGGAAGCAAGACCTTTCGGTGGCAGGTTTCGACTCGCCTGTGATAGCGTCGGCAGGACCAAAGAACGTTGCGGCCCAGAATAGCAGTATCAAAGAGATCCGCAGCCCTGACCTTTTTGAATTCGAAGAGAATCGTGAACGGCGAGAGCAAGATCGTTCAAGGCAATACCGCGGAGTTGGAAGCGGCGCGTCACGAGATGGTTGCTCGCCAGATTCGCGACAGGGGTATTCGCGACGAGCGCGTTCTGAATGCCTTGCGAACCGTGCCACGGCATTTGTTCGTGCCCACCGAGCTCGTCTCCCGCGCGTACTCCGATGAGCCATTGCCCATCGGCGATGGACAAACGATCTCGCAGCCCTTCATGGTGGCAGCGATGGCGGAGGCTCTGTCTCTCGAGGGACACGAGTGCGTGCTGGAAATCGGCGGCGGATCGGGTTATCAGGCAGCAGTCCTTTCTCAAGTCGCTCGCGAGGTGATTGCAATCGAGGCACGCCCGGCGCTAGCCATGGCTGCGGCGGCCCGCATCGATCGGTTGGGCTATCGCAATGTGGACCTGAAAACAGGCGACGGCTCTGGAGGATGGCCACCCTGCGCGCCGTACGAAGCGATCCTCGTGACCGCCGCCGCGCCCTCCGTGCCGGAGCCTCTGCTTGATCAGTTGGCTGAGGGAGGCAGGTTGGTGATTCCGGTAGGATACGATGAGCATCAGGAATTGCTTCGCTTGGTGAAAAAGGACGGACGCATTAGCAGGCAATCCCTTTATGCCTGCCGGTTCGTTCCGCTCGTCGGACGATACGGCCAGCGTCAAGATACTCGGGAAGCTAACCGCGGATGAACTCGGTCGCCCCGCAACTTTCGATCATCGTTCCCGCCTATAACGAGGAAGCGCGCTTAGGACGCACGCTCCTTCGAATTCACGAATATTTCGGAAGCGACCCACGGCTTGCTAATGCGCTGGAAGTTATCGTCGTCGACGATGGCTCGACGGATGGGACGGCGCGTATCGCTCAGGAGTGGGCAAGGACAGGTGAGCGCGAATTTCGACTCTTTTCGAACGAGAGGAATCGCGGCAAGGGATATAGCGTGAGGCGTGGCATGCTCGAAGCGCGCGGCCGTATTGCGCTTTTCACCGATGCCGATCTGTCAGCGCCCGTCGAGGAATCCGAAAAGCTTTTTGCCGCTCTTGCCGCCGGCCAAGACATTGCGATCGGCTCACGGGCCATTGATCGGTCGCTGATCTCGACCCATCAATCGATCTTTCGCGAGACCGCCGGGATCATCTTTAATGCATTTGTCAGGCTCTTTACCGGGCTGCGGCTTCATGACACGCAGTGTGGCTTTAAGGCGTTCGTTCGTGAGCCGTGCCGGATCATCTTCGAGCAGCAGCGAATTGAAGGGTTCGGTTTCGATCCCGAAGTCCTCTTTCTAGCGGGACGTCATGGCTTGCGCACCGCCGAAGTGCCCGTGCGCTGGTCGCACGACCCAGCCACTAAAGTCCACGTGGTCTGGGACAGCCTTTTGATGTTCGGTGACCTGATCTACATCCGCTGGAACTGGCTGCGTGGTCGTTATCCGGTGAAGCGTTCTTAGTTTCTGCTCAGCACGCGATACTAGAGCGGCACCGGCCCCGCCAGACTACTAGCTGTTACCAGGAATTCACTTTGCGTCACAAAGTACTTGACAGTGTACTTGCAGATGCTAGGCTGCATCCATGATGCCCTTGGACTCGCGGCAGCCTGGCGGCAACCCCGTGGCGATGGACGACCGTGCCCGCGACAATATCCGCTTCATCCGCGAGACGATGGAGCGTGCCTCTTCCTTCACCGCCGTGCCGGGTTGGGGTGGCATCGCGATGGGAATTACTGCCGTGGGCGCCACCGCTATCGCATCGCTGCAGAGATCGCCTACTGCATGGCTGATCACCTGGGGTTGTGAGGCGCTCGTGGCCGTCGCCATTGCCGTGTGGACCACCTGTTCAAAGGCGCGCGACGCAGGGACGGCGATTCTTTCCGGACCGGGCCGGCGATTTGTCTATAGCTTCGCGCCGCCAATTTTTGTGGGTGTTCTCCTGACGTTGGTACTCGTGCGGGCAGGCTTGGTAGGTTCCATTGCCGGTGTATGGCTTCTGCTCTATGGAACGGCCGTGGTCACGGGCGGCGTGCTTTCCATACGCATCGTTCCCCTGATGGGTCTCTGCTTCATGGTTTTAGGCGCCGTGGCTCTCTTTTCTCCTTCCAGCTGGAGTGACGCCTTTCTGGCTGCTGGGTTTGGCGGACTTCACATCATCTTCGGCGCGGTGATTGCGAGGAAATATGGTGGCTAAATCCGGAATGTTGCACCTTCCGAAAGAGGAAAAACCCAAGCGCAGCCCGCTCGGCGCTCTAAACGCGAAAGTGCCAGCTGTCAATCTCGATCGTTTGATTCACGAGCGCACCCGGCTGGCAATCGTCAGCGCTCTGGCGGTCAATGTGTCGCTGACCTTTAAGGAGCTGAGGGATTTTCTTCGAATCACGGACGGAAACCTCAGCGTGCATGCGCGCAAATTGGAAGACGCTGGCTACATCGGCTGCAACAAGTCATTTTCTGGCCGGATGCCCAAGACTGAGTACCGGCTGATGCATGCCGGCCGCAGAGCGCTCGAGAAGTACTTGGAACACCTGGAAGCTCTTATTCGCGCCACCCGAGAGGGGTAGAAGGGATCGTCAATTCGAGGCCATGGGCAACAGCGCCGCCAAGCTTATTCCGGATCCGAAAATTCACGTCGCCATTTTGCTGGATGGCAACGGCCGCTGGGCAGCGTCGCGGGGGCTTCCCCGGGCAGAAGGCCACCGCGCGGGTGTAATTGCCGTACGGCGCATCGTCCGCGCGGCCTTGTCGCTCGGCATCGGCACCCTCACCCTCTACGCTTTCTCCTCACACAACTGGGAGCGTCCATCCGGTGAGGTAACTTCACTGCTTGGCTTGCTCGAGGACTATCTTCGAACGGAAGCTCATGAATGCGCAGCACAGGGAATCCGGCTGCGGGTAATCGGCCGGCGCGACCGCGTTCCCGCCACCCTTGTGGATGCGATCGAAACGGCTGAGCGTCTCACTTCGGCTGGCCGCGTGCTGGAACTGCGTATTGCGCTCGATTATTCTTCGCGCGAAGCGATCCTTCGCGCGTCTTGCTGGATGATGTCTAGCCTGGAAGTCTCCGATCGGGAATTCGCGCGCCGGCTAGGACAAGTAACACATGGCGGCAATGCGGCGCCGGACGTGGACCTTCTGATTCGTACCGGCGGCGAGCGGCGTCTGAGCGACTTCATGCTGTGGGAATGCGCCTATGCGGAACTGCTCTTTACGCCCCGAATGTGGCCGGAGTTTGACGCCGCTGATCTGGAAGCCGCCGTCGAAGATTTCCTCGGTCGGGAGCGCCGCTTTGGTCGGCTGCCTGAAGCTGCCGCCAGCTAGTTTTGGCCATTGAGGTCCAGCATGGACAA
This sequence comes from Candidatus Acidiferrales bacterium, assembly GCA_035949735.1. GTDB lineage: Bacteria > Acidobacteriota > Terriglobia > Acidiferrales > UBA7541 > Palsa-295. Next base: position 1,055 of record DASYZC010000384.1, on the reverse strand, counting down.
ACAGCCTCTGATTCAGACCAACGCATCCGGCCAATTCCGAGAAATTGTTACCGATGCCATCGGGTATTGGGAGCGCCGCCGGATCTTGTACAACGTCATTCTGGCAACTGTTGTAGCGCTTTGGTTCATGCTGACCTGGCCGCATTTCAAACCGGCGCTGACCCTCCAAACGCTCGTTTTCTTTTTCGTCCTCGCCATGCTGGCCAATATCTGCTATTGCGCTGCTTACCTGGCAGACGTTCCGATGCAGTACTCATTATTCCGAACCGTGTGGCGGCGATGGAGATGGGGGCTTTGGATGGTTGGAGTGATCTTTGCCGTTGTGATCGCTAACTACTGGATCGCGGACGAGATTTATCCATACGTCCGCTAGCGGATTTTCGTCCGCCACCGCATGGCTGCACATTACTCGACCTTCCCGCTTTCACCCGCCAGTTCAAACGCCTTCTGAATCACTCGACTGGCGATTTCAGTAAGCGAGTATTTCTCGAGTTCAAGGGGAGCGGCCCATGCGACCTCGCTTACATCACTTCCCGCCCGCGCGATGCCTCGAACCACTTCGCACAAATAGTCGAGGACGACGAAGTGGTACTGCGCTTTTCCGGACGGGTCGCGCTCGATCCTTTCAAAGACCTCGATCAGAGTTCGCACTCGCACGTCGATCCCAGTTTCCTCCGCGAGTTCACGCTGTACTCCTTCGATCAGCGTCTCGCCGACTTCAAGAATTCCGCCGGGAATCGACCACTGTCCTTGAAGGGGCGGACCGCCGCGCCGCACAAGCAAAACGCGGCCATCCGAAATTACGACCCCGCCGACGCCAATTATTGGGCGCTCAGGATATTCGCGACGCTCAGGCATATCCTTTTATGCGAACCCCAGGGAAAAGCTTGACACGGGCGTTATATAATACGCTGTCCAGCGAACGTCCTCAGGAGGAAAGAGTTCCGTGACAAAATGCCCTGAATGCGATGCTGAAATTGACTTGGACGAAGACGAAGTCGAGGAAGGCGAAATCGTAGGCTGTCCGGAATGCGACGTCGAACTCGAGGTCACGC
>DASYZC010000383.1:0-2704 GCA_035949735.1 Candidatus Acidiferrales bacterium | reverse complement strand
CGGCAGCAACTGCAGTCAGCCCTGAGCCATCTGTGCCAAAAAGCTTGCAAACGCTTGCGCGATGCCGGGCTTCACGCTTCGACCGTGACGCTGACGCTGCGATTCACCGATTTCAGAACCATCACGCGAAGTCGCACGCTTGCAGAGCCGTCCGATCTCGACGCCGTGCTGCTCGGCGTGATCCGCGAACTTTTCGCCGGCGCGTGGAACGGTTCCGCCATGCTGCGCCTGGTCGGCGTCGCGTTATCTTCCTTTTCCGCAGGATCGGGCCAGCTCGATCTTCTCGATCCGGGGCGGCGCGAAAAACTCGAACAGCTGGCGCGCACGACCGACCGACTGCGCGACCGATTTGGTTTTTCCAAACTCCAATTGGGCGGCTCGCTTGGGCATCGCAAACACGAGGACGAGCGGCCATCATGACGAGCCACACAAAAGCGAGGGCCTTGGCCGAAAGTATTTGCGGAACACTGCGAGAAGCGGGCCATCAGGCGTATTTTGTGGGCGGCTGTGTGCGTGACATTTTGCTGGGACGCGAACCCGCGGACTACGATGTGGCCACCGACGCGACGCCGGATCGTGTGCAACAGCTCTTCCTGCATAGCCTCGCAGTGGGCGCGAAATTCGGCGTGATCGTGGTTACAGAAAATTCCGAGGGAAGCGGCGGGCTGCAAGTGGAGGTCGCTACGTTTCGCTCGGACGTGGGTTACTCCGATGGGCGCCATCCGGATCACGTGATGTATGCGAAGTCGCCGCAAGAAGATGTGAAGCGGCGCGATTTCACGGTGAACGCTCTCCTTCTGAATCCGGAGACGGAGGAAGTGCTCGATTTCGTCGGTGGCCGGGACGACTTGCGCTCCGGAATCATTCGCGCGATCGGGCGGCCGATGGACCGTTTCGCGGAGGACAAGCTGCGAATGGTTCGCGCCGTGCGTTTCGCGGCGCGATTTCGGTACGCGATCGAGGGCAATACTTTCAGCGCCATCCAGAAGCTGGCGTCGCAGATTCATCAGGTTTCTCCTGAGCGGCTTCGCGATGAACTCACCAAACTGCTCACCGAAGGCGCGGCGCGCCGGGCGTTCGAGTTTCTGGACGAAACCCGCCTACTGCCCGAGCTCTTGCCCGAAGTTGCCCGAATGAAAGGTGTTGAGCAGCCGCCGGAATACCATCCGGAAGGAGATGTTTGGACGCACACTCTGATGATGATTGAAGGACTGCCCGCCGACTGCCCGCGCACATTGGCGTGGGGCGTGCTGTTGCACGATGTCGGTAAGCCCTCGACCTTTACTGCGCCTTCCGGGCCGGGTGACCGGATACGTTTTAATGAGCACGCGGAAATCGGCACACGAATGACGGAAGAAATGTGCCGCCGCCTGCGGTTTTCGAACGACGACACCGCTCAGATCGCGGCGCTGGTGGCCAATCACATGCGGTTCAAGGATGTTCTCCAGATGAAGCCCGCCACGCTCAAGCGGTTTGTGCGCCTGCCGCGATTTGAAGAGCATCTGCAATTGCACCGCTTGGACTGCCTTTCGAGCCACGGACATCTGGACAACTATGAGTTCGTTCGGCGCTTTTTGAAGGAGACCCCGCCCGAGCAGGTCCGACCCCCTCGGCTGCTGGACGGGGATGATCTGATAGGACTAGGACTGAAGCCTGGGCCGCAATTCAAAGCGATTTTGGATCGGGTTGAAGAAGCCCAGTTAGACGGAACAGTGAACGATCGCGAAGAGGCTATCCGGCTGGTGCGGGAGCTAGCCAATGGATAAGTGGATTTTAATTAGTAACTTATAAAGAGTGCGAAGGGGTCGTTGATATTTCTAGTTTATGAGTGTATCATACTCATCTCTCCTGATAATACGTTGTGAAATGAGATAAATCTTTCTTGCTTTGCTGTGCATCTAAGTTTGTTGGCAGCCGATTAGTTTGAGGTGGGAGGCGGTTCAGCCCGCTCCGGCGAAATAGCCCTTAGGGGGTCAAAGTGGCGACAACAAGAGTTGTTCCCGGCGAGTTGGCCATTCTCCCGGTGCGAGACACGGTTTTGTTTCCAGGCGCGGTGATGCCGCTACCAGTTGGGCGCGAGAGTTCGCTGGCCCTGTTGGAATCACTGGAAGGGCCGGAAAAGCTTCTGGGCGTGGTGGCGCAGCTCGATCCGCGAGTCGAGATTCCGACAGGGTCCGACCTTCACGGCGTGGGCACGCTCGCCAAGGTTCACAAGATGGTGCGGATGCCCAACGGCAATGTGGTGGCGTTCCTGGAGGGGCTGGAGCGAATTCGTGTGCTCGAAGTGATCGGGTTGAAACCCTTCTTGCGGGCGCGCGTGGAGGCGCAGCCCGACTTGGAAAATCAACGCGACGCGGAACTGACGGCGCTCGAGCGCAATGTACTCGAATTATTCAAGGAGGTAGTGGCGCGTTCGCCGCAGCTTTCCGACGATCTTCAGACCGAAGCCAGCAACATCGATTCGCCCGCGCGGCTGGCGGATTTCGTCGCTTCGACGCTTCCGTCACTCAACACGATGGTTCGCCAAGAACTGCTGGAGACATTCAGCGTTCGCAAGCGTTTGGAAACGCTCAGCAATGAACTTTCCAAGGAAAAGGAAGTGCTGGAGCTCCGAAGCAAGATTCACGACCAGGTGCAGGAGCAAGTGAACCAGAGCCAGCGTGAATTTTTGCTGCGCGAGCAGATGAAAGCGATTCAGAAGGAG
>DASYZC010000382.1:0-1815 GCA_035949735.1 Candidatus Acidiferrales bacterium | reverse complement strand
CCGAGATTTCAGACTCGGACTGGTATCGCTTCTTCGAAATCAATGTCATGAGCGGGGTGCGTTTGTCCCGGCACTATCTTGCGGAAATGCTCAAGCGGAATTGGGGCCGCATCCTCTTCATCTCCAGCGAATCTGCCGTGCAGATTCCCGCGGAAATGGTCCATTACGGGATGACCAAAACGGCACAAGTTGCCATTGCGCGCGGAATGGCTGAATCGGTAGGTGGAAGCAGCGTCACCGTGAACAGCGTCCTCGCCGGACCCACGGAATCGGAAGGTGTGGCTGGGTTTGTGGACGCGATGGCAAAGCAACAGAAGAAGTCAAAAGAAGAGGTCGAGAGGGAATTCTTCGAGCGCGCGCGGCCGTCATCTCTGTTGAAGCGCTTCGCTACGGTTGACGAAGTAGCTGCGATGGTCACCTATATGGCGGGAGAACTGTCCTCCGCGACAAACGGTGCGGCGTTGCGGGTCGATGGTGGCGTGGTGAGAGCAATCTTGTGACGCTACTCGTGATGGCAATTCGATCACAAAAACGGAGCGATGGATTCAGAGGGATGGCATTATTGATCTCTGCATAAATAATGGAACGGCCTAGCGCAAGAAAGGAGGCAGTTCGGATTGCAAGACGCAGCCACGGAGTTTTTCCGGCGATGAACGAATGCTATCGATAGAGCGCTCGATGTCTTCGACCAGTTCTTCCACGTCGTGCGGACAACTGTTGGCCAGTTGCAGTTTGGCCTGTGCCCAGACGCCTTCGTCGGGATTCAGTTCGGGCGCATAGGATGGAAAGTACTCCATATACAGGCGGGGATGGTGTTGCCGAAGCTGCTCGACGGGTTGACCCTTGTGAGTCGAAGAGTTGTCCAGCAGCACGATGAGCGGTCCGGGCAAGTGCCGCAATAACTCGCGCAGGAACAGGCAAACCTCCTCTTGCCCGATGTTGTCGTAGAAGAGCAGGTAGTAGAGACCGAGCCGCTGATGACGCGGGCTGAGGGAAATGCCGGAGATCACGCTGATCTTGTCGCGCCGGCTCTGGCGATGGCGATGAATCGGTGTTTGGCCTTGCGGCGCCCAGGTGCGCACGACATTGGGAATCAGCATGAAGCCCGACTCGTCGGCGAAGACGATGTGGGCGCCCAGCCGCCGGGCGTTTTTTTTATGCGCGGCCAGTCCTTTTGCTTCCAGCGTTCGATGGCTTGTTCGTCCCGTTCCAGGGCACGCCGTTCCGGCTTTTGCGGACTCCACCCGAGATCGTGCATCAAGCGGCCAATGTGATCCGGATGGTAGTGGACGCCAAATTCTTGTTCAATCAGCGCGGCGATTCTGGCCGTGGTCCACAAGTTGGTCTGGTAGCCCTGCGCCAGCGGCCCTTTCACCAGAAGACGCACCAAACGTTTACGCTCGGCTTGTTTCAACTTCAATGGACGTCCCGGAGAAAACCGCACCCGTAAGGCGCCTTCGCCACCGCGGCGGCGCGCATTGCGCCAGCGCATCACGGAATTCGCGCCGCAACCAATGCGCCGCCCCACCTCATGCAGCGAATAGCCGCGATCCAGCAACGCCAATGCTCGCCGTCTCCGATCTTCCAATAGATCGGCGCTTCCCTTGGGTCGAGGCATACACCATTGCGCGGAAAAACCAGAACATCTATATTGTTCCATTATTTATGCAGAAGTCAATAGGGGTAGGAAAGGAAACAATCGAGATTTTTTGGCTCTGAGCTGGTCGAATGGCTCCGCACCACCAAGGGGCACGACAGACCAGACGGCAGGTGACTTTCTCTCGTTTCACCGCAACGCTTGGTGGGGAGGTTATG
>DASYZC010000381.1:0-8190 GCA_035949735.1 Candidatus Acidiferrales bacterium | reverse complement strand
GCGCCGAAGCCGGATTCCGTGATCACGTAGCCGTCGGGCCCCACAAGTTTCAGCGCCACCTGATCCGCCACAATCGACGAATTGCCGTGCGCAATATTCGCGAACGGCCCCGCGTGGACGAATGCGGGCGTTCCTTCCAGCGTTTGCATCAAATTGGGGAAGATCGCGTCTTTCATCAGCACCGTTAGCGCGCCGCCCACGCCGATATCGTCCGCGGTGATTGCCTCGCCGGCCTTGTTCGTGCCGATCACCATGGCACCCAGCCGCTCGCGCATGTCGGCGAGGCTGGTTGCCAGCGCCAAAATCGCCATGATTTCGCTGGCCACGGAAATGTCGTATCCGGTTACGCGTGTCACGCCTTTTTCCTCTGGCCCTTGCCCGATTGTGATCTGGCGCAACATGCGGTCGTTCGTGTCCGTCACCCGGCGCCACGTGATGCTGTCCGGATCGATATCCAGTCGCGCAAATCGGCTGCGTTCCTCGGACGTGAGTTCGCTGGGATTGGTTTTCGAAATACCGAGCTTTTGCAGCCGCCGGAGCATCACCGGAGAAAATCGCCGGCTGCCGTCCTTCGCGGGCGGACAAAGCCGCTCGAAAAGTGCCTCGTCACTTTGCGATTTTTCGTGAAACCAGCGCGTATCGATCGCCGCGGCCAGCAAATTGTTCGCGGCCGTGATCGCGTGAATGTCGCCCGTGAGGTGGAGGTTGAATTCCTCCATGGGAATGATCTGGCTGTATCCGCCGCCGGCGGCACCGCCCTTAATGCCGAACGTCGGACCCTGGCTTGGCTGCCGCACGCACGTAAACACCTTCTTGCCAAGATGCGCTCCCAACGCCTGGCTCAATCCTACCGTCGTGGTGGTTTTACCTTCGCCGAGCGGCGTGGGCGTGATGGCCGTCACCACAATGTATTTTCCATTGGGAGTATTCTTCAGGCGATCGCGAACCGAGAGGCGCACTTTGGCCTTGTTCTTGCCGTAAAGCTCCAATTCGTCCGGCAGAATGCCTGCTTCGGCGGCAATTTTGTCGATCGGGATGGTTGTGGCGGCCTGCGCAATCTCGATGTCGCTCGGAACGCGTGCAAGTATATTTTGCAGCTTATGAGGCATTCGCTTTCCTCTCTCTATTTGGTGAAAACTGACTACGGAATCCAGACGCGTGGTCGCTGAAGCTCACCCGTGCAGTCCGCTCCTGAAGCCATAACGCAAACGAGTACCGTATATGTCCGGTCTCGCCATTGTCAAGCCGCAAACCTCTTCTGCCTCCGGTTTTTGTGACGGGTAGAAGGATGCGCCGTCGTTCGTTTTCAGTGAGTTACGCGGGATTCTACTCGGCAGCAGTTGCGAGCAGAAATGCGATCCGCGAGGGGTGGTTGATGGCTGGCGAGACTCGATCGGAAAGCGCAGCCGCCGCGCCGCGATCCCGATCCTATGGCGCATTGCCTGGCCTGTCATTGCGCTTGACGTGTCCATGCTTCCTCCTTTCCGTGGCAAAAGACGCCCACGACTCACGCTAGCACGAAGGAGATTGAGAAATGTCAAGTAGTGCCTGTGGACTTGGGGATTCACGCCGGAGAGGTGCCAATAAAAAAGGGCGCCGCGGAGGCGCCCTCTCTTATATCTAAGGAGAGTTGATGCTCTAGCTGCAGCCGGAGGTTGACCCGCAGTTGGAGCACTTGTAGCAGCTTCCGTTCGGGGTCATCAGCATGCCGCACTCGGAACAGTAGGGCGCATCCTCGATCGCCGCGCGAGGACGCGTTGTGGTTTCCTCGACTGCACCGGGCACCGCAAAAGGACCAGGCGCCGTCGCGACACTAGCGGTTCCCGCGGATTCCGTCCCGGTTTCCGATGCGGAAACATCGTGATCCAGATAGTCCGGCGATATGAATTTTCCGCCGAGCCACCGTCCGATGTAATCGACGACCGACTTCGCGTAGCGAATCTTCGGATTGCCCGTGTACCCGGACGGCTCGAAGCGCGAATTGCAGAATTTATCCACCAGTGCGCGCAACGGAACGCCATATTGCAGCGAAATCGAAACGGAAAGCGCGAAGGCGTCCATGATGCCAGAAAGCGTGGAGCCTTCCTTCGCCATCTTGATGAAGATTTCGCCGGGCTTCCCATCATCGTACATCCCGACAGTGATATAGCCCTCGTGTCCACCGACCGAGAACTTGTGGGTGATGGATTTTCGCTCCGCAGGCAGCTTTTCGCGCCGCGCGCGCACGAAAAGCTCCTGCTGCTCAGGCCCGGGGACCGCCGGTTGAGGCGGCGCCTGAAAAGATGCTTGCAGCGCGGACGGTGCAGGCATAACGGCAACCTTGGCGGGCGCGGCAGCTTTTTCGTCTTCCTTCTTCCCGGCTGCGGAAAGTGGTTGTGAACGTTTCGAGTTATCGCGGTAGATCGCGACGGCCTTCAGGCCGAATTTCCACGATTCGGTATAGGCCTCGATGATGTCTTCTACGGTCGATTCCTCCGGCATATTGATCGTCTTGCTGATCGCACCTGAAAGGAACGGCTGTGCCGCCGCCATCATGCGCAAATGGCCGCGCCAGGAAATGGACCGTCCGCCGCCCATCGGCGCCAGCGAGCAATCGAATACCGGCAGGTGCTCGGGCCTGAGCCCCGGAGCGCCTTCGATTTTTCCCTGCGCGTCAATGTAATCCACGATCTGCGCCACCTGCTCCGGCGGATATCCGAGCTTCATCAGCGCCTGGGGCACCGTGTTGTTGACGATCTTGATTACGCCGCCGCCCACCAGCCTCTTCTGTTTCACCAGAGCAAGATCGGGCTCGATGCCCGTGGTATCGCAATCCATCATGAAGCCGATCGTGCCCGTCGGAGCCAGCACTGAAACCTGCGAATTCTTGTACCCGAACTTTTCGCCCAGTTCGAGCGCCGCATCCCAGGATTCCTGCGCTGCCCGCAGCAGAGACGGCTGCACATTCTCCTCTTTGATCGGCCGCAGCGAATCGCGATGCATCCGAATCACATCCAGCATGGACTCGCGGTTGCGCGGATAACCGCCAAACGGGCCCATGCGCTCGGCGATGCGCGCCGACTGCGCGTAGGATTCACCCGTCATAAGCGCTGTAATCACGCCGCAGACATCGCGGCCGCCATCGGAGTCGTAAGGCAACGCCATGGACATCAACAGCGCTCCCAAATTCGCGTAGCCAATGCCTAGCGGACGGTAATCGTGCGAATTGATCCTGATCTTCTCGGTCGGATAACTCGCGTTGTCGACCAAAATTTCCTGGGCCGTGATCGTTACATCCACCGCATGGCGAAATCCTTCGGTATCGAATTGCCCGTTCGCTCCGAGGAACTTCAAAAGATTCAAGGAAGCCAAGTTGCAAGCCGTGTCGTCTAGGAACATATACTCCGAGCACGGGTTCGACGCGTAAATGCGGTCCGTCGCTTTGGACGTGTGCCAGCGGTTGATCGTCGTATCGTACTGCATGCCCGGATCGCCGCACTTCCAGGCGGATTCGGCCATCATCTTCATCAATTCGCGCGCGCGGTACTGATCCACCGGCTCGCCGTCCGTCACATTGCGGGTCCACCAGTCGCGGTCTTCTTCTATGGCGCGCATGAAGTCGTCCGTAACACGCACCGAATGGTTTGCATTCTGAAAGAAGACGGACGAATAGGCATCGCCGTCGATTGCCGAGTCGTATCCCTGCTCGATCAGGACGTGCGCCTTGCGCTCTTCCTTCGTCTTCGATTCGATGAATTCCACGATATCTGGATGATCCACATTCAGGATCACCATCTTCGCCGCGCGGCGCGTCTTCCCACCGCTCTTGATCACGCCCGCGAATGCGTCGAAGCCCTTCATGAAGCTCACCGGCCCCGAGGCAATCCCGCCTCCCGAAAGCGACTCCTTACTTCCGCGCAGCGACGAGAAATTCGTTCCCGTCCCGGAGCCCCACTTGAAGAGCATCCCTTCCGTCTTTGCGAGGTTCATGATCGATTCCATGTTGTCCTGGACGGAATTGATGAAGCACGCGGAACACTGCGGCTTCGCTTGCACGCCCACGTTGAACCACACCGGCGAATTGAACGCCATCTTCTGTTCGACCAGCAGATGCGTCAGCTCATCGCGGAACGAATCCTTGGATTCCGCCGTCGCAAAATAGCCGCCCTCTTGTCCCCATCGCACGATCGTGTCCGCCACGCGGCTGATGAGCTGGCGCACTGAGGTCTCGCGCTCGGGCGAGTTCGGCTTCCCGTGAAAATATTTAGAGGTAACAATATTGGTCGCCGTCTGCGACCACGACTTGGGAACTTCCACGTTCTCCTGCCGGAAAATCACCTGCCCTTTGTCATTTCCGATGAGGGCTGTGCGCCGCTCCCATTCAACCTTGTCGAATGGGGACACCTTGCCGTCTGTAAAGCGCCGCTGGAAATCCAGTCCGCTAGCTCGCCGTGCGATCTTTTCGGTTTGCATGGGGATATTCAAAGCCGTTCGTGTCTCTGCCATCTCTGCCTCCGCGCCGGCAGTCCTGCCGCCGAATAGTTGGCCGGGGCGCCGGCTGGGAGCATCTACTTATTTTACTCCTCCCAAACGGAACCCGGAATGTCGTTTGCGTGTATCGGGTAGATACACACGATGGAAGAAGAATTTTAAAGCGAGCCCAGCAGTATCGCCCTACCCCGGAACGAACCTGCTGAACAAAAAAAAACGAAAAGCACTGCTAAGCGCGCCCTAACCCGGCGCGGTGCAGATTCCCTCGCGTCGCTTTGGTGTTCCGAACTCGGTCCGGTATGTCGTGACGACCGTCGGCGTTGGGACGACGATCGATCACGTTTTGCCGAATCTGGGTGCGCAGTATCGTGGGTTGTCAAAATGTTGTCAAGAAGAATTCGCGACCTCACCACAAAATCTTTGGCTCCCTGTGTCGAAGCCGTCTATGTATAGTGGTGCCGTCGCCACGCAGCGCTAGACCAAACGAGCCGGAGGGATTGAAAATGGTGCCTCGAGCTAAGTCGAAGAGAGGTTCTTCGACTACGTGCGCCAGCCGTCGCAAGAATCGCGACGGGGAGCAAGAACCGGCGCACTCCGCTCAGAATGACGCCCCGATCGCCCCGTCACCGTAGACGATTTTTCTTTACACCAACAGGTACTTGCGTTGTTCGAGGCCCTCGTGTAAAGATTTTTTCGTATCCTCGGACTCTGCCCATTCAACCCGCATAGCTCTCCATTCACTTTCGATGCGAGCCGCCAACTCTTGCGGTACTATCCCTAACCTATGTAAGGTAGCCGCTCGGGGGTTGGTCATGAAATCAAGACTTGCAGCTCTGCTTTGCTTTGCGGTGATTGTTGCGCCGGCGTTTGCCCAAAATGGAAAGCCTTCCGCGAAAGGCCCACTCATTGCGCGGGCGGGCGACACCGGCTTTATCGTCGTGAAGGCCAACAGTTTCCAATCGCTCTCGCCGAAGCAGCAATCGCTCGCCTACTGGCTCACGCAAGCCTCCATCGCCATTGATCCGATCATTTACGACCAGCTTTCGAGCTACGGCCTGCGCGAAAAGCGCCTCCTTGAGGAGATCGTCGCGCACCCAGTTGGAATCGATCCTCATTCGATGGCTCAGATCACCGAGTTCACCGAGCTTTTCTGGGCCAACCGCGGAAACCACAACTTGCAAACTTCGCGGAAGTTCTTGCCGGCCTTCACAGCCGAGGAATTGAAAGCGGCAGCGCTGACCGCCCAAAAGAACGGCGCATTCAAGTCGCGTTATGCTGATCTGCGTGCGATCGCTACAAGCGCTCAACTGGAGAAGGAGCTGAGCGAGATCCACGCGTCGCTTTTCGATCCCAATTTCGAGCCCATGATCACGGCGAAGAGTCCCAAGCCGGGCATGGATATTGTGCAGGCCAGCTCGAACACCTTTTATCCCGGGCTTTCTCTCGCCGACCTCAAAAATTTTCACGACGAGCATCCGCTGAATTCACGCGTGGTACGGGGTGCGAACGGCAGCCTTCGCGAACAGGTTTACCGCGCCGGCACGCCGGACCACTCCGTTCTTCCCGGTCTCTATGCCACGTTTCTGAAGAGAGCAAACGAATGCTTCGATAAAGCCCGCGCATTTGCCGATCCGCAGCAGGCTCAGGTAATCGCTGACCTGATTCGCTACTATCAAACCGGCGATCCCAACGATTGGCTGAAATTTGACGCCGACTGGGTGCAGAACAACGCCACCGTTGATTTTTCAAACGGGTTTGTCGAGATATACCGCGACGCGCGCGGCGCGAAAGGCAGCTCGCAAGGTTTCGTGACTATCACCGACCAGCCGGTCACCGATACCATGCTCAAACTCGCCAACAACGCGAACTACTTCGAGCAGAAGGCTCCCTGGGACGCCAAGTACAAAAAGACCTCCTTCAAGCCTCCGGTCGTAAAGGCCGTTGAAACGCTGATCGAAACCGGCGACTTTGAAGTCAACACCATCGGCGACAACCTGCCCAACGAAAATCAGATTCACGAGAAATACGGCACCAAGAATTTTCTCTTCACCGGCAGCAGCCGCACTCTGGACGCGGCCAGCGGGGATGCCATCCTCAACGAGTTCGCCTCTTCGCCCGAAGAAATCGCCCGCGACAAAAAGTATGGCGACAAGGCTGATGAGTTGATGACCGCGCTCCATGAAGTCATCGGCCACGGCTCGGGCAAACTGAGCTCCAGGCTCATCCACGGCGCCGAGCCCGAGCTGAAGGAATATTTTTCCACCCTCGAAGAAGGCCGCGCCGACCTGATGGCCTTGTGGAATGTGTGGGACCCGAAATTGAAGGAACTCGGCCTCGTCACCGATCAGAACGAAGTTGCCAAGGCCATGTATGATTCCGCAGCCCGAGTTGCGCTCACGCAATTGCGACGCATTCCAGCGGGCGACACGCTCGAAGAAGACCATGATCGCGACCGCGCGCTAATCGCCTACTACATCATGGATAAAACCGGCGGCATCGAGCAGTTCCAACGCAACGGCAAAACCTACATTCGTGTGAAGGACTACGCCAAGATGCGCAAGGGCGTCGGCATGTTGCTCGCTGAACTAATGCGCATTAAAGCCGAAGGCGATTACGCCGCAATCAAAGCTCTTGTGGATAAGTACGGCTCGCACTTCGACCCTGCCCTGCGCGATCAGGTACGCGCTCGCTTCGAAAAGCTCGGCCTGCCAAGCTACTGGGCGGGCATCAATTCGCGCCTCACGGCCCGGTTCAGCCAAACGGGCGCCATCGAGAAAGTTGAGATCAGCTATCCCCACGATCCCGCGAGCCAGTATTTGAATTACGCCGCAATGTACGACAAGGGCCTGATCGCCGCTCACCCCGAGCATCACTGATCGCTGCGGAAGCGCGTCCCGCTAATGCTGGCGCGGCAGTTGAACCAGATTCACCGAGTGATATACTCCGCGACGACGAAACGACGATTCGGAGGCAATGAAAATGAGCGAAGCAAGCCCTGCCAAGAGCAGCCTCTTTGACCCCTCGGTATTCAAACCGCAGGCAATCTCCGCGGAGACTCTCGCGGCGAATGAAGCCTTCCGTAAAGCGATGTCTGCTGGTCCCGATTGGTGGGACATCGGCGCGCCGGCCTTTCGCGCCGCCACCGCCGCCGGCAGGGGCCCATTTCCGCCGCCCGAAAAGTCCGCGCGCGCGCGCATCATCCAAATTGATGGCAAAGGCGGCCACAAGGTTCCAGTCCGCGTGATTGCACCGGAACGCGCGAAGGGCGTCTACATCCATATTCATGGGGGTGGTTTGGTCTTTGGCTCTGCCGAAGGCCAGGATCCCATGCTCGAACGCATCGTGCAGAGCACGGGCATGGCTTGCGCCAGCGTCGAGTACCGTCTCGCGCCCGAAAATCCCTATCCCGCGCCATGGGACGACTGCGAATCCGTCGCCGTTTGGCTCACCAAGAATGCCAAGTCGGAGTTCGGCACGGATGTGCTCTCGATCGGCGGCGAATCGGCCGGCGCCACTCTGACAGCAGCCACGCTGCTTCGCATGCGCGATCGCCACGGCTATACCGGCTTCCGCGCCGCGGTTCTTTCCTACGGCAATTTCGATTCCTCGATGACGCCAAGCCAAACGCTCTCGCCCGATAAAGGGATCCTCGTCGGAAAGGTCAGCATAAACAAATTCCGCGAGGCGTATCTTCCGGCTGGCGTAAACCCGCGCGATCCG